>JAFZNI010000355.1 GCA_017551005.1 Prevotella sp.
CGTGCCTTGCGCCGCCGTGAACCGCAGCGTGCGCTTGCCGCCCTCCGTCACCACCGCCGAGCGCGTCTGCCCGAGGCCATCTATCCCCGCGCCCACGCTGACGCGCACCGTCGTGACCTTCGCCACCGGCTGCTCAGGCTGCTCAGGCTGAACTATCGGCCCGGGGGTCGGGCCGTCGGCTATGCCGTCGTCACCCGTCGAGCATGCCGTCATCATCATGGTCATCACCAGCGCCAGCAGCATCACCGCCGCGCCGGCCGTCAACTTCAATGTCTTCTTCATATCAGTTCTCTCCATCACCGTTTATATTCTTAAACCAGACGTTGATCTCCTCGCCCTCAGGCACCTTGTCTAAGTAGGCCTTGCCCTGCTCCTTGCTGATCTGCTTGCCGTTGAGCGCACAATCGTCGAGTTCGCCGTACACCTCGAGGGCGAAGAGTTTCCACAGTTGCTTGCCGTCCTGGAAGGCGTAGATGATGTGCTGCATGGCGGGGCCGCCGGGCGAGCCGGAGAACTTGAGGTAACTGACACCGTCTTTCTGGCACGACGAGGGGCTCTGGTACTGGTTCTCCACATCGACGAGGCGCAGTTTGCCGTCCTTGCGGATGAAGAAGGCACCGTTCTTGTCTACACTGTCGCGCAGCCAGATCCACTCGTTGTTGTAGTCGATGTAGCAGTGGGCCCACTTGGTGAGTTCCACGTATTTGTGGGCGTGCGGGTCGTCGGCGAGATAGAGTTTCTTCATCTCCTCCAGGTCCTTCTTCCAGACGGGGATCTCCTCGTCGACCAGCGCGTGGAACATCTCATACTGGTGCTCCACGAGTTTGCCCTCGCGCAGATAGACCATACCGACACAGAAACTCTCGGGGGCACCGTGGGTGAAGCAGAGTTCCAGACCCTTCGGACCCTCGAAGGCGGCCACGATGTCGTTGGGGATGTAGCCGTCGGCATCGGCATTCCACGTACAGCCGAAATCCTCGGAGTAGTAGCCCAGCGCCTCGTACTTATAGACCTTGTCGCTGTCGACCAGAATTTCCAGAGCGAGGGCAAACCTGCGCTCTTTGTCATAATTATCGCCTCTCTGGGCATTTTTGTATTCGCCCTCAAACTCGATGGTGCCATGTACGTAGCGGCCTCCGATCTGTTCAATCTTTCTGGAATTTGCGGCCTTCATGCCGTACTCCTTCTCCAACTGCTTGACGATGTCAGCGGGCAGACTGGGATAGCCACCCTCTTCATCGAGGTACTTGACATCGAGGCGCTTGCGGGAGTTCAGGTAACTGTCGGTGACGATAACGCGACCCCATGTGTCGACGATAAATCCATCCGCATCAGCCTTTGGTCTGTCTTTGGCATCCGCATAGTCGAAGCGGGCACAGAGCGAGGGAATCTCCTTGCGGTGGATCTCGCCCATGGAGGGTTTATTGCCGTCAGGATCCTTCAGCACCTCATCGATGAACTTGATCTTGATGATCTTGTCGCCATCGAGCAGGTTGGTATACTGGGCGGCGTTACGACGGAACATCTCCTGGAACTCCCAGTTCTTGTGCCAAGACTCGAAATACTCGGCGTTGTCGTCGGTCTTCTGCGGCTCCTCGACATTCGTCCAGTAGAGCATCTGCAAGTACTTTCCGTCGTCACCAATGAGGAACATCGGCAACGGAGTGGTGTCGTTCTCTTCGATGATACTGTCAATGACGGCGGCCACCGCCATCGAGTCATTACTGTCGGCAGGTGCCGTCTGGCCTGCGTTCTTACAACTGATCATCACTGCCATCGCGCAGATGGCCAAAAACATAAGTTTCTTCATATCATTCATTTTTTCACTACTCTACATCTGGTCCTATCGGTCTCTTACGGGGACCGGGAATATAGTTGGCGTCATCGCCGAACTTGTTATCATGCTCTGGGGCAACGATCCGTGCCTGTGCACCGATAATCGGATGATAAACCTCGCATCCGATAAGCATAAAATCCTCGTCACTCACAAACAACGGGGCATCGGCCCAGTTGCCAAAGAAACGGCAATCGGAAAAAGTCGTGTACTCACTGCCTTTATTGGAAATAAGGTCGTACTCGCGGTTGCTGAAGAAGTCGCAACTCTTGAAAGTCACGCCAAGACAATCCCATAGTTCCATGATGCCGTAAGTACAATCGTGGATGTTCGTATCATGCACGGTCAGTTCCCTGGTCTCACTGGCCACAATACCATAGGTACCACAGCCATAGAGATCGCAGTGGAAGATGAAGTTTCGGTTTCCCCCCTTATAACCGATGACGCCACCATCGCAGTAGCCACCCTCTGTATGGCCGATGGTGAGGTTCTCTAACTTACAGCCATCACAGTCGATATAACTCAGGCAGAAGGAATAGCGGGGATTCACCTCGATGCTGGAGTTATGTTTTCCACGGATAACGAGATTACGGAAGTTCCGCAGTACCAGTTGCTGACCATCGTTGGTAAACTCGCTGATGACAATGGGCTGATCACCACCGTCACGTTCGGCAATCGTTACCCAGGCACGGCCCGGCACACCCGAGAACCAGTCTTCGCGTTCTAGTATGTTTGAAAGATTCAGATGGACATCCTCACCGAGTTCTATGACACGATCATTGCCGAGGGCATTGATAAACTGTGCCTCGGTGGTGACGGTGATGATGCCATCAACAGGTTCCATCATCTTTTCTGCCACCTCCGTATTCTCATAGCGCACACGGTTATCCTCTTCCACTGCCTCCTCACTTTTCAGCAACTGGATGTTGGTCATCTCGATGAGACTCAGTTTGATGCTGCTATTGTCGGCAACGGGCTTGTACCACTTCTGCTTTCCGAAATATTCCTGCAGATCCTTCGACTGGAACTTCCACCCGTGACGGGCCAGAATCTCATTACGCAACAGACGCAGTTGGGGTTTTGAGAAACGACCTAAGTAACGGGTATCCAACAGATAGTTCTGAAGCATCCAACTGACTTCCCTGTCTTCAATAATCTTGCGTTGTGCCACGCAGTTCTTCAGGTTGTCGGGTGTCAACGTGAGCGTGTAGCAACAGTCTCCATTGGGTTTACGGACAGCCAGGAAGTCCATGCCGTCCTGCTGCACATGGTCTACCCGCCAGCCCACCTCGCCACGGATAAAAATCCAGCCGTGGGAATTAGTGGAAGCCAGGGTATACTGTCCATTCTTGCCACTCACCTTATTCAACTGGAAGGAATCGCCTCCCATATCCTCACTCTCGCCATCCATCCTGACATTCCCTTCAGCATCGACAGTGGCAGTATAGAGTCGTTTGCCGTCCCACCAACGGGATTCATCCTTTATGTCCTGCGCCGAAACAGTGAATAGTGAACAGTGGATCGTGATAAGTAGCACTAATGCTCTCAGCATCCTCATATCCTTCTTTTATTTGTTTTCGGGAATGAATTTAGAACCGTTCCAGGTCAGACGCTTCTGGATCTTACCCATAGCGCTGTGGATGGTATAGGTCATCGTTTTACCCGTACGGGGCAGCGCATGACTGACAACCGTCTCACCGTCAGGCACGTCGATTTCGGCACCAAGATCCTGGGCATAAGCCACTTTCATGGTACGCGAGGCATTGTCGTAGATATAGAATTCCACACCGGAGAATTGGCCGACAATGGGTTTGCCGTTCATATAATCGTCGTTGCTGACAGCCACCAACTTATGCTTCTTGTCGGCATAGTTCCAGTAGCAGCACTCGATGACCTGTCGCGAGTTATCGTCCTTGGACTCATAGCCCACGTAGCCGTTCTGGGGGTCGACGATGAGATCATCGCCAGGCATCTGCTTCATGCCGTTCTTGTAGAATCGCCACGCTTCCCTCAATCCATTCATATTTTCCCCTGTGTTACTAGCGAGCAAGGCAACGACAAAGTCCTTGATATTCGGCTGACTGCCCCTGAAACTGACAGGGATGTCTGCCAAGCCGTCGTCATATTCGAGGGGTTCGGTCTTAGCATAGACGGGCTTCGTACCGTCCCAGGTGAACGTATGTACCACGGGCCCTTTGTCACCGCTCCAGTCCTCGACGGTGACGTTCTTTCCCGTCCGCGGCAGATTGCAGAATATCTGCTGGTATTCCCCCCTGTCACCCCAACGATAGCCCTTCAGGATCGAAGGCTCTGGGATGAGGGCTTTCTTTTGCGGGTCATAGTCGTAGGTACACAGCACCTCGATGCAGGGGTCTGTGGGTTTGCCCAAGAGGACAGCCAACAGTTTGTGACCGTTGGGGCGATTCCAATAACAAGCCGACATATACTCGCCGTCGGTACCGGCATCGCCCACACTCACGAAACCGTTCTTGGTATCGACAGTGACAGTGAGTTCCGTCTCTTCGTCGAGCACCTCCTTGGCGAGACCTTTCTCCATCGTCTTCCGTACGACTCCCACCATCCACGTAGGCCATGTCTGGTCGAAGCGCTCCAGCATGATGCCGAAACTGCCGTTAATCACGTTATTGATGGTCTTTGTGCCCCACCCTTTATTGATATCTTCAAGTGAAGTGTTTTCCTGTGCCTGTGTCGTCAATACGGTGACGAACAACAGGACGATTGATGCTATTCTTTTCATACGCGTACCTTATTATATATATTATTGAGGACCGAGATTACGACTCTTGACATTCTTATCAAGCGGGTTGGCATTGAATACCGTCTTGGCACCAGTTTGTTCGGCTTTGTCTATCGAACCGAGGTTCTCCGTGGGATGATAGATTTGACAGCCCATCAGGTAGAAGGTGGTGTCGAGACTGAAGAGCGGCGCATCGCCCCAGTTGGCGAAGAAACGACAGTCATCGAAGACCAAGCCATCAACGCCCCAAGCCTCGATGAGGGCGTATTCACGGTTGTTGAAGAAGTCGCAGGTAGTGAATTTCACAGCCATACAGTTCTGGAGTTCCATAATGCCATAGGTACAATCGTGAACATTCGACTTGATCATACCGAAGTCGGTGGTTTCTCTTAAAACCACACCGTAGGTGCCACAGCCATAGAGGTCACACTTATTGACCAGAATCTGCCTTCCACCTTTCACACCGATGACACCACCGTCACAAAAACCTCCCTCGGTATGACCGATGGTCAGGTTCTCCACCGTACAGTCCTCGCAGTTGACGAAACGGATGCAGAAAGCATAACGGGGATCGACCTCGATGCTGGAATTCTTACCACCACGGATAATCAGATTATTGAAATTCTTCAATGTCAACTGCTGTCCGTCACTGATGTCTTCGCTGATAATCAGAGGCTCCTTACCGATACCCAAGGCATCATAGCTACACCAACGACGCCCTGGAATGTTTCTGAACTCAGACTCATTCTCCAAAATGCGCGAGAGGTTCAGATGGATATTGTCTGCCACCATGACGATTCTTCCCGGACGGAGACTGGCAATGAATTCGGACTCGTTGGTGACAACATAGACCTCCTCACCGTTAATCACTTTCGGGTCAATCTCTTCCGGTCCGCGTCCGTCATCGTCAAGTCCACCGGGGAACTGGCCTTTCTGGCCGTTCACCAGATCACGCAGTTCGCTGTTATATTCTGGTCCGCTCGAAAAATCACGGTAGCCACGTTCCTCATCAGGCACAGCCTCCTCGCTCTTGATGAGTTGAACGTTGGTCTGCTCGATGATACTGAGTTTGATGGTGTTGTTATCCGCCACGGGATGATACCATGACTGCTTACCGAAATAGTCCTGCAAATCCTTCGACTGGAACTTCCACCCATGACGAGCCAGAATCTCGTTGCGCATCAAGCGCAGGTCGGGCTTGGAGAATCGCGCCAGATAGGTTGTGTTCAGCAACATGCCAGTGATGATGTCACTCACGGGCTGCTGTTCTGCCCACTGCTCCTGACCGATACAGTTCTCAAGGTTGTCGGGTGTCAGCACCAACGTCCATACAACATCGTTGTTGGGCTTGCGGACTGCCAGAAAGTACATGCCATCCTGACGGATATAATCAACACGCCATCCCAACTGGCCCCTGACGGGCATATAGGCATCCGGATTATCCGTAGTGAGGGTATAGCGCCCCTGCTTTCCTTGCTCTTTAGCGAGCATGAACCTAAAGCCACCCTCGTGGGCATCAACACCGTTCATCGTCACTTCACCCGAAGCAGCCACCTTGGCGGTGTAAAGGACGGAGCCGTCCCACCACTTCGAGCCATTCTGAATGGTCTGCGCCATAGCGCTGACACTACTAAATAATAAACAACTAATAAATAATAAACCTGTTAACTGTCTTTTGTTCATATTGGTAATCATAATGTTCAATGTTCAATTCCCTATGTTTGTCCTTGCCGAAAAGCCGCCCTTGAGATCATCGACGGTCAGTTCCGTCAACTGCGTCTTACTGAGATTCGTCTGCCCTGCAAGACGATTGGCCTGCTGCTGGATGCTCTTCTCAAAGACGTTGCGGGCATAACGGGCATTACCGAAGTTTCGGTCCTTATGGGCTACGGCATACTCAAACTGTTCCTTAAGATAATCCTCTGCATCGTCAGCCAGAGTGTACTGGTTCTTCTTCATATACATCTTGAAGATATCTGACAATTCTCCGCCCGTGTAGTCAGGGAAGTCGATATAACGATTGAAGCGTGATTGCAAACCAGGGTTGGAGTCAATGAAACGCTGCATCTCATCCTTATAACCGGCGATGATAACCACCAGACGGTCACGATAGTCCTCCATACGCTTCAAGAGTGTAGCAATGGCTTCCTGTCCGTAGTCCTGTCCGTTGGCTCCTTCTGGAACGAGTGAATATGCCTCGTCGATAAAGAGCACACCATCGAGAGCCTGCTGCACGACAGTGTCTGTCTTCAGGGCTGTCTGTCCCATATACTTGGCAACGAGTCCCCCACGGTCGGTTTCTACGGTATGGCCCTTTTTCAGCACCCCAAGATCCTTGTAGATACGTCCCACGATACGGGCTACGGTGGTCTTACCAGTACCAGGCGAACCGTAGAACACAAGGTGGTACGACACTTTCGCCGTCTTCAGGCCCTGTGCCTCACGCTGCTTCTGCAACTTTACAAAATTGGCCAGGGAACGTACTTCCTTCTTCACGGAGTTGAGGCCAATCAATTCATCGAGTTCCTCGTAGGGGTCACCCTCCAAGGGTTCATTCACAATGACGGAGTCTTTCTTCTCCACTTGCTCGGTCTGCTGGGAAGTCTCTTCTGTAGCATCCTTCTTCTCTTCATCATCCGCAAAGATACCCACGATAATCAATAGTACAAAAAAGCCCAAACTCAAACATCCGCAACCTTTGAGGAATTTTCCCATCATTTGCTTTACGTTATTCGCATCCATATTGTCTTGATTTATTAGTTGATTCTTTCGGGGGCAAAATTACAAAAAAAAAGCCGTCCGACAAAATCGAACGGCCTTTTTTATTAATAATCTGTAATAATCTGTGGCTTATTTGAGTTCAGCGAGGTACTTAATGGTGCGGACCATCTGAGAAGTGTAAGAGTTCTCATTGTCGTACCAAGCAACAACCTGAACGAGAGAGTTACCATCACCAATCTTAGAAACCATAGTCTGGTTAGCGTCGAACAGTGAACCGAACTTCATACCGATGATATCGCTGGAAACCAGTTTCTCCTCAGTGTAACCGAAACTCTCGTTGGTGGCAGCCTTCATGGCAGCGTTGATACCCTCAACAGTCACCTCACCCTTCACAACAGCGTGCAGAATGGTGGTAGAACCTGTAGGAGTCGGAACGCGCTGGGCTGCACCGATCAACTTACCGTTCAACTCAGGGATAACGAGACCGATAGCCTTGGCAG
>JAFZNI010000356.1 GCA_017551005.1 Prevotella sp.
CCAGTTCGTGGGTATAGATGGGCATATTCAACTCATCCTCACGTACTTTGTTCTCGAGTTCCGTCTTGATGGATTGCAGATTCAGGTTCAGTCGGTGGAACACATCAATCACCGGCCCATCCTTCATCCTCAACAGACCCAGAAGCAGATGTTCCGGACCTACTGAGCGACTGGCCAATCTTGCAGCCTCCTCACGGGAGTAGGCAAGTATTTCAGATACCTTAGGTGAAAACTGGCTGGACATGATTTTTATATCTAATACTTATTATTCTTCTCTTATTGTTTGCAAAGATACGAATTAATTCGCAAACATCGTGCCAAAAACTGTTTTTTTTTGTAGGGCAGGCCCTACTAACCCTATTTTGCAGGGCTAGCCCTGCAGTGTTTCTCCTTTTCTCTGGCGCAGAGAAAAGAAGTAAAAGAGACATCCACCTTAACTGAACCTTTATTATTGAATTTTTCAGTTGTGCATTGGTGGGTGGTTTTGCTTGTAAAAACATTCCGCACAAAGGGGGCTTTAGAGGATGTCCTATTTTCGGAATCTTCTTCGATTCTTGGCTTGCGGAGCAAGACAAGGAAATCGACATGAGATGCTGTCTGAGCGAAGCGAGTTTATCGAATGATTACGAAAATAGGACTTCCGGCCCCTGAGTCAGGACGATTTTATAAGCAAAACCACCCACCATAGAAAAGGTGTTCTTTGGTGAAAAGGATGGAAAAATCCTTTTAAATAAGTTTAAAAGGTTTGGTGGGAATGAAAAAAATACTTACCTTTGCACTGTTAAAAACGCGTCAGAGGGGCTGAAAAGTGCCTTAAATGCGAAAATCGCGATTAAGACGAGTGTCGTGAGAACTTGTTCATACGACCGAGCGTGAGCGATATAGACACAGTCAAATTCCGCTTTTCAGGCGGAATAAAAAATAGAGAAATTGTAAATAGTCAAATAGTAAATAAGAATAATGGATCAGACATTCGACAACGACAGAATTTTGAAAATCAACATCGAGGAAGAGATGAAATCCAGTTACATTGACTACTCTATGTCAGTCATTGTGGCTCGTGCGCTTCCTGATGTCCGCGACGGCTTCAAGCCCGTCCACCGCCGTATCCTGTACGGTATGATGAACATCAACAACGTCAGTACACAACCTTATAAGAAATGTGCTCGTGTCGTCGGTGAGGTGCTTGGTAAGTACCACCCACACGGAGACTCCAGTGTCTATGGTGCCTTGGTGCGTATGGCCCAGGAGTGGAATATGCGCTACACCCTCGTCGACGGACAAGGTAACTTCGGTTCTGTAGACGGTGACTCGCCCGCAGCCATGCGTTACACAGAGTGCCGTCTCTCGAAGATGGGTGAGCATATCATGGACGACCTTGACAAGGAGACTGTTGATATGGCCAACAACTTCGATGACTCCCTTCAGGAGCCTACCGTGATGCCGACCAAGGTGCCTAACCTGTTGGTGAATGGTGGCAACGGTATTGCCGTAGGTATGGCAACCAATATGCCTACCCATAATCTGGGTGAGGTGATTGACGGCTGCTGTGCCTATATCGACAACCCGGATATCGATACCGACGGACTGATGCAGTATATCCCAGGCCCAGACTTCCCAACGGGAGCCTATATCTATGGTTTGCAGGGTGTGCGTGATGCCTACGAGACAGGTCGTGGCCGTATCGTGATGCGTGCCAAGGCTGAGATTGAGAGTGGCGAAACCCACGATAAGATTGTGGTCACGGAGATTCCTTATGGTGTCAATAAGGCAGACCTCGTAGCCTACATCGCTGATCTGGCCAACCAACACAAGATTGAGGGTGTGGCAAATGTCAACGATGAGTCTGGTCGTCAGGGTATGCGTATCGTGGTGGATGTGAAGCGCGATGCCAATGCCAACGTGCTGCTCAACAAACTCTTTAAGATGACTGCCCTGCAGAGTTCATTCTCTGTCAACAATATCGCCCTTGTGAAGGGTCGTCCCCGTCTGCTCAACCTCAAGGAGTGTGTGAAGTATTTCGTGGAGCACCGTCATGATGTGACGATCCGTCGCACCAAGTACGACCTGCGCAAGGCTCAGGAGCGTGCCCATATCCTCGAAGGCTTGATCATCGCCGTCAACAATATCGACGAGGTGGTACACATTATTAGAAATAGTAAGACCCCGACGGATGCCCAGCGTAACTTGGAGGCCCGCTTCGAACTGGACGAACTCCAGTCGAAGGCCATCGTCGATATGCGTCTGGCACAGTTGACGGGCCTGCGTGTGGATCAACTCCATCAGGAGTTTGACGACTTGCAGAAACTCATTGCCGACTTACAGGAAATCCTCGACAACCCCGAGCGTTGTAAGGAGGTGATGAAGAACGACCTGTTGGAGGTGAAGGAGAAATACGGTGACGAGCGTCGTACGGAGATCATCCCCTTCGACCACGAGTTTAATGCCGAGGACTTCTATCCCGACGATCCTGTGGTTATCACCATTTCTCACATGGGTTATATCAAGCGCACCCATCTTGGTGAGTTCCATGAGCAGGGTAGAGGAGGTGTCGGTGCAAAGGCTGCCCGTCATCGCGACAACGACTTCACGGAGTATATCTATCCCGCCACGATGCATAACACGTTGCTCTTCTTCACCCAGAAGGGACGCTGCTACTGGCAGAAGTGCTATGAGATTCCTGAGGGTGACAAGAACTCGAAGGGCCGTGCGATACAAAACATGCTCAATATCGAGCCGGATGACTCCATCAACGCCGTGCTGCGCATCAAGAACTTCAATGACGAAGAGTTCCTGCAGTCGCACTATGTGGTGTTCGCTACCAAGCAGGGTATCATCAAGAAGACCCGTCTCGATGCCTATAAGAACGTACGTGCTGCTGGTGTCATCGCCATCAATGTCAATGAGGGTGACGAGGTGGTAGGCGTTCGTCTGACCAATGGTCACAACGAACTGTTGTTGGCTAACCGTAACGGTCGTGCTGTCCGCTTCGACGAGAATGATGTACGTACCATGGGCCGTGTGGCTACCGGTGTCATTGGCATGCGTCTTGACGGTGGTGATGACGAGGTGGTAGGCATGGTCTGCGTCAACGATCCTAATGTGGAGACCATTATGGTTGTCTCTGAGAACGGCTACGGCAAGCGTTCAGAGGTAGAGGACTACCGTAAGACGCTGCGTGGTGCGAAGGGTGTGAAGACCCTCGCCATTACCGAGAAGACCGGTCGTCTGGTGGCTATCAAGGTGGTAACTGATGAGAACGACCTCATGATTATCAACAAGAGTGGCATTCTCATCCGACTCAAGGTGGCCGATGTCCGTGTGATGGGACGTAACACCCAGGGTGTGCGCCTGATCAATCTCACAAAGAAGAACGACACCATCGCCAGTGTGTGCAAGGTGACGTCAAGTCAGGAAGAAGATGTAGAGGAAGCAGAGGTGCTGAATGAAGAACTGCCCGCCGACACGAGTGTCGATGCTGCTTTCGAAACAGATAATGATAACAATGAGTAATAACAAATTAAACCAATTATTTAAAAGGCTTATGAAAAAGTTTATGATGATGGCAATGTTCATGGTGGCTAGCGCTACCGCATTTGCCGGTGACAGTGATGCTTTGAAGGCTATCCTCAAGGCAAAGGACTATGCAGAGGCTGAGGCCCTGCTGAAGAGTGGCCTGAGTCAACTCGCCAACGATCAGGAGAAGGCTAAGGCTTACAACAAACTTGTCGACCTTGCTTATGCGAAGTATAAGAAGGAAGATGACATCAAGACCACCAATCAGATGCTTAAGAAGAATGATCCGGTGGACACTGAAGGTA
>JAFZNI010000357.1 GCA_017551005.1 Prevotella sp.
ACTACTCAGCTCCTTATAACGATACGGGTACAGATCGCGGTTCGCACGGTCCACTTAAACGTTTCACTTACGCCATGACTCGTGGCTCGTTGCAGGACGGTGCTGGTGCCAATGCCATCTGGAACATCACCAACGTCACACGTTCCGATCGCCACTGGCTCTATACCACCACAGCGTGGGCCAAGGCTCAGAGCGAGGATCCTGAGGTAATCAGTTACATCAAACAGCACGGTTCGTCGCCTATCAGTATCCTTTATCCTTACTACGCCGATGGTACCGACGAGGGCATTGCTGCTCGTGTTTACGAGGTGCTCAACACACCGTCTGTCGCCTATAAGGAGACCTTTGAGAATTATCTGCTGAATGGCGCTCCTTATAATGGGGTAGAAGAGATGAGTGACAAGCAGTACTACCAGTTTATGGTGTGGCACCGTGGCTTGGCTGTGCCTGCTGCCCGTAATCTGAACGATGCCGATGTGCAGCGTGGCAAGCAACTTTTCAGCGAGATAGGTTGTGCACAGTGTCACCGTCCGTCGTGGACTACAGGTTCTGACGATATGTGGGTAGATGCCAGCACGAAGGCTTATGCCCAGCAGATAGGCAAGAGCGCCAACAGCATGTTGCCGAAGTACGCCCACCAGACCATCTGGCCTTACACCGACTTGGTTCAGCACCGCCTATTTATGGTCAACGACATCCGTACTGGCTGGTGTCGCACCACGCCGTTGTGGGGTCGCGGTCTGAGTCGCCGTCTCACTGGTGCTGATGATCGTTTGCACGACTGTCGGGCCCGCACTGTCATCGAGGCCATCATGTGGCATGGATACTCTAAGCAGTCGGATGGCTATCGAGCCACCGAGAAGTTCTACAATCTGCCAAAAGCCGATCGCGATGCCATCGTTAAGTTTATCGAGTCGATATAAATGCAGAAGGTGAAAATTCTTTTTTATAAGCCATTTGTGCTGGCCCTGCTATTCATTGCAGGGTCAGCATTTGTACTGAGCCCATCGAAGGCATCTGCAGCGCCCCTCGTCATTCCACAGCAACAGGCCGCACATTTTTGTCAGTTGTTTGTCTCTGAAAACTCATCGCTTTCCACGCTGTCGCGTCGAGCCCATCAGATGATAGTGCCCGATGATAGCCTTAGTGTAGAGCAGATATTTGCAGGCTATGTCTTGTTGGCTGATGGCTGGCAAACGATGCGTCTGTTTCCTCATCAGGAGGATGGCGTCGTATCGTGGTATAGTGCCATCGACGAACTCCCAGCCTCCATCGATTCTGAGCATCAGAAATACATCCGCGAGGTGTTTCCCCGTCTTGTTGCCGAGGTACAGGCCGGTAATTGGTCCACGGTGGATGACTACATCGATCGCATGATTCAGTACCAGTGTCAGTTCGGTGGCATGAAACTCCCCCCTCGTCCGTCGTCTGCCGCCATCATCGGGATATTCCTTTTGTTCTTTTCATTGTTATTCTTTGGCCACACCTTCGAGGCATCGCGGGCTCAAGATACTTTTCTATTGTAATACCGTATCAGGCCTGCAACACCAGCAAATGCAATCACGAACTCCAGGGCTACAATGGCATATCGTCTCTGAAGGATACTGCGTCATATCCCTGGCGAATAATACCTAAATACACTTAAATTTGTTTGCAAATATAGCGATAATTCCGAAATTATCGCTATATTTGCACCAAGAATTAGCATTGTTTATCAAGTAACCCAACATAATATAAACATATGAGACTAAAAATTATTTCAATCCTCGCGCTCATGCTGTTGCCGATGATTTCACAGGCGCAGCGTCAGCAGTATCTGCAAGTGAACGATATTCCCTACACAGCATCTGACGATGCCTATGCCCGGGAGCGATGCTTGCTTGATGTCTATTACCCCACCGAACTCCATGACGCTCCCGTTGTCGTGTGGTTCCACGGCGGTGGCATCGAAGGCGGCAGCAAACACATTGACCCACAACTCAAGAACAGCGGTCTTGTGGTTGTCGCTGCCAACTACCGTCTCCTGCCCAAGGCTAAAATCGATGATATCCTTGACGATGCGGCTGCAGCCGTGGCTTGGACCTACAAGAACATCGGGAAATATGGCGGTAGCCATCGCAAGATATTCGTTGCAGGTCATTCTGCCGGAGGTTATTTGCTCGACATGATCGGACTCGACAAACGGTGGCTCGCTAAATACGGCGTCGATGCAGATTCATTGGCAGGCCTGATACCTTTCAGTGGACAATGTATCACGCATTATAATATCAGAAAACAGCAGGGCATTCCTCCACTGCAAGCCACTATTGACCAGTATGCTCCGCTCACCTATGTCCGTCCTGATGCGCCACCCATCGTCATCATCTCCGGCGACAGGGAATTGGAACTATACGGACGCTACGAGGAACAGGCCTACTTCTGGCGTATGCTGAAACTCGTGGGGCACAAAGATGTGACACTCTACGAGATGCAGGGCTACGACCACGGCGCCATGCCGCAGCCCGCCTATTACATCCTGAAGCAGCACATTAAACAACTGACTGCCAAAGCCAAGGCAAAAGAAACTGGTTTGCCACGTGCAGAAACACCAACAAATGTTGCCCAGGCTATGGAGGGTTTCTTTCAAGGAGCAGCTAACGAGAAGAAAGACATTCATAGCGTGATGATCGTAAAAAACGGTAACGTCATCTACAGTCGTTGGCAGAGCAAGGGTGAGGAAAACACCCCGCACGTACTCCACTCCGTCAGCAAGACTTTTACTGCTACTGCTGTAGGACTGGCTATTGCCGAAGGAAAGATGGCGCTGACAGACAAGGTCATCGACTATTTCCCCGACAAACTGCCTGCCAATGTCAGCAAAAACCTAAAGGCAATGACAGTGCGCGACCTGCTGACGATGTCGTGTGGCCACGATGTTGAGCCATCCACTCGCAATGTCCAGCAAGATTGGGTGACGGCGTTCCTCGCTCATCCCGTTGTTCACAAGCCCGGCAAGTTCTACCTTTATAACAGCATGGGCACCTATATGCTCTCTGCTATCGTACAGAAGGTTACTGGCGAGAAAGTCGTTGACTACCTGGACACACGCCTCTTCCAGCCGCTTCGCATCGACAAGCCCCGCTGGGAAGAAAGTCCGCAGGGTATCAACTGTGGTGGTTGGGGACTCTATCTGAAGACAGAAGACTTGGCAAAGATGGGGCAACTACTATTGCAGAAGGGCAAGTGGAACGGCAAGCAACTGATTCCCGCCAAATGGGTCGCTGAGATGTCTAAAAAGCAAGTGGAGAGCATCAATCCGGGTACCCGCATCGAACAGGCAGCCGAACGCGGCATGACCAAAGAAACCAGTGACTGGATGCAGGGCTATGGCTACCAGATGTGGCGCTGCCGTCCAGGCTGCTTCCGTGCCGATGGCGCTCGTGGTCAGTATATTATCGTCGTACCCGACAAGGATGCCGTCATTGCCATCACCTCTGACGTTGAGGATCTACAGGGCGAGTTGAACCTCGTCTGGAAATACATCCTCCCCGCGTTGTAATTCACCTGATAAATATCAGAGAAAACCGTATCTTTGACTTCGTCGAAGATACTCACGCTCGGAAATATTCAAATAAATTTGGTATTTCGCTCGCTTATTCGTATTTTTGCAGTCAAGATGAAAAGAGTTGTTGTTCTAGGAATGTTATGCATGACACTGCTACTCTTCAGTTCATGCAATCAGAGAGGCAAGGTGGTATCAAGTGACACTGCAAGTGTAGATAGTCTTCTGTGTCCGAAGTATGCTACGGGCTATCAGGTGAAGAGCCAGGATGGCATGCGACTGGTAGACGTGGGCGATGATTATCACTTTGCGTTGGTAACATCGGATGACGTAACGGTGCCGGATGGCTATACGAAGATACACATTCCTATAAAGAGTACCATTTGCATGACGGCACTGCAACTCTCTAACTTTACGATTCTTGATGCGCACGACGTGGTGAAGGGTCTGACGGGTACGAAGAACCTTTTCAACAAGGACATCCTACA
>JAFZNI010000358.1 GCA_017551005.1 Prevotella sp.
AAGAACTACTTCAACGACTCCTACCTCTCTGCCGTCTCCTCGTTCGTCAAAGAGGAGAAGATCTCTGTGGAAGAACTGAAAGAACTGATAGACCAAATCGAGAACAACCATGCTTGAGTTTCTGATATACGACCTGAAGGTGGCCGTGCTGATAGCGGTATTCTATATGTTCTACCGCCTGTTGCTGGCCCGCGAGACGTTCCACCGTGTGAACCGCATCGTGCTACTGCTGACTGCTCTGGCCTCGTTTGTGCTGCCACTCTGTGTCATCACGACGCATCAGACGGTAGTAGTGCCGATGCCCACGATAGATGTGGAGGTCGGAAGTGCCGTCGCGACGGATTTGCAATCCGACGCAACAGGGTATAAGGATTTGCAATCCGTCTTATCATACCTCTTTATTATAGGTATGCTGGCCACACTTGCTAATACCCTCTGGTCGGTATGCAAGATACTCACCCTGATAAGACACAGCGAACAGCACCCACAGCCTGACGGCTCCATCATCTGCGTGACCGGTAACGCGGACTTGGCGCCCTTCAGTTGGATGCACTATATCGTGATGAACCGCAGCGACTATGAAACCAATGATGCTGCGATTCTCACCCATGAACGGGGACATATACGCCTGCGCCATTCGTGGGACGTGCTCCTCGTCGATATCCTCACCGCCCTCCAGTGGTTCAATCCCGCCATCTGGATGCTCCGTAGCGACCTGCGGGCCATCCATGAATACGAGGCCGATGGTGCAGTACTCTCCCAAGGGATCAATGCGCGTCAATATCAATACCTGTTAATCACAAAAGCCGGTGGCATCGGCGGGTACTCCCTTGCCAACGGAATCAGTCACAGTACCCTCAAAAACAGAATCACAATGATGTTACATACAGAATCCCCCCGCAGACGCCTGCTGAAACTGCTGGCCCTGCTCCCCGTTGTCGGTGTCACACTCGCCCTCAATGCCAGGACCGTTACCGACTATGTTTACGATGAGCCCCAGAAACAGGTGCCTGTGAAGAAGGGCAAGAAAGGCGGCACCATCAAGATGGGCAATGAGACCATCCAGGTAGTGGGCGAAACGGAAGATGTCCGTATCGATAAACCTGATGGCATCAAGTTCATCCAGATTGAGCCGGGCAAGAAACCGCTCTTCCTCCTGAATGGCCAAAAGGTCGATGAGAGAGTGATATCGTCGATAGATCCAAAGAACATTGAATCCATCAGTGTCCTCAAAGACAAGGCTGCCATTGAGGCGTATGGCGAGGAGGCAAAGGATGGTGTCGTGTTGATAACCCTCAAGAAGATGAATGTTATTGAAGATGTCGGCGGTGATGACAGCAAAGTTTTCGATGTTGTCGAGGTGATGCCGCAGTTTCCAGGCGGTGCTCCCAAACTCATGGAATACCTGTCGCAGAACATCTGCTATCCGAAGGAGGCGATGGAAGCCAACAAACAGGGCCGTGTGATTGCCACGTTTGTCGTTGAGAAAGATGGAAGCATCAGTAATGCCAAAGTGGTGAAGTCTGTTTACCCATTGCTCGACGAAGAGGCCCTCCGCGTAGTTAATGCCATGCCCAATTGGGAACCTGGCAGACAAAATGGCGAGCCCGTGGCTGTGAAGTACACTGTGCCCATCACCTTCCGTCTGGATGGCAAACCCAAAGAAGCGCCAACTGCTACGGGAACCTTCACACCAGCAGAGCCATCTAATGTTACCGTCAAGGACCTCGTCAATCATTTGCCTGGAGCCAAAGTCGACGATAATGGCAATATCACCGTCAATGGCAAGGCTGTGAAGCAAATTCTGGTCGATGGTAAGCCCGTTACCTCACAGGATGATCTGTCGAAAGCCGTCAAAAACATTAAACTCGAGACGGACGACTTGATTATCATGTCCAAAGAAAAATAAAGTTCACTCGTTTTATCATGCATAAAGCATTAGCGATACTTCTCCTCGCCCTGTTGACGGTTTCTGCCGCTCAGGGCGAGGTTGCTTCGAAGAAAAAGACGAAGGTGGTAGAGACAGAGGTGGACTCTCTGCAACTGCTCGTGCAGGCTGGTGACAGTTGCATGGAGCGGTACAATACCTTTGAGGCCCTGAAATACTATCAGCAGGCCTTCGCGATGAAAGACACCTCAGACGTGCGCATGAAACTTGCCGACTGCTACTACAAACGTGCCAACTACGGTCAGACGGCTGACCTGTTGAAAAATGTCCCGGCGAAGGATCTCTCGCATGAGGCCTTCCGCCAACTGGCCTTCAGTTATCAGAAACAGGGCGATCTCAACTCCTATATCTTTTGGGGAGAGCAACTGCTCACCCTTTATCCGATGGACGGCGAGGCTATGGCGACACTTATCATGGCTTTTACCCGTACTGATCAGGCGTGGAAGGGCATCGGCGACGGTGAGAAATACTTCGAAAAGGATTCCACGAATATTTTCGTCAACCGCGCCCTCGCCGATGCTTATTTCATGGATCGTCAGTTCGACAAGTCGGTAGCCATGTACGAACGTCTGCTCCAGCAGGGCGACTCCACCTTCAACACACTCTACTCCGCAGGCATGTGCTACAGTCGGTTGGACAGTCTTGAACTGGCTTATCAGCATCTCAAGTCCGCCCTCTTTCTCTCGCAGATGCAGAATGCCAATTGCGCTTACCGCCTCGGCGTGGTCAGCGTTGATCTCGGCAGTTACACAGAAGGACTGGGCTATCTCGATCTCGCCACCCAACTGATGCTGCCCGACACCATCATCATGAAGGCCATCACGCTTTCACAGGGCGAGGGTTACTATATGACGAAGCAATACCAAAAAAGCCGTGGAGGCCTGGAAAAAGCATCTGGAGTACAACCCCACATCCATCGCCACCTATTATAATATTGCCAGTGCCTGCTATTATTACCTGCCAGACCGTCAGCAGACCAAGTCGTACTTAGAGCAGTTCCTTGCGCTCGCCCGGAAGGAGGAGACCCCCAACCAACAACTGAAGGAAATGATAGAGAAGGCTGAAGGCCTCCTCCGCATCATTGGTTCCACCACCTATCACCGGGCCAGGCCCCAATGATAGCCC
>JAFZNI010000041.1 GCA_017551005.1 Prevotella sp.
AGGCTCACGGTGGCGAAATCGGTGACTCTATCGTGGAACTTGACAAACTGGATGTTGCTCTGGGCGTTGAGGAACTGGCCAAGAAGAACGGCGTAGAACTCGTGCTCGGTTCTGACTGCACCGCTACCGACGGTCTCGACTTCGGCACGATGACGGTGAAGCCCGGTGCAGAGATCATCACCTGCCCTGCCAACAAGGTTCCTGCTGGCTTCGAGGGCGTGGACGCAGGTCCTGCTTCTCAGGACGACTTCCGCAAGGCCATCAAGGGTGCCAAGACCATCCTGTGGAACGGTCCTGCCGGTGTATTCGAGTGCGACACATTCACCCCGGGTAGCCGTGCCATCGGTGAGGCTATCGCTGAGGCAACTGCTGAGGGAGCCTTCTCACTGATTGGCGGTGGCGACTCTGTGGCTTGTGTCAACAAGTTCGGTCTGGCCGATAAGGTGAGTTACATCTCTACCGGTGGTGGTGCTCTGCTCGAGGCTATCGAGGGCAAGGTCCTCCCAGGCGTAGCAGCCATAAAAGGAAACGATTAAGCGAGTACAGTAAGAGCGTGCTCTTAATGTCGAGCGTGACTTTGCTCGAGGCGAAGCCTCATAGGAGAGTAATAAATCAGTCAATAACAAATAAAATCCCCGAAACTTTTGCAGTTTCGGGGATTTATTGTATATTTGCACCTGAAAAGATAATCATATAATGATCTCGAATATGAAACCAACCTCTATTACCTCTATGATGCGCCGCATAAGCGCAGTTACGGTGTTGCTGTTCTTATGCGTATCAGCATTTGCCTTTAAGGACGGTAGTTACACATTCAGTGTGAATAGTGACGGAGAATCAGTAACCATCACGAGTCATGATGACAAGAATGCCACGTCCATATGGATTCCTTCGACAGCCTATGACTCCGACAAAGAGAAATCTTATGATGTCACTGCCATCGGCAGTAGTGTGTTTAGGAACTATACCAAGTTAACCTCCATATTTTGGGGCTCCGTTGAAGTTATAGGTACGTCAGCGTTTGAGGGATGTATAGCCTTGACAGAGGTAAATATATCCGGAAATATAAAGACCATCGGTGGGGGAGCATTCAGAAATTGTACCGCATTGGTTTCTGTTACCTTGAATGCCGGCTTACTTAATATTGGCAGTTCCGGCAACTCATACGGTGCATTTGAGGGATGTAAGAATCTCACTTCTATATCACTGCCGGGTACCGTCCTTAACATTTACAGGCGTGCCTTCTATGACTGCTCATCGTTGGAGACTGCGAATCTGAATGACGGTCTTCTTCTTATTGGTTCAAATGCCTTCTACAATTGCGCGCTGACCTCTATAGTTATTCCCAACAGCGTTACAGACCTTGGCGAGTATATTTTTGTAGGTTGTTCAAAGTTGCAGAAGGCCGTTATCGGCAGGAAGGTGGAAACGATGGGTCAGGGCAATTTCCGGATGCTTAAGGAGTTGTCCAATGTTACCATAGAGGATGGTTGTAGTGTCCTTGCCAACAACACCTTCGAGGGTTGTACCTCATTGAAGGAGATTAGCATTCCCGGTTCAGTCAAGACAATA
>JAFZNI010000359.1 GCA_017551005.1 Prevotella sp.
CCAGTGGGCCCAGCGCTCACGCTTCTCCTGTGGACCGATGCCCCATTTCCAGTCGTACTGCGCCACATAGCCACCACCCGGCCAACGCAGACATGTGGGATGCAGTTCCTTGACGGCTTGCAGGATGTCTGGACGGAATCCACCGAGATTCTTACCCGTCTGCGTGGTCATGGTAGCCATATCGACCTGAACCGTTCCGTTCTTGACCATGATAACGAAGTCGCAGTCGCAGCTAAACTTGGTGATTCTCTTGACGTTCTCTACGCCCAGGGAATCGGCGAGTTCTACAAGGGAACTGGGTGTCGGGACGGTTTCCGCGCAGACTCTGCAATGACCGTCAATACCTTCGATCATCTGGGGATGGAGCGTGAATTCGTATTTCTTCCACTCCTTGCTTACCTTGAATGACTGGCGGGCGATAATATTGCCTTTCGTACTGCGCAGTCCGACAATCAGTTCTCCCTTGCCTTTTGCATAGATGGAGCCTACAAGGTTATCGCCATCCACGTCCAACGGCCCTTGGAAAATGCCGGCCTCCGTCTTGCCTGCCGTAATCTCCTGCGAATAGCGCATGTTCACAGCGTCGTCCTTCACCAAACGATACTTGCCCCCTTCGCCAAAGGCTGTCCATTGCTGCGCCACAGCCGGAATCTGCACATCGCCAGGCGTGCCCTCAAACAGCACCTTGCCGTCGGTTGCCGTCAACTTGATATTGCGGTAAGTCGCCTCGGTATAGTTGACCCAGAAGGTCACGAAATTACGGTCGGCCTTCTCCAGACCGTCGTAGGTCAGCACCTCCTTACCGTCCCAGAACACCGTCATCTTGCTGCCACGGCTCTCTATGCGCAGTTTGTGCCATTGCTGACTCTCATTGATTTGTTCCTTCGTGGCTGGAGCCGATACGATGGGTGTCAGCATGTTCATGCGACGACCAGGCCGACCTCCGAAGCCCTGCATCTCACGCACTTCCATCTGGCAGATGGAGAAATCGGCTGTGGCGTTCTGTTGTTGCAGTCTGGCACGTGCGGCTGCCTCGTTGGCTGCATCAATCTGCGCTTGCGTCTGAGCAGGCGTAAACGTGCGGCTCTCATAATACGGGTCGTGTATGCGGACGAAATAAGGTGTGCCGTCGGCCTTGTTGCGGACAGCGAAACGGATGTCCATCAGACCACCGCTCCAACTGCGTCGTGCCAACTTGTAGGCACGCCAGTTCACGTCCATCGTCAGGTCGAAGTCACAGGTGTTGATGCTGTCAATCTTGAGCGGCTGTTCGTAACGGGTAGGGGAGTGCAGTACCATGTCATCGTCCATGAACCATCCGTCGAAATAGCCGTCACGCGGATGGATGCCGGGATACTGTTCCGGTTCGAACGAACGTTCCTGAATCAGTTCCTGCCACACGCCATTGTTGGCACTGAAATAGATGTGCTCAAAGAGTTGCCCGTAGAGCATCTCGTCGATGATTCCTGATGGCTGCTTGCTCTCCACCGTAATTGCATATTCATTCTGAGATCTGGCAACAGTTCCTGCCACCAATAATGCCAACAATAGGATTTTTTTCATTTTCACATTTGTCTTTAGCGATTCTAATTTTTAAAGGTTTTATCGTAATCGAGAGCAAATATAGTAAGTTTTTTCATATTTCGCAAGTTTTTCGGGAAAAATGTAGTAATTTTGCAGGCTGAAAACAATAAAAACGCCTATAATATGTTATATATTATATAATATGTACGCGTAAACGAAAAAATATGATGAAAAGACTATCATCGATACTTATCTCCCTGATGCTGGCCACAACGGCGGGCTGGGCGCAGTCGGGCATGACCGACAACCAGGTAATGGACTATGTGATTGAACAGAATGCAAAAGGGGTGTCACGCCAGCAGATTGTGACACAACTGATGCAGCGCGGCGTGACTATTGAACAGATACGGCGCATTCAGAAAAAATATCAGCGTCAGATAAAGGATGGATCCCTCGGTGGAGAAGACATCACAGCGGGCTCACAGAGTGTAAAAAACCGCATGCGCGAGGCTAATGGTGAACCCAAGAGAGAACAATTGGAGCGCGAAAAGCGGAACGTGTCACCCTATCGCCAAAAGGACGGGAGACCAATAACGAAGAAGAACACCTACAATGAGAACGATGAACAATTCGTAGAGATGGACGAAGCCATGGACTTCATGATGCCCGACTCGCTGAAATACTTCTATGAGGAAGAACAGCCTGGCCGCAAGATCTTCGGTCATGATGTATTCAACAACAAAAACCTGACGTTCGAGAGCAGCATGAACCTTGCCACGCCACAGAACTATCGCCTTGGGCCTGGTGACGTGGTGAACGTGGACATCTGGGGAGCCTCTCAGCAAAGCGTCAGTGAGACCATCTCGCCCGACGGCACCATCACTATCGAGGGCGTGGGCGTCATTTCATTAGGAGGCATGTCAGTAAAACAGGCCAAACAAAGGCTCAGGAGCGTGCTCGGACCGAGGTATCAGGACTCGCGCATAGAACTGACACTTGGACAGACGCGTACTATTACCATCAGCGTGATGGGTGAAGTAAAGATGCCTGGCACCTACACGATGTCGGCTTTCGCCACCGTCTACAACGCCCTCTATATGGCAGGAGGTCCCAACGAAATCGGTACGCTAAGAAACGTACAGGTATATCGCAACAACAGACTCCTTTCAAACGTCGATGTCTATGACTTCCTGCTCAATGGCAAGTTGACTGGCGATGTGCGCCTGCAGGACAACGACATCATCACGGTGGCACCCTACGAGGCATTGGTGAACATTACCGGTAAGGTGAAACGTCCGATGTTCTACGAAATGAAAAAGACGGAGAGTGCCGCTACCCTCCTGCGCTATGCAGGCGGATTCACAGGTGATGCCTATACGAAAGCCATCCGCGTGAACCGCAAGGCCGGGCACCAGTATTCCGTCTTCAGCGTGGGTGAGTTCGACCTCAATGACTTCAAACTGATGGACGAGGACTCTGTATCGGTTGACTCCACGTTAAACCGCTATCAGAACATGGTGGAGGTCAGGGGAGCCGTGTTCCGTCCAGGTATGTATCAGGTGGGCGGACAGATTTGCACGGTAAAGGCGCTCATCGAGGCTGCCGACGGACTGACGGAAAACGCTATCAGCAATCATGCGGTGATGCACCGTATGCAGGCTGATCGCACCCTGAAGATGCAGAGTATCGACATCAAGGGAATCCTTGAAGGCACCGTTCCCGATGTAGAGTTGAAAAATGAGGACGTGCTTTACGTCGCCAGCCGCGAGGAGGAGAAATTAGACCAGACCATCACGATCCATGGTGAAGTGAACTATCCTGGTGTGTATCGTTTCGCTGCCAACGAGACCATAGAAGACCTGGTACTACAGGCTGGCGGACTGACCAATGCCGCCTCACTGGCAAAGGTCGATGTAGCCCGCAGAATCATTGAACCCGATGCGACAGAAGCAGGCGATACACTTGCATTTACTTATAGTTTCAGACTAAATCCCGACTTCACCATCCCTCAGGGAGAGACTCCTTTCACCCTGCAACCCTACGACGAGGTGTATATCCGCCGAAGTCCTAACTATATCGAGCAACAGAACATCACCGTCGAGGGCGAGGTGCAGTTTAAGGGCGAGTACACATTGACCAATAGTAACCAGCGCCTCAGCGACATCATCAAGCAGGCTGGTGGTGTCACCAAGCACGCCTATCCCGAAGGTGCCAAACTGCTACGACGGATGACGCAGGAAGAGCAGGAAATGATGAAGACGGTGCTCCGTACTGCCCAGCGGAACTCCGGAAAGGACTCCATCGATTTGTCAAAACTCGTTACGATGACAACCTATCCTGTGGCCATTGAACTTGATAAGGCCATTCAGAATCCACATAGTGACGACGATCCGTTCCTGCGCGAGGGCGACCGTATTGTGGTGCCCAAATACACCAGTACCGTGACTATCAATGGCGAGGTACTGTATCCGAACACCGTCCGCTATATGGCGGGCAAGGATGCAGACTATTACATCGACCTTGCCGGAGGTACCACTTCAACTGCCAAGAAGAGTAAGACCATCATCATCTACATGAATGGTATGGTGGCGAAAGCAGACCGGAAGCACAAGCCTCGTCCGGGGTGTCAGGTCGTAGTCCCCACCAAGCATGCCCGTCGTCAACTGTCGCTACCTGAGATCATCAGCATGGGTACCAGTTTTGCCTCTCTCGGCACCATGATCGCCACCATCGCTAATCTGACAAAGTAGGAATAGTTTCATTAAGCGAGATTATCATTATGGAAGAGAATATTGGACAACAAGCGAAAATCATCGACCTTAGTCTTGTCGTTAAAAAAATATGGGAGAACCGTCGTTTATTTTATAAGGTTCTGCCTATAGTCTTTGTGATATCATGTATATACATTTTTAGCCTCCCACGATATTATAATACTGATGCAAAACTTGCCCCAGAAATGGGAAATAGCATGAGTGGTGGAGCCTTAGGGTCTATTGCATCTGCTTTCGGCTTCGATTTTGGGGACATGCAAACTACTGATGCAATTACCCCTCTCCTTTACCCTGACTTGATGGAGGACAATGCATTTGTAGCAAATCTCTTCAACATCAAAGTTGAAAACAAAGACAAAGATATTAAGACTACTTACTATGATTATATGTGCAATCATCAAGAGAGACCCTGGTGGAGGGCTTTCTTCGGTATGATAAAGAGTTTATTCAAATCAAACGAGGATAATGAAAAGAAAGAGTTCGACCCGTATGCTCTTTCCAAAAAAGACGATGAGATCGTAAAAAAAATCAGCAAGAACATAAAGTTTAGCATAGATAAGAAAACCGGCGTCATCACCATAAACGTTGAAGATCAAGATCCGTGCATTTGCAAAACGCTTGCAGACTCTGTTATGGAGAAACTTCAAGTATTTATTACAGAGTATCGTACCAATAAAGCACGTACCGACTATGAATATTACAAGCAACTGGCTTCCAACGCCCAAAAAGAGTACGAGAAAGTTCGCCAGAAATATGCGAGCATATCAGATGCCAACTCTAAAGTGGCCCTCCGAAGTATTGAATTAAAAATTGAAGATATGGAAAATGATATGCAGTTGAAATTCAACACATATTCAACCCTGAACACCCAACTTCAGGCAGCAAAAGCCAAAGTACAAGAACGGACACCTGTCTTTACGATATTAAAAGGTGCTGCAACACCAATCAAACCAGCCGGCCCCAAAAGATCGCTTTTTGTTATTGGAATGATGATAATTGCATCAATAGGACTCACTATATATCTTTTATTTCGTAAGGAGATTGCCTCAGTGAAATAATTCACTAACCATGGCTATACATTTTAATGAAATATCAGCAAAGAAGAAAAAAGCCTTCCATAATATAGCCTGGGCTTTATGCGGTAAGATATTCAGTCTTATGAGTGTTCTTGTTGTTGGTATTATCGTTGCTCGCTATCTTGGGAAGGAACAATACGGGATCATGAATTATGTTATCAGTTACATTGCCATTTTCCAAGTGTTTGCAGACTTTGGCCTCGATCTGATACAAATACGTGAAGAGTCCAAAAATCCTGACGCGAGAGATAAGATTATTGGTACAGTATGGGGACTAAGAATATTTTTTGCCATATGCACACTCATTGTGATAGCATTTACCACTTTTCTTTTTGTGGAGGATAGAGATATTCGGACATACATAATGATATATGCTTTTTCCATCATTCTAAATACTTCGTGGGTATCTCGAAACCACTTCACGTCTATCGTATGGAACGAATATGTTGTAAAGACTGAAATCTCACGATCAATCATAGGTATACTTATTAAAGTTTTACTCGTGATTTTCCATTTCCCACTAGTATGGTTCATTTACTCTCTGCTTATCGACTCATTATTACTCGCAACTGGCTACACGATCTCATATACCAAGAAGATAGACTCTATAAGAAAATGGCGTTTCGACAAACATCTGGCCTACTATATGTTACAACAGTCTTTTCCGCTTCTATTATCTGGCACAGCCATCATCATTTACAACCGTATCGACCAGATTATGATTGGCAATATGATTGACCAAAGCAACTTGGGAATTTACTCTGTAGCAGTTCGTTTTGTAGAACTCCTTGTTTTTGTGCCTACAATCATATCACAGACGATTAGTCCTATGCTCGTTGAAATACATACAAAGGATATTAACCAATACGAGAAAGTCTCCCGTACATTCATCAATATTTCGGTAACTATATGCATTATCCTTGCAATAATTACCTGTTTGCTTTCCTATCCACTCGTATACTTCACCTTTGGTAAAGTGTATATTGGTGCGGCCCCAATTCTTGCGATTCTTTCGTTCAAAGTTGTAGGAGATGCTCTCTCGCAAACCTCAGGACAACTTATTATTATTGAAGGAGTGCAAAAATATGCCCCCATAAGAAACATTTTAGGCTGCATTACATGTGTGACTCTTAATTTATTTTTCATTACCAACTATGGAATACATGGAGTTGCAATTGTTGCGATCATTACCATATTCATTTCTGGAACATTCGCCAATCTCATCATCCCCTCATATCGTCATATTTTCATCAAACAAATTCTAGCCATTTTTCTTGGCTGGAAAGATGTTGTACATATCAAGACATTTCTCAAATGACACTTTCAAATATTAGAAAAAGTATTAAAGCCCGACTGCCGCTTTCGCTACAGTTTCTTATCGAAGTTTTATCCTACTGGAAAAAACTGTGTCGATACAATGCATCAATTAACACCGACCGTGACATAACAAAAATGCAATATGCCATTCTTAGAGAAAACCATATTATCGAGAAAGGTATGTCAATGCAGAACCCACGTCGCGGTTTTGGCCAAGCCAAGGTTTCCAAACTACTGGAACACCTTCGACTATATAATCAGTCATATGGCTCTATGAATCACGATTTCCTAATCTACCCTCTGGCAACAATCAAGGCCTATATATCATATCAACAGCAAAACGGTGTTGACATTGATAAAATTAGCACAGGATTCACACAACTATGTCAGGAGGCGAGTATTGATGTGACAAAAGCACAAATACCCGCAGGAATAGAACTGACGACAGCAAGCGCCCTTCAAGAACAGGCTTCGAAAGATTTCCAATCACTTCTTTATAGCCGTCACTCCATTCGATATTTTAAGAACATAACGCCTTCGAAGGAACTTATAGAGAAAGCATTGTTACTTGCCTCGCGCACTCCATCTGCCTGTAATCGTCAGGCATGGCATACCCATATTTACTTCGGCGATGACGCACATAAGATGCTTCGTATGCAAAGTGGATGCAACGGATTCTGTGATGATATCCATTGCTGTATCGTTGTCACTGCCGATATGAAAGGGTTTTTAGGACACGAACCGTTTCAGTGTTATATTGATGGCGGTCTTTATGCACAAAACCTTATAAACGCCTTACACTTTATTGGATTAGGCACTATTCCTCTTTCATGTGGATTCCAAAACAGTCATCTTTTAGAAATACAAAGAAAATTCAATATCGATGATAATGAAGTCATGATTGTTATCATTGGTACAGGAATTATGTATGACGAAATGAAGATTGCTGTTTCTACTCGACGACCCATCTCCTCTACTAACACATATCACTAAGTTTTTTGAGAACAAATGTATTTTTTCCCATTCATATACTTTTGTGGACTAACTTATTACTTCTGGCAAAAGAACAAGTGTTTCGATTTGGCAGTTTTTATTTCTACGCTATTTTCAATCACTTCTTTTTGCTGTATCATTATGGTATTGAGTGGGCATCTTTCTGGTAGTGGCGTTTTGGCAGATGGATGGAAACCAGAATTTGGTTTCATCCCTACCATTTTATATTGCGGACTTGTAACCCTTACAATATTGCCCTTTTCCTTTATTCGCCCTAATATGCTTGAGAACATAGGCAACGTACATCGCATTACCATGTATCTCTTTACCGCTTTTATCATCATACAAGGGCTTTTAGTTTACTATCTTGTAGGAGGATTCCTTGCAGACCTTCTGAATGGAGATTTCAAAGCACTTAAACATGCTGGATATACCGGAGACTTGACTCCCGCAGACGTAAAAATGCTCACTATGCCGGCACCTATTCAAATCTTGTATTTCCTCCGTTCTATGACATTATTGGGAATACCACTTTTCTTTTATTATTCCTGTGTTGAAAAAAGGAGTTTATGGCTATCTCTTCCCCTTCTATTTATATCTGTAAGTCCTGTTTTAAGAGGAGTTTTGTCTGCAGACCGTACAGAAATCATTCACTATGGTCTGATGTTTCTTTTTTGCGTAGTTTTCTTCCAATCTCTTATCACAAAAAAAGTACGCAATTTTATCTTAACAGCATCCGTACCTGTTGTGGCAATTGGATTAGCATACGTTTTTGCTGTGTCCGAATCTCGTTTTGAAAATGAAGAAGAAGGTACCGGGGGGAGTATTTTGGAATATGCTGGACAGTCATATGTCAACTTCTGCTATTTTTACGACAACCACAACCCTGAACTGTACTATATAGAGCGCGAATTGCCTATTTCTTCCTACTTTATTTTAAAAAGCCAATATGTAGATACAAAGGAAGAACGTACAGCAAAAGAGGGTTTTTTCATTGGAGTATTTGCTTCTCATGTGGGAGCATGGCTTCTTGACACAGGAGTAATTGGATGTTCACTAATCTCGGCATTCTTTGCATTAATATGTTGTCTTGTCGTTAAAAGGTACAACCGTACAGAGTTTGATATTGCCGAAGTCTTGTTGATTTTCGTTTTAGGTGCTGTGCCTACATTTGGTATTTTCTACTATAGATATTATTCCATAGGGACCGCATCCATATATGTAGCAGCAATTCCATTATACCTGTTTTCCAATTTTTTATTTATATGGAAAGAGAAAGAATAGAAA
>JAFZNI010000042.1 GCA_017551005.1 Prevotella sp.
AGATCCTCGTAGACATCGGTACGGGCATTGAAACCATAGTCACCCTTACCCTCGCGAACCTTCTGAACCACCACGGCACCTTCCTCACCGCCGTTAACAGCAATCTGACGGAGGGGCTCCTCGATGGCACGATAGATAATATTGATACCTGTCTGCTCGTCGGCATTGTCACCCTTCAGGTTGGCCAGAGCCTCTTGAGCGCGGATGTAGGTTGTACCACCACCGGCAACCACACCTTCCTCAATGGCGGCACGGGTAGCACAAAGGGCATCGTCCACACGATCTTTCTTTTCCTTCATCTCCACCTCAGAGTTTGCACCGACATAAAGCACTGCCACACCACCGGCCAACTTAGCCAGACGCTCCTGTAGTTTCTCCTTGTCGTATGAAGAGGTGGTTACCTCTATCTCCTTCTTAATCTGGGCGATACGATCCTGGATGGCCTGCTTCTCACCAGCACCATTCACAATGGTAGTGTTGTCCTTAGAGACAGTCACCTTGTCGCAGGTACCCAGCATCTCAAGGGTAGCCTGTTCCAGTTTCAGGCCCTTCTCCTCGCTGATAACCACACCACCGGTCAGGGTAGCGATATCCTCGAGCATGGCCTTGCGACGGTCGCCGAAGCCAGGGGCCTTCACAGCGCAGATCTTCAATCCGCCACGCAGACGGTTGACAACCAGTGTAGTCAGCGCCTCAGAGTCGACATCCTCAGCAATCACGAGCAACGGACGTCCGCTCTCAGCAGCAGGCTGTAGGATAGGCAGGAAATCCTTGATGTTAGAAATCTTCTTGTCGTAGATGAGGATGTATGGGTTCTCCATCACGCACTCCATCTTCTCACTGTCGGTGATGAAGTATGCACTCAGATAGCCACGGTCAAACTGCATACCCTCGACAACACCAATATGGGTGTCACGACTCTTGCTCTCCTCAATGGTAATGACACCGTCCTTGCTGACCTTACGCATAGCCTCGGCCAACAGTTCACCAATCTCTTTATCGTTGTTGGCAGAGACGGTAGCCACTTGCTCAATCTTGTCATAGTTATCGCCTACCTGCTCTGCGCTCTTGGCGATGTGCTCGGTTACAGCCTTCACAGCCTTGTCGATACCACGCTTCAGATCCATAGGATTAGCACCGGCGGTCACGTTCTTCAGACCCTCAGCCACGATAGCCTGAGCCAGAATGGTAGCGGTAGTCGTACCATCACCAGCATCGTCACCCGTCTTAGAGGCTACACTCTTAACGAGTTGTGCACCCGTGTTCTCAAACTTGTCCTCCAACTCAATCTCCTTGGCGACAGTCACGCCATCCTTGGTGATCTGTGGAGCACCAAACTTTTTCTCAATAACCACATTGCGGCCCTTAGGACCGAGTGTTACCTTGACAGCATTAGCCAACTGGTCGACGCCCTGCTTCAGCAGGTCGCGAGCCTCAATATTGAATTTAATATCCTTTGCCATGATAATTTACTATTTGACGATTTACAATTTACATTTTATTTCTCAATGACGGCGAGGACGTCGCTCTGGCGCATCATCAGATACTTGGTACCTTCAAATTCAAGTTCCGTACCGGAGTACTTGCCATAGAGTACCTCGTCACCCTCTTTCAGAATCATTTCCTCGTCTTTCGTTCCCTTACCCGTAGCAACAATCTTGCCGTGCAAGGGTTTTTCCTTTGCGGTGTCAGGAATAATAATACCGCCAATCTTCTCTTCTGCAGGTGCCGGCAATACCAGCACGCGGTCTGCTAATGGTTTGATGTTCATAATTACTTTTTTATTGATGTTTGACTTAATTTCTGACTTGCTTTCAGCCAAAACCGTGCCAAGCAACATGAGTGTGACAACTTGTCAGAATGCAAATAATTGACGGAATATTTTGTCATATCAGGAAAAAACACTAACTTTGCCATCTGAAATACATATAATAATAAATAAGGTATATGAAACAGTTTTTCAAAATGACGCTTGCCACCATCTGTGGTATTGCAATCTTCATCACTCTGATGGGGCTTTTCTTCGTGATTTCACTGGTTGGGATGCTTGCCAGCGATTCGGCATCAACCAAGGTTAAGGACAATTCTGTCTTCGTCATCAAGATGGACGGCACAATCAGTGAACGTGCCGAGGAGGGGACACCGTTTGATGCCCTACTAGGAATGGGCGACATGAGTGCGATGGGACTCGACGACCTGATTGCCAGCATTCGCAAAGCCAAGGACAACGAAGACATCAAGGGTATCTACTTAGAAGGAGGTACCACCAGTTTCGATGCTCCTGCCACAGCCCAGCAGTTACGCGACGAATTGAAGGAGTTTAAGAAGAGTGGCAAATGGATCGTGGCCTACGCCGACCAGTATATGCAGGCTTCCTACTATGTGGCTTCTGTTGCCGACAAGATCTACCTGAACGATCATGGTATGATCGACTTCAAAGGTCTCGGGGGCAAAGGACAGTACATGAAAGGACTGTACGACAAACTCGGCATCAAATATCAGGTAGCCAAGGTAGGAAAATATAAGAGTTATGTGGAGAGCAACACGCTGACTGGTATGAGCGACTATGACCGTGAACAGCGTGAGGCTTATCTGAATGGCATCTGGAACTACTGGCTGAAGGAGATGGCAGAGGGACGTAAGGTGAAAGCAGAAGACCTGAACCAACTGGCCAACGACAGTATCATGGCCTTCGCCAATGATCAGGACTATGTCAAGGCTAAACTCGTCGACAAGATCATGTTCCCCGAGGAGATCAAGGCCGAAATCAAGGGGCGTCTGAAACTGGATAAGGATGATGACATTCCACAACTGACGATTTCTGACATGCTCAACGTCAAGTCAAAGAAAAAGAATGACGGCAAGAAGATTGCCATTTACTACGCTTATGGCGACATCGTAGACAGCAACACCATGAACTTGCTGAGCGGCGGTGGGCACTGCATCGTAGGTAAGAGCACAGCAGAAGACCTCCGCAAACTCGCCGATGATGAGGATGTGAAGGCCGTTGTGTTCCGTGTGAACTCAGGCGGTGGCAGTGCTGTGGCCTCTGAACAGATCCGCCACGCCATCAAACTGCTGAAGGAAAAGAAGCCCGTCGTAGTATCCATGGGTGGTATGGCTGCCTCCGGCGGTTATTGGATCAGTTCTCCAGCCAACTACATCTTCGCAGAACCTACGACCGTTACGGGTAGTATCGGTATCTTCGGACTGATTCCC
>JAFZNI010000043.1 GCA_017551005.1 Prevotella sp.
AGGCAAAGGGCAATAGCGTGGAAGTGAGCATCACCGTCAAGAACACAGGTTCTGTCAGTGGCAAGGAAGTGGCTCAGGTCTATGTACAGGCACCAAAGGGCAGACTTGAAAAGCCCGCACAGGAACTGAAAGCCTTCGCCAAGACACGCGAACTGCAACCTGGCGAGATACAGACACTCACCATGAATATTCCCGTTCGCGACCTGGCTTCCTTCGACGAGGCCAATTCACAGTGGCTCACCGAGGCAGGCACCTACACCTTCTGCATCGGTGCCTCCAGCCGCGACATCCGCTGCTCGGCTCCACTGAAACTGGCTGAATACACGGAGAAGACCACCAACGCCCTCGCTCCGAAGCAGAAACTGAATCTGCTAAAGCAATAACAAACAAAGGATCCCGCCGATTGGCGGGATCCTTTGTTATTCCCCTTCGTTACCAGAATAGTTGACTTTCAGGGCAAAGGCTTTCTGCAGTTCCTGCTTCACGTCACCGATGACTCCCATCGGGGTTTTCTTATCAGCCTTGATGCTGACGGTGAGGCGTTCCTGATGCTCTTCAGAGAGTCCCTTGCGCACCTCGTTGATATAGGGGACGATACCCTCCTTGGCAACGAGCCGGTTATCTATCTGGATACCGTCTGGCGAGATATAGAGATTGATGACGGCAGCCTTCTGCTCCATCTTACGCACCTCGGACCCCGCAGGCACCTCGTAGTGTACCTTCAGGTCATCGTCGCGCATGTGGGTGACAAGCATGAAGAAGAACAGCACCGTAAAAATCAGGTCAGGCATGGAAGCGAGGTTCAGTCCTGGCATGGTACGACGGGAGCGCATAAACTTACTCTGCATCTTTCTCATCGCTCACCTCCTTTCTCCTTGGGCGGTGCCTCACTGATACGCTGGGGATAATAGTGGTCTATGTCCTCACGTTCGTCAGCAGAACACTTGGCGTATGGCTTGCCACAGAGTTGACGGGCCCGTTGGTCACGCAGGGTGGCATAAGCCCGCACAACGGCATTCTGAACCTTGAAATAAGCCTCATAGGTAGTAGCACGATCCGTCTCGATGCTGACGACATGTTCCAGCCGGTCTTGTTCCACACGCTGCACCAATTGTTCGGTGAGTTGTCTGGGAGTCAGCAAGGTACCGTCGAGGGAGAGTTGATCATTTGCGTCAAGGCTGATTGTCATCACATGATCCTTCTGGATGTCCATAGGCTGCTGCTTCTCGTCAGACAGGGGCGGCAACTGGCGCATGAGTCCCTTGTCCGTGTCCATCGACGATGTCACGAGGAAGAAGATCAACAGCATGAATGAGATATCAGCCGTCGATGAGGTATTCAGTTCCGGAACCGGCTCACGATGACGCCTGCCAAACATCCTATGATGAGTATGATTGAGGTGTAGATAAACATATCGACGGTCTTCAGCCAGAAATGACTGGAGAAGAGCGTGCCGTTGGTGGTAAGAGGATCAGAGGAACCAAGGAGCCAGGTGACGACGAGGCATACGACAAAACAGAAGGCGGTAGTCCAGGCGATACGTGTCTGCGGCACACCGTTGATGACCTCATCATCCTTCGTCCGCATACGGAGGGTCTTCACCACCGACAACAGTGTCACCACGATGGCAGCAGCCACCGCGATATACATCAGCCAGAGCATGATGTCGGCGATAAAGGGAGATATGAGTGACATGGGCTTCCTATGCTTGGTGCTTATACTCTTCGATGGCATCAAGGAGGTCGATGGCACTCTCCTCCATGTCGCCTGTGAGTTTCTCGATCTTCGAGAGGATATAACTGTAGAACAGTTGCAGGATGAGGGCCACCACGATACCGAAGATCGTGGTGATAAGGGCCACCTTCATACCCGAGGCCACAATCCTCGGATTGATGTCGCCCTCGATCTGTATCTGGTCAAAAGCCATCACCATACCGATGACGGTACCGAGGAATCCGAGAGAGGGAGCCATCGCGATGAAGAGTTTGATCCACGAACAGCCCTTTTCCAGGTTGGCTGCCTGCAAACCGCCGTAGTTGGTGACGGCACGTTCGATGGCATCCATCGGCTGTTTGATATGCAACAGACCGTGATAGCAGACACTCGCCACTGGGCCTCGTGTCTTCTTACACAGATTCTTCGCACCCTCCACATCCTTCTCACCGAGTTTCTGACGGATATCCTCCATCAGTTTCCTGGCCTTGATCTCCGACATCATCAGGTAGAGGATGCGCTCGATACAAAACGCCAGTCCAAGAACGAGTGCCAGAGCCACCAACGACATAAAACCCGCATTACCATCGATGAACTTCCGTTTCAACTGCTTGTGGAAGCCACCCTGTTCGTTGGGATCCTCACCAGCATTCAACAGAGCCTCGTCATCGACGGTTACCGTCAATGTGGAGTCCTGGGCAGTGGAGTCGGATGGTACGATAGTGGTGGTATCCTTGACAATGGTGCCAGGTTGCGCAACGACGGGCTGTCCCACCAGCAACAGACCTGTCATACATAAAACGATCAGTCGTTTCATCATTTCCTTATCAACAAAAAAGGACTGCTCATCGCAGTCCGAATAAAATAACGCGGAGAGAACAGGATTCGAACCTGCGAGCCAGTTTTGCCGGCTACACGCTTTCCAGGCGTGCCTCTTCAACCACTCGAGCACCTCTCCCTGCGATTGCTGACGGTTTTCTAAAACCGAATGCAAAGGTAGTACTTATAATTGAAAATGGAGAATGGAGAATGGAGAATTAAAAATTGTTTACGGATATTTAACAAAAGAAAACCCTCTTGGCAGTGTCTGTCGTGATGCGTGCCACCTCTTCCTCGCTGACACCGTAGGCCTCGGCGAGTTTGCGAAGCACTTCGATGACGAAGGCTGGTTCGTTGCGCTGACCGCGATGGGGCACGGGAGCCATATAGGGGGCATCTGTTTCGAGGACAATACGATCCAAGGGCACTGTCGGAGATGTCGAATCCCCTCCAACTAATGTGGTTGGCAGATTCGACTTCTTGAAGGTGGACACGCCACCGATGCCTAAGACGAAACCATCAAACTGCAGGAGTTCGCGGGCCTCTATCTCGTTGCCTGTAAAGCAGTGGAACACCCCACCAGGGAGGTCGTGCGCGTACCTTTTTAATATAGATACCAGTTCGTTCTGCGCTTTCCGACAGTGAATCATCAGCGGCAGACGGGTCTCGACAGACCAATGCACCTGTTCCTCGAAAGCCAGCAACTGTTCCTGCTCAAACTCACGGCTCCAATAAAAGTCCAGTCCCACCTCGCCGATGGCGATGATTTGAGAGGAGTCAGGAGTCAGGAGACAGGAGACAGGAGACAGGAGACAGGAGTCAGGAGACAGAAAAATGTTCTTGATTTCTGCCAGTTGCTCCTGCCAGTTGGCGCGTACCTCCTCGGGATGTAGCCCCAGCATCGGATAGCAATAGCCGGGATATTGGCGACAGGTGTCGAGAACCGTCTGACACGACTTCACATCGATGGCAGGCAGGAAGATGGCAGATACCCCTGCCTCCTTGGCACGGGCCACCACCTGTTCGCGGTCTTCCGCAAACTCCTCGCCATCCAGGTGGCAATGCGTATCGATAAACTGTATCATAACTTAAACACGATGGGGATACAGACCTTCGTACGACAGGGTTTGGCATTCATCAGCCCCGGTTGCCACTTGGGCATCATACGGAGCACCCGCAGCGCCTCACGGTCACACTCCGCAGAGAGCCGTTCCACGACTTGGATATCCGACACGGAACCATCCTGATTCACGATAAACTGCGCCACTACCCTCCCCTGTACCTTGCGCTGCTGGGCGGAAGCGGGGTATTTCAGGTTTTTCGTCAACCACCTCATAAACTCGACGGCACCCCCCGGAAACTGTGGCAGATCCTCGACGACACGGAAGTCCAACGGCTCATCATACATATCGACAGCCTCTGGCAGTTCCTCCTTCTCCTCCACCTTGGGTTCCTCCTTCAAGGTGACGGGTTCCAGCACCTCCGGCGCTATCTCCACATCCTCCTCCACGAGGTTCAGTTCCTGCGAGGGCGGCACCTTCTCCTGCGGTTCCTGCGGAATCATCATCGGCACCTCATCGTCCTCACGGTGCAGGGGCGACAGTTCCATCTCAGCCTCCAGATCATCGTCATCGATGTCGAAGAAAGCCCACCCCGTGCCATCGGTGTTCCACTCCAAGGCCACCAGACAGAGGGCGAGGACGAGAATCAGTCCCAAGAGATATCTTGTCGTCGGATTCATATAATAAAACGCCAATTCTTACGTTAAATAAGTATTCAGCGTGCAAAATTAAGAAATTATTCGTATCTTTGCATCCGAATTAGCGTTTTTTAGATGAAAAAAGGAGTTTTTACTATCATAGCCATCCTTTTCTCTCTTCTGACAGATGCCCAGGAGAGTGAGACCGCCTACAACTTCCTCCGCTTGCCGGTGAGTGCCCATGCGGCGGCATTAGGAGGAGAAAACATCTCCCTCAACGAAGACGATGCCACACTCATCTTCCACAACCCCGCCCTGATGAATTTTGTCAGTGACAAGACCATCAACCTGAACTACATGACTTATATGGAAGGTTCTAAAGTGGCCAGTGCCTCCTTCGTGAAAGGCATCGGCGAGAGGGCATCCTGGGGTGTGACCGCACAGTATCTGGACTACGGGACGATGAAGCAGACCACCTACGACAATATCGAGATCGGCGAGTTCTCTGCCAAGGATATATGCATCGGCGGAGCCTTTGCCTACGCCCTGACAGACAAGATCTCTGGCGGTATCACGGCGAAGTTCATCACCTCCAGCATTGCCGACTACCACTCGATGGCTGTCGGCGTAGACTTAGGCCTGAACTATACCGACTCCATCGGCGATCTGAGCATCGCCATCGTCGCGAAGAACCTCGGCGGACAGGTGAAGGCCTACGATGAGGAGTTTGAGAAAATCCCCTTCGACCTGCAGGTAGGTGTCACCAAGCGCCTCACCAACTCCCCCTTCCGTTTCTCGGCAACACTCTCCCGTCTGCACGACTGGGATCAGGGTTTCATCAAGCACCTCGCCGTGGGTGCCGACGTGCTGTTGTCAGAAACCATCTATCTCGCCGCAGGCTATAATTTCCGTCGTGCCAGTGAGATGAAGATCACCGACGGCGACGGAGCCAGTAATCATGGTGCAGGCATCTCCTTCGGCGCAGGTCTCTCCTTAGAACGTTTCAAACTACACATCGGCTACGGCAAATACCACGTATCTGCCTATAGTCTGTTGTTCAACGCATCATATACCCTATGAAAAAGATTACCATCGCCATCGACGGCCACAGTTCGTGCGGGAAGAGCACGATGGCCAAGGATCTGGCCCGTGAAATCGGCTACGTCTACGTCGACACCGGGGCCATGTACCGTAGCGTCACCCTCTATGCCCTGCGCAAGGGACTCTTCGAGGAAGACGGCAGTGTGAAGACCGAAGCCCTGGAACAGGAGATGCCCAATATCCGCATCACCTTCCAGTTCAATCCCGAGACAGGTCGTCCTGACACCTATCTCAACGGGGAATATGTGGAAAAGGAGATACGTTCGCTGGAGGTGAGCAGTCATGTCAGCCCCATTGCCGCCATCGGCTTCGTGCGTCGTGCCCTCGTGGCCCAGCAGCAACAGATGGGTAAGGACAAGGGCGTCGTGATGGACGGACGCGACATCGGTACGGTGGTCTTCCCCGATGCCGAACTGAAGATCTTCGTCACCGCCTCCGCCCAGGTCAGGGCCCAGCGCCGCTACGACGAACTGAAGGCCAAGGGCATGCCCGCCGACTTCGACGATATCCTGAAGAACGTGGAGGAACGCGACTATATCGACTCCCACCGCGAGGAGTCGCCCCTGCGTCAGGCCGACGATGCCATCCTGTTGGATAACTCAGAGATGACAATACCAGAACAGAAAGAGTGGCTGTTGGAACAGTACAAAAGAATTGCAGGGTCTTAGCCCTGCTTTTTTTATATGAGGCCTGTCCGGTCAGTTCTTGCGTATGGACAATTTCTCAATACGCTTGGCCTTGGTCTCAGATGCCTCCGAGAGTTTTCCTTTCAGATAAGCCTCCATCACCAGTCCTGCCATCGGCGCAGCCAGGTCAGCGCCAAAGCCCCCGTGCTCCACATAGACGGCAATGGCAATCTTCGGGTTGTTCATCGGTGCAAAGCCGATAAAGGCAGAATGATCCTCACCCGGATTCTCAATGGTACCCGTCTTACCACAAATGGGATAAGACGTCTTGATACCCGTAGCCGTCCCCTTCTCCACGGCGAGACGCATACCCTCCACGACAGGTGGGTAGGCCTCTTCCGACACCTTTGTCTGCCGTTTGGTCAGATAGCGCTGGTTCGTCGTGTTCTTATGGATATGAGGCACATAGTACCATCCCCGATTGGCTATCGTGACAGCCAGGTTACAGAGTTGCAGCGGCGTACAGGTGACGTCCCCCTGTCCCATGCCAGCCCACCAGATGGTCTTGCCGTCCCAGCCGTCCTTATATCGTCGGTTCAGGTAGTCCACACCCGCCAACAGCCCGCCTTGCTCGCCGGAAATGTCGATATGCATCGGCCCGCCGAGCCCCATCGACTGCATATAACTGCGCCAGGTGGTGACGGCCTCCTCCTTCGACTCATACACGAAATCATCATTGATCATCGAACCGAAGTTCACGATAAACCACGTGTTGCAACTATGCGCCAGCGCATCCTTCAAGTCCAGGGGCGAGCGGTGCTTATGACAGCCCACCTTGATATTCCCGTCGGTGATGCCACTGTTACACTCCATCTTCGTGTCAGGCGTGACGATGCCCTCCGACATCAGCACGAGAGCCTGAGCCGTCTTGAAGGTCGAGCCAGGTGCCTGAGGCTTACCGATGGCCTGACGCACGTCATATCCCTGCGGTGTGTTTGTCGCCAGACAGATGATCTCGCCGTTCTCCGGGTTGATGGCCACGATACTGCCCGTCTTCCCTTTCAGCAGACGTTCTCCCAACTGCTGCA
>JAFZNI010000044.1 GCA_017551005.1 Prevotella sp.
CTGTTCTTCGAATAATCCGGATATCCCGGATTGACTCGGACAACCCGGACAAAATAATAAATATATGGCAAATCTGAAATCATTAGCAAAAGACACGGCAATCTATGGGCTGAGTAGTATCGTCGCACGATTCATCAACTATTTGTTGGTGCCTATCCAGACGGCTCGCTTTGCAGCCTCTGGGGGGGAATATGGCATCATCACCCACGTCTATGCATACGTTTCGCTTCTGATAATACTCCTGACGTTCGGCATGGAAACCACCTTCTTCCGCTTTATGAGCAAGGAGGGCGAGGATCCCAAGAAGGTCTACTCGACTACACTGACGATGGTGATGATGACTTCGCTCATATCATCATTGCTAGTGCTGTTGTTCCTGCATCCGATAGCCGGAGCGGCCGGTTATGCCGACCATCCGGAATATGTGGCAGTGATGTATGTCACAGTAGCCATCGATGCCTTTATGGCTATCCCGTTCGCCTATCTGCGCTATCTGCACAGACCTATTAAGTTTGCTGTGTTGAAGATTATCAACATCCTGCTGAATATCTGCCTTAATGTCTTATATCTGATTGTTTTACCGGCTCTGAAACTGAACCTGTTTGGTATTTACGACGAACAGTTCACGCTTGATGTGGCATTCGTCTTTTATATCAACCTCTTCTGTACCTGTGCTACACTGCTGATGCTCTGGAAAGAATGGGGCACAGAACGTTTCAAGATCGACAAGGACACCTGTAAGCGGATGCTCAGTTATACTTGGCCTCTGTTGGTGATGGGATTGGCAGGACAGTTGAATCAGGCAGCCTCGCAGATATTATTCCCATATCTTTTTAATGGTACACAGGAAGAGGCCAACGAACAACTGGGTATCTATGGTGCCTGTATCAAGATAGCCATGATTATGGTAATGATTACGCAGGCCTTCCGCTTCGCCTACGAGCCATTCGTGTTTGGAAAAACTAAAGATAGGACAAACGTGAGACCTACGCCCAGGCCATGAAGTTCTATCTCATCTTTACACTGTTGGCTTTCCTAGTGGTTATGGGATATATTGACATTCTGAAGTTTGTGATTGGCAGAACCTATTGGGATGGTCTGCGAGTGGTGCCTATCGTGATGGCTGCAGAGATCATGTTTGGGGTGTTTTTCAATCTATCATTCTGGTATAAACTGACTGACCGCACTATCTGGGGGGCCTATTTCTCCGGTATTGGAGCCGTCGTGCTTATCATGATAGATATCCTATTTATTCCCCGTTTTAGTTATATGGCCTGCGCCTGGGCCGGATTTGCCGCCTATGCCACCTCGATGATCCTCTCCTACTTCATCGGACAGCGATACTATCCCATTGCCTATCCTATAAAGGATATGGCTGTCTATCTGATATTGGCCATTTTCCTTTTCGGAGGTATACAGATGGTGAACAGACTACATACACTATGGGTGGCCATACCAGTGAATACACTGTTGATAGGTGCTTTTGTGGCTTATCTGGTGAAGAATGACTTCCCATTGAGCAGCCTAATAAAGGTAAAAAAGTAAAAAGGTAAAAAAGTAAAAAGGTAATGGGTGATAGTGTTATATATAAACTTAGCAAAAGTTATGCATTAAGAATCATAAAGTTATATTCATATCTTTGTGACGAAAAAAAAGAATATGTAATATCTAAACAAATATACCGTAGTGGTACAAGTATTGGTGCCAATATTGCAGAAAGTATTTACGCACAAAGTGATGCTGATTATATTAATAAACTAAAGATTTCTCTCAAAGAAGCAAGTGAAACAAAATATTGGTTGGAATTACTTTTTGAATCGGATATAATTAACGAGACTCAATACAATTCTTTATCCAACGATATAAATACTATTATAGGAACAACAATAAACATCATTAATAAAATAAATAAGAAATGAAGAAGAAATATTGGTTACTCGTTTTACCTTTTTACTTTTTTACTTTTTTACCTTTAAAGGCCGATGAGGGTATGTGGACGCTGTATAACCTGCCGAATGCCGTCTATGAAACGATGAAGCAGGAGAACTATGAACTGCCATACGGAGCACTCTATGAGGGCGATGATGCCGTAAAGAACTGCGTGGTGCTCTTCGGAGGCTACTGCTCAGGTGTGGTGGTGTCACCCGACGGACTCGTGTTTACAAATCACCACTGCGGCTTCGAGTCTATCCGTAGCCACTCTACGGTGGAACACGACTATATGCTCAACGGTTTCGTGTCGAACTCGTACGAGGAGGAACTGCCCAACAAAGACCTCTACGTGAGTTTTATGGTGGAGCAGAAAGATGTGACAGATCATCTCGACTCCCTCGGACTTAACACCCTCACCGAAGACCAAAGAGCCCATTTCATCGACTCTTTGGAGAATGACTACCAAAAACAGGTACATGCTCAGGACTCTACGCTCCGTGCAGAGTTGAAGCCTTACTATGAGGGTAACAAATACTATCTCACCACCTATCGCGACTACGAGGATGTGCGCCTGGTATTTGCCCTGCCCA
>JAFZNI010000045.1 GCA_017551005.1 Prevotella sp.
CGAACATCCCGTCGGGATTGTCAATGTCGCGCTCAATGTCGTGGACATTGTTCTTTGCGGCTACGTGGACATCAGACAGTTTGCGGCGTATCTCCTGATGATTCTCAAGCAGAAAGCCCAGATAGCGCTCCTGGGCCTCGTCGAGCATATACTCCCTGACGGTATAATTCACCACGACGGCAATGACAACCATCATCACCAGGACCACCGCCATGATGCGGTAAGTGAGCCGTGCCGACAGAGATTTCTGCATACCTTAGTTTATTTGGCGACAAAGATAAAAAAAAAAACTGGAAGTCCAAAACTTCCAGCAATTTTTTTATCCGGCTATTCTGCGACAGCACCAAACCATTGTAGTCGCGTGATGTCCTGATTGATTTGGAAGTATCTCTCGCCAAACTTGATGCTGGGGTCTTGTGGTACGAACATGCTCACGCCATGATACTTCTCCTCAGTCATCTCGAAGTCGGTGTAGAAAATGCCCCAGTACTTGTCGGTTTTCCATGAAGAGGCATAACGCTTCTGGATGACGGCAGTGTCGAGCGCCTGCTTCCACTGCTGGTATTCCGACGGGGTGGCGAAGGTCTGGATGAAGTTGCCTGCATCGTAGAAGATGTTATACGGATGATGGAACGTCGAGTCCTTCTCATTGAGGTAGTTGTAGTGTATCATCCCCGTCATGTCAGGAAATCCATCGTACCCACGTTTGTCGAGACTCTGCATCACTTCCCTTGTAGCCCGTGCCACATGCTCCATCTCGCTGGCCTTCACTACGGAGAGGGGCAGAAAACCTCCCTCAGCCTCATAGTAGCGGTCGATGATAGAACTGTAATATGTCGTAGGCTCAAACAAGGCGGGTACCACTGTCTCATAGGGAGCACCATTGGCGGGAATCTCTGCTGGTGAGCCGATGACGTAGTCGGCAGTGTGGCGCAGTTCATAGAGCGTCTCCAGACACATGAAGTTGCAGCAGTCGGCGAAGATGAACTTCAGGTGAGGCATGCGGCTCAGCACCTTGTTCATGGTAGGGATGTTGATCCACTTGCCATTACGGCTGTAGATATAGTTACCCACGTCAACACCATAGCCACGGGTTCGATCCACACTGAGAGAGTCCTGTAGCAGCCAGCCGCCGCCGTGTCCCCAGAGCACCAGCCCGTAGTCGTCCTTCACCGAGGGGTAGCGTCTGAAGGCATAATGCATCACCTGCTCCATCACCTCAGGATCGCTGGCATATAGTTCGTCCTTGCTGATGCCCAGGTCGCTGATTGTCACCTTGTCTATCACCTCACCGTCCTTGATGCGTGCCAGCCAGGGCTCGCCCTCGTAGTTGCGACGCATGAACACCAGTAGTGCCTGGTCGTCGCCTATCTGCTTCGAGCCCTTCTTCATCTCATCCAGATCGGCTGAGGCATAATACGACAGATTGTTGCGTCCTGCCATATATACTAATACCGTGCGCTGAATACCCGTGTTTTCGTTAGCCTTCTGGGCTTCCTTCTGATTCTGTACGTCGTAATCCAGAGAGTCGTCTGAACATGCTGTGAATGTTGCTGTGGCCAGGATGCTCATGAGCACCGTTGCTGCCAGATTCTTCATTGTCTTCATAATCCTTACTTTTTTTATTGTTATTATTTGTTTCTGATGCAAAGTTATGACGATAATGGGCGGATTCCAACTTTTTTCATGTTTTTCGTTCCGAGTAGTTGCGACACATACCTTATTTTACGACAAAGGGGGCTCATGGCCCCCAGATTTGTCGCATTGACGTTGTTTATTATAAGTTTTTGAATGGCATCAACAACTTCATGACTCTGTCAAGGTTTCCGTTTCTATCGTCACCCTCCTCATGTGGGAAGTTGTAGTGGAAGATGTTGTAGGAATCTCCGAGGACGAAATCCTTTGATATGTCGCCCAGTTCCCATTTCCATATCTTCAGTTTGGCACCAATCTCACCCACGAAACCTACATCTACTGATGACTTGAAGTAGCACTGATCTACATCTTGGTTCAGTCTGAGTTCTGCGTCGGCGGTGAGTTTCGGACCGATGGCAATCTTCGGACCTGCCAACTTCATGACGATGACGTCTGCTCCGAGCATGAGGCCTATGCCTGCGTGTGCTTTGAACTCTGCCGTCGGGGGGATCATGCTCAGCGTGTTATCGTCGGTCTGGTATTCATTGATGAAGTCCCATCCGTTTTTGTAGGTGCAACCCAACTTGAAGTGGCTGGCGTAGTGGTACTTGATGCCTGTATAGGCGCTGCCTGATACTTCACCTTCAAACTTCAGGAATACGTAGGGGTCGATGCTGACGGTGACGGGGATGATGCCGATTGTGAAGTGGAGTGATACGGAGGGGAATTCTGCTAGCTTCAGGCGCTGCTTGTCTTCGGGAATCTCGAACTTCTTGCTGAATCCGATGGTGACCTGTGGCGAGAATTCGAAGGTACCAGCTACACTGGTCTCAAAGTTGTTCACCTTGGGCAGGCTGACCATCGAACCAGTGGCGTCGAGGATGAAGTTGTAGGTCAGTGCGAAGTCGACGGGAACCTTGACTGTGACGTTGAACGTATCAGGCTTCTCACCCTTTCTCTTGGCCTTAGGACCGAATTCAAACTTCTTCTCGAAGGTGGTATTATCCTGAACGAGCGACTTGTCGCGATAGTACTTGTTAACATTGTACGTAGTTTCCTCGTTGACGTATTCATAGGCCTTCTTAGCCTTGTCCTTGACCCAGTCTTTGATTTCGTCCAACGGCCAGAAGCGTGTACCGTCGGCCTGACGTACCATCATAATGTCCTCTGTCGAGTAGGTACCATAGTGGGTAATGCTGCTACGCGTTACGCCCAGTTCGCCAGTGGCAGGACGGTAGGTGACGGCTACAGGGTGGATGACGTTGTCATCATCGACGAACTTGGCAGAATACTCTGGGATGTTCAGTTCAGCGGCGCGGGTGCGGGTCTTTGCAGGATCCTGGTTGACGAAGAGGTCGGAACTCAGGCGGAACTCCTGTCCGTTCAGCAACTCTGCCAGTGAGCAGGGAACGACGTCGATGATGTAGCGGTCGCCTACCAGACACTGCTTGGTGGCCTTACACATATAGGCGTTTTCCTCCATGCTCTGTCTGATGCCCATCGGGTGGCCTGCGAACGACTTGATACCCATCTTGTCGGCAAAAGCCTTACTGACTGAGATCTGTGTGGTGTCGGCATCCACAATCCTCACGTCGCCCTCAGCAACGAAGTCCTGGAAGTTAAGACCTAGCGACTCCAGAGCGGGACCGTTGTACTCTTTCTCCAAAGGGGTGTTGAAATTGTCGTTTACGAGATCACTGTCGTCACTGCAAGCGGTGAAACCAAACATTGTACCTGCGGTAAGAGTGCTCATGAGCACCATCTTTACCAAATTCTTCTTTGTTGTCATAATCGTAATTTTTTTATTGTTATACATTATTTATTATTTATATTCTCTTTTGTGTCGTCAGGAGGTTGTTTGTTCCTTTCGACACTGCAAAATTATGACGATTATGAACACATTCCAAGTTTTTTTGTGTTTTTCGTTGCGAGATGATGCGACACTCATCCTATATTGCGACAAAACTAAAAAACACCCCACAAATCTGTCGCATTGAAGGTAAAAAACACATAAAACACCTATCACCGGGCCAGGCCCCGGTGATAGGTAAAAAAAACAGGTGCCGCCATTCAGCGACACCTGTTTTTATTGTGAAGGGATTGGTTATTTAACCTTTTCCACGATGGCCTTGAAAGCCTCGGGATTGTTCATGGCGAGGTCGGCGAGCACCTTACGGTTGATCTCGATACCAGCCTTGGTGAGTTTGCCCATCAGGACACTGTAACTCATGCCCTCCAAGCGAGCGGCAGCGTTGATACGCTGAATCCACAGGCTGCGGAAGTTGCGCTTCTTGTTACGACGATCACGATAGGCATAGGTCAGACCCTTCTCCCAGGTATTCTTTGCTACTGTCCAAACATTCTTACGGGCTCCAAAATAGCCACGGGTAAGTTTCAAAATTCTCTTACGCTTTGCTCTTGATGCAACGTGATTTACACTTCTTGGCATAGTTTCTTACTTCTTTAAATGTTAGACAATAGGGTTAGCGGAGACACAGCAGATCACGAACCTGCTTCATGTTTGAAGGGTCAAC
>JAFZNI010000046.1 GCA_017551005.1 Prevotella sp.
CTTCCAAATAGTTCGGGCAAAAATCGTTCAAAAACAGTCAAAGAATCACTCATCATCGGTCATTAGCACCGCTTCTTCGATATTTTCCTCATCGGATGACTCTTCTTCTGAGGGTGTCTCTTGGATCTCACGACGACTACGGCATGACTTCAAATAACCAATGATTCTGGCTGCATATTTCCAAATAAAGGCGATCAGAGCCACCAACAGGCCATAGAGTGTCCATGCCCACCACGAATTGTACCACGGGGAGTCAATGATAATGTCAAGTTGACTCTCCTGGTCACCCATCGTTCCATCATCCTTCAACATACGCACACAAAGGGTATAACTACCAGGAGGTAGCGACATATAGGTAATGTCTGGATTGACAGCCGTCGTCTTAATCCATTTGTCGTTGAATCCCTTCAGTTGATAGGTAAAACGTGTGGTATTATTCACACCGCCATTGTCCGAGGCCATGTGTATCGTAAATTGGTTTTCGCTATAATGCAGTCTGATTCTACGCTGCATGTCAAGTGCCTCATCAAGGATCACCCTGCCATTATAGGGAACACCGACTTCCACTTCCTGATCAAAAAGCACCAGACCACTGAATATCGGTTTTTCCTGATTGTCACCATTGTCCAACTTCAAGGTACTGATGATATCCAGTCCGTCCTGTCCGCCCAGAAGCAATTCCCCACTACGGGAACAGAAGATGGCACGCTGGTTGAAAGGGCCTGGTTGAAGTCCGTCTCTATTGTTAAAATTCCGGATGGTGAAAGTCCAAATGCCGTCATCCTGCTTCTGAGGGGTTATATTAGAGAGTCCATGATCGGTGGCCACCCACATCGTATGACGGGTATCCTCCGTGACAGAGACGGCATTGGAACCATAAAGTCCTGACTTCATGTCAAGCAACGTCTTCTGCCCTGTCTTACGATCATAGATAACCACGCCAGAGGGAGAACACTGCCAGAGCAGTCCCCGACTATCCCAGACGGCCTGCGTAGTGGCTGTCGAGACAGTGATTGCCTTCATCGAATTGTCTTGCGGGAAAGTTCCGTTGATGACCTTGAAGTTACCTGGATGAATCAAGGCATAATATTCCGAGTTACCCAATAAAATCCAGCCATTACTGGCAGTAGAAATACTATTGGTCCAGACGGTGTTCAGCACAGAATTCTCTGTCGTAAAAGAGCGTTGCTGCCCCGTATTCTTGTCTATTCGCACAGCACCGCCGCCAAGAACACCCACCCAGATATTCCCCCACAAATCTTCGGTAATGCCCCAGATATTATTTGTCATAAAGGCACTGCCTGGATCTGAGGCGCGATAATTCTTCCAAACCCCATTCTTATAGTGTAGCAGTCCTCCTTCGTAAGTACCGAACCACAGGCTACCGTCACGGGAAGCATAACTGCCTACTATGATATCGCTGGGCACCCCAAGACTCTGTTTTGTAAAAGTCTCCACAGGCTCCAAGGTTTTCGGATCCATCTTAATAATGCCACCATCATTACGTCCCAGCCAGTAGTACCCCTGCTGGTCCTCAGTCATCGCATTGATATCGCCTATGGCGAGACTCTTGAAGTTCGACAAGGCCTCTGCACACATAGCCACACCGTTCTTATAACTGGCGAGCCACATACGCCCCAACTGATCGAGATACAGGTGCTTAATGGTAATATCTGGCAGTGAAGTGTCATCACCTTTGATGTTGGTAAACTGGCGCCACTCCTTGTTTTCAAAGTCAAGCACAAGCACACCAAGGTGGTCAGTAGCCACCCAAAGCAGTCCCTTCGCATCGTAACAGACTTCCCAAACCAGGATATCATCAGGCACATTCTCAAAGCCTCGTGCCCTCATCAGTTCAGTGAGCGAGGTATACCAGCGGTTCTCCTTCTTAATAAAGATATAAGTACCCGTAGAGTGCGTGATGACCCAGATATTATCCTCCTTGTCAACAGTCACCCAATAGTCATTATAGGCATCCAGGGCACGTTTCACATGGTCATTCCGCCAGACGACCTTTCCTTTAGGGCCGTCGATACACAGCAGTTCGCCATAGGTGGAGACAAGAATCATACCCTCCTTACTCTCAGTATAGGCCGAGACACCGAACTCCTTTGGGAACTCGTCCTCGCCATAGCCAAACTTCAAGTGCTTCAAATTCTTGGAAACGGGGTCAAAATAATAAAAGCCATCCTCGTATGTCTTGACCCAATAGCATTTCTTCGAGTCAAGATGAAGACTTTCAATACTTCCTACTATCCCGTGTTCATTCAGCCAGCGTGAAGGAGTGCGGTCTACCTTCTCCGTCACGGGATCATACACGGAATAGTTCATACCCTGTTTCAGCCAGAGCCGTCCACCATAGCCCTCCTGTATCTCGTCGACACGATTGTTCCGCAGTGAGGTAGTATCCTTGTCATACGAGAAATAAGTACGTACCCGATAGCCGTCATAGCGGTTCAGTCCGTAGCCTGTCCCCAGCCACACATAACCTTTTGAATCACGCAGGATACTGCTCACCATCGAGTTTGACAATCCCTCGCGAGTGTCAAGACGTCTGAATTTCATATCAGGAATGACGCCAGCACTGGCAATAGCCAATACAGAGCACGCCACCATCACGGCAAATAGTCGTTTCATATTAGAGTCTCTTTTAGAAATTGCTACAAAAGTAGAAAAAAAACACGACACGAGCAAACATCCTGCAAAAAAAATACGCATATTACGCAAAATATTTGGTGTTTTCACAGAAAAACCGTATTTTTGCACAGATTTTCCAAAAACCAGAGATATAGATACAAATTATTATTCAATAACAATAACATTATGAATCAACAAACAGAACAGGGTAGCAAAGCCTACCTCATCAGTATTGTGATGGTCGCCGTCTTAGGTGGCCTACTCTTCGGTTACGATACCGCAGTGATCTCTGGAGCCGAAAAGGGACTCCAGGCGTTTTTCATGGAAGCCAAGGACTTTGCCTATACCGACGGATGGCACGGCTTCACCTCTGCCTCAGCCCTCATCGGCTGTATCATCGGTTCGGCCCTCTCTGGTTTTCTGGCTACGAACCTCGGTCGTAAGAAGTCGCTTATCATCGCTGGTATCCTCTTCTTCATCTCGGCCCTCGGCTCGATGGATCCTGAGTTTCTGTTCTTTAACTACGGCGAACCCACCTACTCGCTGCTCATCATGTTCAACTTCTACCGTGTCATCGGTGGTATCGGCGTAGGTCTGGCCTCTGCCATCTGCCCGATGTATATCGGTGAGGTGGCTCCCTCTAATATTAGAGGTATGCTCGTATCGTGGAACCAGTTTGCCATTATCTTCGGTCAGTTGGTGGTCTATTTCGTCAACTTCTTTATCCTCGGCGAACATATCCAGCCGTTGGTAGAGGAGATGGGTAAAGGTATTGCTGCCATCAATCCCGCTGCACAGTGGACAGTGACTACAGGTTGGCGCTACATGTTCGGAAGTGAGGCTGTACCTGCAGGACTCTTCGCCCTGCTTATCTGCTTCGTGCCTGAGACACCGCGTTACCTCGTCAGCGTTGGTCAGGATCAGAAGGCCCTCGGCATTCTGTCGAAGATCAACGGCTCCAGCAAGGCCGCTCAGATCCTGCAGGACATCAAGGACACCATGGTGGTGAAGACCGAGAAACTGCTCACCTATGGTGCCATGTGTATCTTCATCGGTATTATGCTCAGCGTGTTCCAGCAGGCTGTAGGTATCAACGCCGTGCTCTACTACGCTCCGC
>JAFZNI010000047.1 GCA_017551005.1 Prevotella sp.
CGCTGTTGGCGGCTTCGGCTGTCAGCGTACTGATAGGCCACTTTTCAAAGCGTCTGGAATGGGAGAACCTGGAAAAGGAGATTACGAATAAGATAGCCAGTTGTACGCCGGCGATTATCATCCTGCTGCTCATTGGTGCGATTGGTGGCACGTGGATGGTATCGGGCATAGTGCCGACGATGATCTACTACGGCATGCAGATCATCCGTCCTGAGGTGTTCTTGGTGAGTAGTAGTATCCTTTGCGCCCTGGTGAGTCTGATGATTGGTTCGTCGTGGACCACGGTGGCTACTATCGGTGTGGCTCTTATGGGTATCGGCAAGGCGCATGGCTTCGACGACGGTTGGATAGCGGGATCGATTATCACTGGGGCCTATTTCGGCGACAAACTCTCACCGCTCTCCGATACCACCGTTCTGGCATCGAGCGTCTCGGGAGTACCACTTTTTACGCATATCCGTTATATGCTCTATACCACCGTGCCAACGTTCTGCGTGTCGCTGGCCATCTTCTTGGTGGCAGGATTAATGATGAACGTGTCGGGACATGGTAACGTGTCGGAGTTCATGGAGGGCTTGCAAAACACCTTCGTGATTTCGCCCTGGCTTCTCATCGTACCTGTGCTGACGGGGGTGATGATAGCCCGTCGCTGGCCGTCGATGGTGGTGCTGTTCCTGGCGATACTTCTGGCGGCGGTGGTGGGGCTCTTGGTGCAACCCGGATTGGTACGGGATATCTCCGGCGATTCCGGATACGGGATTCTTGCACAGTATAAGGGTATGATGCAGGTGTGTTACGGCAGCACGAATATCGAGACGGGCGTGCCGATGCTCAACGAACTGGTACATACCAGCGGTATGGCGGGCATGATGCCCACCATCTGGCTGATCATCTGTGCGCAGACCTTCGGTGGGGTGCTCACTGCCACCGGACAGTTGCAGGACATCATGCGTCTGGTGCTGCGTCTGGTGCGTGGTACGGCTTCGCTGGTGGCCTCGACCGTAGGCACGGCGCTCTTCTGCAATATCGCCCTCGCTGACCAGTATCTGTCCATTATGCTTTCCAGTCAGATATTCAAGGATACCTATCGCGACAGGGGCTATGAGCCGCGTCTGTTGAGCCGTAGTTGTGAAGATAGTGCGACGGTTACCTCTGTGCTCGTGCCTTGGAATACCTGCGGCCTGACGCAGAGCACGGTGCTTGGTGTGGCTACACTCACCTATCTGCCTTACTGTTTCTTTAATCTTCTTTCGCCTGTCACGAGTGTCGTCGTTGCCGCCATAGGGTGGAAGATAAAGAAAAAAAGTAATTAGTAATTATGATTATTTCTAAAGGCGGTTGTTGGCGGATGATATGGTCGCTTCGTAGGGTTTGTCTGGTAATCATCATTGCACATTTCTCATTTCTCATTCCTTATTCAGCGTCAGCGCAATCACTGACGTTTGTCGAACTCAACTGCGAGAATCTCTTCGACTACCGACACGACGAGGGAAAGGACGACATGGAGTATCTGCCAGAGGCCACGCGTCACTGGACAAAGAAGCGCTACTGGCGCAAACTGAACAACATCGCCCAGGAGTTACTTTCTTGTTCCGATGATGGTATCCCCGACCTGATAGCCCTCTGCGAGATCGAGAATGATTCGGTCCTCACCGACCTGACCCACCGCTCACTCCTGCGCAATGCTGGCTACGAATACCTCATAACCAACTCCCCTGATGTCCGAGGCATTGATGTGGCTTTACTCTATTCACCTTTTTCCTTTGCCCCTGTGCATAATTATCCTTTACGGGTGACTCCTGTCGATGGTATGCGCCCCACCCGTGACATTCTTTATGTCTCAGGGCTTATCTCTTCCGGCGACACCCTCCATGTCTTCGTGGTTCATGCCCCCAGCCGCTATGGCGGTGAACGGTACAGTCGGCCTTTCCGTCAGGTCGTCGCTGAGCGTCTTTGTCAGTCGCTTGACTCTATCCGTACCATCACCCCTGATGCCCATATCCTTATTGCCGGCGACTTCAACGACGGCCCCGACAGTCCGATGCTCCAACAGATCTGCCGCCAACGTATCCGCAACCTGACGAAGGATGCCCGAGGCGCAAATGGTGTAAAAGGCACCTATCGCTACAAGGGCGAGTGGGAGCGTATCGACCATATTCTTGGCTCCCCTTATATATATAATAAGGTGGACACGGCATACATCCACGCCCCGAAGTTCCTGCTCGAAGACGAAAAACTCTATGGTGGCCTCCGTCCCCGTCGCACCTACAAC
>JAFZNI010000048.1 GCA_017551005.1 Prevotella sp.
GTGCAGTCAGAACCGAGCACGAGTTCTACGCCGTTCTTCTTGGCCAGTTCCTCAACGCCCAGAGCAACATCCAGTTTGTCAAGTTCCACGATAGAGTCACCGATCTCGCCGCCATGAGCCTTGGCGAAGGTGTAGGTCATACCACCGCAGAGGATGAGTTTATCCACCTTACCGAGCAGGTTCTCGATGATACCGATTTTAGAAGAGACCTTCGAGCCACCCATGATGGCGACGAACGGACGCTTGATGTTGCTGAGCACATTGTCGACAGCCTGAACCTCCTTCTCCATCAGCAGACCCAGCATCTTGTTGTCTGCATCGAAATAGTCGGCGATGACAGCAGTAGAGGCGTGCTTGCGGTGAGCAGTACCAAAGGCATCCATCACGTAGCAGTCAGCGTAAGAAGCCAGCGTCTTGGCGAACTCCTTCTGAGAAGCCTTCATGGCCTTCTTGGCCTCGTCGTAGGCGGGGTCGGTCTTCTCGATGCCTACGGGCTTGCCTTCCTCTTCAGGATAGTAACGGAGGTTCTCGAGCAGGAGAGCCTCACCCATCTTCAGGGCCTTGGCAGCGTCAGCAGCCTTGGCGCAGTCGGGAGCGAAAGCCACGGGAACACCCAGTGCCTTCTCCACAGCCTCGCGGATCTGTCCGAGCGACAGTTTCGGGTTCACCTTTCCCTTGGGTTTGCCCATGTGGCTCATGATGATGGTGGCACCACCATCGGCCAGGATCTTCTTCAGTGTGGGCAGGGCACCGCGGATGCGGGTGTCGTCAGTGATCTTACCATTCTCATCGAGGGGCACGTTGAAGTCAACGCGCACGATTGCCTTCTTACCGGCAAAATTAAATTCGTTGATTGTCATGATGATTTACAATTTTACAATTTACAATTTACACTATTTTTATAATTATTTGATTTCAAGGCGCAAAGGTACGAATTAATTATGAAACAAACTGCACTGCGACACAGAGTTTTTTCTTTTTTTGCTTTTTTAATATTTGTCTCCGTGTTTATTCATTCACTTATTAGATAAATTTCTCCCGCTCGACAAAAGAAATACATTCCTTTTGTTCTCACTTAATCGAAATTTTCGTACCTTTGCAGCCGAATTGCAATTTACTAAGGATAATGAGAAGAATTATTATTTCTATTTTGGCGCTGGCAACCGTGACGGCTGTCCATGCGGTAAAGAGATCCACAGTCACCATCACCGTCAAGAACAATCGTCTACAGACGATAACAGGTTTTGGTGCTGCCTGCTGTGACGGTGCCATGTGTCCGTTTGGCACTGATACCAAACCCGTAAAACTGCTTTACGGTGACGAATCGGAAATCGGTTTGAACATCATGCGTATGGAGATCTCGCCAAACTTCGAAGGCGACGTGAAGGTACCTGAGTGGGGAAACTGGGACACCCCCTATGACTGGAACGGTTCGTTGCCCTCGGCAAAGATTGTGAAGCAACGCGGTGGTATCGTCTTCGGCACACCCTGGTCGCCTCCTGGTGAATACAAGACGAATGGTACGGCGCAAGGTGGCAATGCTGATGATCAAGGAAACAAGCGGGGGAAGTTGCGGGAAGACTGCTATGATAAGTTCTTCCCTTGGTTGAACTCCTTCTTAGAGTGGATGCACAAAAAAGGCGTCGACGTGGATGCCGTGTCCATCCAAAACGAGCCCGACTGGTGGGTCAGTTATTCTGGCTGTCTCTATGACCCGCAGGATTTGGTAAAACTGGTCAAGAACTATGCCTATATGCTGGACCGCGAGAAATACAAAGGCGTGCGTCTTATCAGTGGCGAGAGTTTAGGTTTTACGCAGAACTATACCGACCCGCTGATGAGGGACGAAACCTGTCGTGGGCAAATCGATATTGTGGCTGGCCACCTTTATGGGCATGCTCCCCTTGACTATATGAAGAAATCAGCCGTGCTGGCCAAAAAGTACGACAAGGAGGTCTGGATGACGGAACATTCCGTGTCGGACAATATCGGTGACCGCCTGCCCAACTGGAAGGAGCAACTGGAGTTTGCCGAGGAACTCAACGAGTGTATTCAGGCTGGAGGTACCGGCTATATCTATTGGTACATGCGTGCCCACTGGGCATTCGTCAGTACCGGCGAGGCAAAGTATGGTGCTAAAAACAAGACGAAGAACAAGTTGTTGCCCCGTGCCTACGTGATGTCGCATTTCTCCAAGCATGTCACCGGCTCCACTCTTTTGGAGTCGTCGTGCAGTGTCGTTCTCAAGACAAATGCCACTATCGAGACTTCTGCCTTCGTCAAGGGTGACTCACTCATCATCATGGCTATCAATACCCAAACCAAAGACAGAAATTTCTATATCAAACTGAATGATACGCCTTTCAAAGTTACAAGCGGTGAAATGCTGAGGTCATTCGGTAATGAGTCAGATGAACTCTGTCAGAAGAAGAATCTTGTCATCAGCGAGACGCTCGATGACAATGATGCGCTCATGATCGACGAGACAGATAACAAATTGGGCGTCGTACTGCCAGCACAGAGTCTGGTCACCTATATCTTCAAACTGGATTCAGGCACTACGGCCATCAAGGAACTGACGCAAAAGGACTATGTAGGTCCCAAGACTTATTACGACCTTCAGGGAAGAAGACTTGACAAGCCTAAGGGTCTCTGCATCGAGCGTCGTGCCGATGGCACTTCCAGAAAAGTCATCGTAGAAGACTGAAATATATCATAAAAACAAAGCCACCATGAGGGTGGCTTTTGTTTTTGCATCAACCGAAGAGTTCGCGGAGGGCTTCCTCGACCTTGCGGACGGGGTGGAGGGTGATGTGGTATTTCTTGCGGTCGAAACCCTGTAGGTTGTACTTGGGGATGATCATATCGGTGAAGCCAAGTTTCTCTGCCTCGGCGATGCGTTGCTCGATGCGGTTGACGGGACGTACCTCGCCAGAGAGACCTACCTCACCCGCCATGCACCAACCGCTCTCGATCGGTGTGTCAACATTGCTCGACAGCACAGCAGCGATGATGCTCAGGTCCATTGCGAGATCAGTGACGCGCAGGCCGCCAGCGATATTGATGAAGACATCCTTCTGCATGAGTTTGAAACCGACGCGCTTTTCAAGCACGGCGAGAAGCATGTTCAGACGACGCTGGTCGAAGCCTGTGGCACTGCGCTGAGGTGTGCCGTAGGCGGCTGTAGAGACGAGAGCCTGTGTCTCGACGAGGAAGGGGCGCACGCCCTCGATGGCTGAGGAGATGGCAATACCAGAGAGTCCGTCGTGATCCTGGGTGAGTAGGAGTTCTGAGGGATTGGAGACCTGTCGGAGTCCGTTCTGCTGCATCTCGTAGATGCCGAGTTCGGCGGTGGAGCCAAAGCGGTTCTTCATCGAGCGCAGGATGCGGTACATATAGTGCTGGTCGCCCTCGAACTGGATGACAGTGTCGACGATATGTTCGAGGATCTTCGGACCTGCCAATGTGCCCTCCTTCGTGATATGTCCGATGAGGATGACGGGTACACCGCTCGACTTGGCGAAGCGGAGGAGGGCAGAGGCGCACTCTCGTACCTGGGCGATGCTACCGGCACTGCTCTCCACATCCTCTGTCATGATGGTCTGGATGGAGTCGATGACCACCAGTTCAGGCTGCTCCTCCTTGATATGGTCGAAAATCGCTTCAAGGGAGTTCTCGGTGAGAATCAGAAGATTGTCTGATTGACCATTGACCATTGACCATTGACCATTGACCATTGACCATTGACCATTGACCATTGACCATTGACCATTGACCATTGACCATTGACCATTGGGCTGTGCATTGAGGAGCCTGTTGGCGCGCATCTTGAGTTGATGAGCACTCTCCTCGCCGCTTACATAGAGAATCTTCTTCTCTGGCAAACGGAGCATGGTCTGGAGCGAGAGGGTGGACTTGCCGATGCCCGGTTCACCGCCCAGAAGTACGATGCTGCCCGGCACGAGACCGCCACCGAGGACACGGTTCAGTTCGGTGTCATGCATGTCAATGCGCGGATCATCGTGGTTGGAGATGTCGCGGAGGCGGAGGACTCTTCCAGCAGAGGCGGCAGAGGACTGGAGGGAAGAGCCTTTGTTCAGACCCTTCCTGACCTCCCCTAACTTAGGGGAGGAAGTTGAGGCTACCTTGATTTCCTTGAATGTGTTCCACTGCCCGCAGGCGGGGCATTTGCCTATCCACTTCGGCGACTCCTGGCCGCAGTTGGAGCATACGTATGCGATCTTGTCTTTTGCCATAACGGCAACAAAGGTACACAAAAAAATTGATAATTGACAATGGATAATGGATAATTAAAAAAAAATTAGTACCTTTGTCCCCGATTATGAGGAAAATATTCTGGATAATAGCAACGATATGTCTGTTGGCGGGCTGCGGACAGAGTTATGAGGAGACGAAGCGCATCAATCACGAACAGCGTGTGAAGCAGCAGCGCGAGGACTCGGCGGCGATGAAGGTGGCCGTGCTGCCTACGCTCGACTGCCTGCCCATCTATCTGGCGGAGGACCATCAGTTGTTTGATACCGTCGTGGACATTCGTTTGAAGCAGTTCACGGCGCAGATGGATATCGATACGGCTCTCGTGAACGACCGCGTGGAACTCGGCGTGACCGATCTTGTGCGTGCCGAGCGGATGATGCAACAGGGTGCCAAGATAGAATACCTGACGGCGACGAATGCCTATTGGCAACTCGTATCCAACCGCGTGGCCCGCATCACCGACCTGAAACATCTCGATGACAAGATGCTTGCGATGACCCGCTATTCCGTGACAGACCTGTTGGGTGACCTCGCCGTCGATAGTGCCAAGTTGAAGCCGGAGCGCGTGTTCCGCATACAGGTCAACGATGTGAACGTGCGCTTGAAGATGTTGGAGAACAACGAGATGGACGCACTGCTGCTGACGGAACCACAGGCCGCCCAGGCGCGGTTTCTGAAACACAAGGTGCTGCTGGATACCCGTAAACTGGATATGCAGATGGGTGCCGTGGCAATGCAGTCCAACGTTCTTCAGGACAAATGGCGGAAGGTGCAGTTGAAGGTATTCATCAAAGGCTACAATGCGGCGTGCGACTCAATCAACAAGTACGGCATCAGCCACTACCGTGACCTCGTGATGAAATACTGCAAGGTGAAGCGCGAGGCGGTGGATACCATCCCGCAAAGTCTGAAATTCAGTCATATCGCCAAACCCCGTACCCAGGACATCGAGCGGGCGCAGAAATGGCTCTCCAAAAAGTAACCTGCGATGGAATACACTGACAACCTGAACGACGTCTACGGCTATCTGTTGAACCGAAATCTCTCCGGTGCCCTCGATGCGATGGAGATATACCTCTCCGTCCATCCCCTCGACAACAGCAGGGACAGGCTCTACGCCATCCGCTCGGACTTTCAACTCATGACCGACTACTGGAAGGGGGGCTACAAGGATCAGCAGGCAACATCGCTGTACGAAAACCTGCTCCGTCGGATGTATGCTCTCTATGTTCAGGTGAAGTTAGGGAGCGGTGGTTTCACAGGCTTGTCCAGACAACCGGCGGATGACCTGAAAGAGCAGTTGGAAGGTTTCGTGTCAGATGTGGCGATGCTGGAACTGGAACCGCCACACACACGGAAGGAGAAAGAAAAGGCCGTCCATCTGAAACACCATCATCTTTTGAAAGACTGGTTCGACTATCTGCTGCTGTCGCCCCTGTGGAGTGCGGAGCAGACGGAGAGGATGGAGCAGTTGCTGTTGGCACCGACCATCGACACCCGCGACCAACAA
>JAFZNI010000049.1 GCA_017551005.1 Prevotella sp.
AGTCATGGACTGGGTGAGGCCTTCGGTGGCTACGGTGACTATTTCAACGGACATGAGGACGACAACGCCATCTGCTACCTGACATTGGCGAACAAACTCATCCATGAGGTGAATCCAGAAGCTATCACCATTGCCGAGGAGGTGTCTGGTATGCCGGGACTCGCTGCGAAGTTCGAGGATGGCGGCTATGGCTTCGACTACCGTATGGCCATGAACATCCCCGACTACTGGATCAAGACCATCAAAGAGGTACGCGACGAGGATATCAACGTGTGCTCCATCTTCTGGGAGGTCAAGAACCGTCGTCCTGACGAGAAGACCATCTCCTACTGCGAGAGTCACGACCAGGCACTGGTGGGCGACAAGACCATCATCTTCCGTCTCATCGACGCCGATATGTACTGGCACTTCGCCAAGAAGGATGTCAACGATATGGCCCAGCGCGGTATCGCCCTGCACAAGATGATCCGTCTCGTGACAGCGGCTGCCATCAACGGCGGCTACCTGAACTTCATGGGTAATGAGTTCGGACATCCTGAGTGGATTGACTTCCCGCGTGAGGGTAATGGTTGGTCGTACAAGTATGCCCGTCGTCAGTGGAACCTTGTCGACAACAAGGATCTCTGTTACCATTGGCTCGGCGACTTCGACCGTGCGATGTTGAAGACCATCAAGAGCGTGCGCAACTTCCAGGACAAGCCTGTGGTGGAGATCTGGCACGACGATGGCGACCAGGTGCTCTGTTTCATGCGTGGCGACCTTGTGTTTGTATTCAACTTCTCACCGAATCGCAGTTATACCGACTACGGCTTCCTCGTACCAACAGGCTCCTACGATGTGGTGCTCAACACCGACTCGAAGGACTTTGGTGGCAATGGCTTTGCCGATGATACGGTGACACACTTCACCAACTACGACCCGCTCTACGTGCAGGATAAGAAGGAGTGGCTGAAACTCTACATCCCCGCCCGTTCCGCCGTCGTCCTGAAGAAAAATTGATATGAACTTTTGGAGCAGCGAAGACCATCAAGTTTGCTTGTTTGGTTGAGTCGTGACAAAAGTGCATAAAAACTTGTTTTTATGAATTATAATCACCCCAATAAGAACAGTAGCACCGTCGCCATCCGGCTGATGTGTGCTATTGTTTTTATCACTTTCTCATTTGTCTGGCTCTATTGCTTCCAGGCAGATGTCCTTGCGGCAGCGCAGCATGTGCTGAGCAAGGGACTGACCACTTATAAGCCCTTCTTGGGTGCTGTACTCATCACGCTGATCCTCCAGGCACTCCAGTTGATAGTCTTTGCCCTGACTCGCCTCCGGAAGCGCAGCCACGCACTGAACTATTTGCCCTCCATGCTGGCTCTGGCCGTGATTACCGACATCAATAGTACTGTCGATGGTCAGTACTCTCTGGGGTCTTGGTGGTGGATTCTTCCCTTGGTCATTGCGCTGTGGCTGTTTATGGTCTTCGTGGCCCGTGTGTTACAAGATGTCGAACCCAATGCAGAGCCCAAGGGCCTTTTCTCCCGTGCCATGTGGATCAATATGCTGACGATGGCCCTGCTGATCATCATGGTTGTGGCCTTCAGCAACTCCAATGCTGTGTTCCATTACCGTATGCGGGCGGAGTCGCGGCTTCTCTCCGGCGATTTTAAGGGTGCCCTTCAGATGGGTGCCAAATCACTTGAGAGTGATGCCGACTTGCAGATGATTCGTATGTATGCCTTGTCGCGTACGGGTGAGTTGGGTGAGCGTCTGTTCGATTATCCCGTTTCTGGCCATAGTGAGGCGATGCTGCCCGTTGAGGGGAAGTCGAGATTCGTGATGTATCCCACCGACAGCCTGTATAAGTTCCTGGGCGCACGCCCGAAGGGAGAGATGACCACTGACCGCTATCTGGTACTGATGCAGCGACGCGACAGTACCGTCAACCGCTCCATTGCCGACTATCAGTTGTGTGGCCTGTTGATAGACAAGCGTATCGACGATTTTGTCCCTCTGCTGCGCCGCTATTATTCCGAAGGCGACACGCTCGACATCGACCGTTTGCCCCGTCATTACCGTGAGGCCATGACGCTCTACACCCACCTGCGTTCCAAGCCCGTTGTGGTCTATCACAACAGTGTGATGGACGAGGACTGGAAGAACCTGCAGGAACTTGAGGCCGAGTATGCCGACCTCACCGAGCGCAAGGGCAGGGTAGAGGAGCACTACCGCGGCACCTACTGGTACTACTACGAATACGAATAAACAAGAAAGAGGGTGGACGCTCGTATTTATGCAATGCACTCGGGCATTTACTGCTCCGCACTGGAAAAAATATTTTAGTGCAGAGGAAATTTTACTGCTCCGCACTCCCGTAAACGGCCCTATTTATTAAAGATAATCCCCGAAAATTGAAGGACTTCCGGGGATTTCTTTTATTTGTAGAGGTAGCGCTTGATGGAGCGCTTGGGCGTCTTTTCGAATTCTTCCTCGCGGATCTCCATCTCAGTGATCTTCTCGTAGGCGGGCAGCATCTCGTTCAGACCGTTGCGGTTCTGTTCCATGATGTTACGGATGTCGTCCTTAGAGAACTTCATGTTCTTCGCCTCCTCATAGTCTGGATAGACGATGGCCACGAGTTTGTTGTCGCGCTGCACCACGAGACTCTCCACCACTAAGGTCATCGAGTTGAGTTTGTCCTCAATCTCCTCGGGATAGATGTTCTGTCCGCTTGGGCCGAGGAGCATGTTCTTCGAGCGTCCGTTGATGTAGATATTGCCTTCGGCATCCATCGTGCCAAGGTCGCCGGTGTGATACCAGCCGTCGCGGTCGATGGTCTCTGCCGTTGCCTCGGGGTTCTTGAAATAGCCGAGCATCACGTTGAGTCCGCGTGCCAGGATCTCGCCAGGCACACGCTGCGGGTCGCGCGAGTCGATCTTCACCTCCATGTGGTAGGCGGCCTTGCCGCAGGAGCCTGGGGCAAAACGGTGCCAGTCTTCATAGCCGATGATGGGGGCGCACTCGGTGGCGCCGTAGCCGACGGTATAGGGGAAGTCGATGCGCTTGAGGAAATGCTCCACCTCCTGGTTGAGGGCAGCGCCGCCGATGATAACCTCGTACATCTGACCGCCGAAGGCCTTGAGCACCTCCTGACAGATCATCTCACGCACCTTCTTCGAGATGACAGGCATCTGCAACAGCAGGCGCATGCGGTTGTTCTGTATCTTCGGGAACACCTTCTTGCGGATGATCTTCTCGATGATGAGCGGCACGGCGATGACGATGACGGGCTTGATCTCTGCCAGGGCCTGTGCGATGATGGCGGGCGAGGGCACACGGTTCAGGTAATACACATGACAGCCGTGCAGGAACTCGAAGACGAACTCGAACGACATACCGTACATGTGGGCCATCGGCAACATGGAGATGATGCGGTCGCCATTACGGATGGTCTTGCCCAGCACATGCTCCGCAAAGTCGTAGTTTGACCAGATGGCGCGGTAAGGCAGCATCACGCCCTTGGAGAAGCCTGTGGTGCCGCTGGTATAGTTGATGAGGGCCAGTTCCTCGGGACTCTCCTCCTTGTAGTAGTTGACGTGTTCCTTGCGGAAGTATTTGGGGTATTTCTTGCCGTAGAGTTCGTTCAGGTGCTCACGGGCATAGGTGAGTTTGTCGGTGCGGCTCACCATCAGCGAGTAGTCGGGGTTGTTGATGATACCCTCCAGTTTCGGCATCTGCTGCGGATCGATGATCGTGGCCACATGGTCGCCCACGAAGAGCAGGCGCGACTCGGAGTGGTTGACGATATTGTGGATCTGCTCGGCATTGAACTCGTGGAGGATAGGCACAGCCACGGCACCGAAGGTGAGTGTGGCGAGGAAGGCCACAGCCCACTGGCTGGAGTTACGTCCGCAGAGGGCTATCTTGTCGCCCTTCTGGATACCGCTGTTCTCAAACAAGATATGCAGTTTCTCAATCTTACGCGCCACATCGTGGAACTGCAAGGTCTGACCCTTGAAGTCGGTCAGCGCGTCGCGATCCCAATTCTCGATAATGCTCTTTTGGATCAGCGCATTGAAACTCGGTATTTCTTTGTTATACATATTGGCTTTATTTAGTTATAAAGGTATCGTTTAATACTCTTCTTTGGCGTCTTGGCAAATTCCTCGTCGCGCAGTTCGATGGCGGCGATGCGGCTATAGACGGGCAGTTGGCCGTTCAGGGTGTTGCGGTTCTGCTCCATGATACGCTCCAGTTCCTCCTGGGTGAAACTGACCATCTCGTCCTTGTCGGGATACACGAGGGCGACGAGTTTCTCGCCACGCTGTACGACAATGCTCTCTGCCACCATCGGCATGGAGTTGAGTTTGTCTTCTATCTCCTCGGGATAGACATTCTGTCCGTTGGCAGCAAGGAGCATGTTCTTGATGCGTCCGCGGATGAACAGGTGACTCTCAGCATCCATCGTGCCGAGGTCGCCGGTATGGTACCAGCCCTCTTCGTCGATGACCTGACGGGTGGCCTCTTCGTTCTTGTAGTAGCCCTGCATCACGTTACAGCCCTTGGTGACGATCTCGCCGGGGATGTGCTGCGGGTTGTTGGAGAGGATTTTTACCTCCATACGGTCTACGGGCTTGCCGCAGCAGCCTGCCACGAACTCCTTGTGGTCGCAGTAGGAGATGAGCGGGGCGCACTCGGTAGTGCCGTAACCCACGGTGACGGGGAAGTTGATGCTCAGCAGGAACTCCTCGACCTCTTTCGACAGGGCGGCTCCGCCTACGATGATCTCGTAGAAATTGCCGCCAAAGGCATTGTAGACTTCCTGACAGATACGGTCCTTCACCTTCTTGCTGACCACAGGCATCGACAGCAGCAGTTTCACGCGGTTGTCCTGCACCTTCGGGAACACCCTCTTGCGGATGATCTTCTCGATGATGAGGGGTACGGTGATGATGAGTGCCGGACGGATGTCGGCAAAGGCCTGTGCAATGATGGCAGGCGACGGCAGGCGGGTGAGGAAGAACAGATGGCACCCGTGGCAGAAGGCGAAGAGGAATTCTACCGCCATGCCGTACATGTGGGCCATCGGCAGGATGCTCAACAGGTTGTCGCCTGGATGTATCTTCTTGCCCAGACGGCTGATGATGAACTCGATGTTTCCCCAGATGGCACGATAGGGCAGCATCACACCCTTGGAGAAGCCTGTGGTGCCGCTGGTATAGTTGATGAGTGCCAGTTCCTCGGCTTCGTCCTGATGGTAGTTGACATGCTCTCTGCGGAAAGCCATCGGGTATTTGCTGCCGAACATAAGATTTAAATGTTCACGCGCGTACGCGAGGCGTTCCGAACGGGAGATCAGCAGTGAGAAGTCGGGGATGTTGATGATGCCTTCAAGAGCGGGCATCTGCTCAGGGTCTATCGTCTTGACGGCATAGTCGCCGATGAACAGGAGTTTCGACTCGGAGTGGTTGACGATATTCTGTATCTGTTCGCCGTTGAACTCGTGGAGGATTGGCACTGCCACAGCACCGTAAGTGAGTGTGGCGAGGAAGGCCACTGCCCAGTGGGCTGAATTTCTGCCGCAGATGGCTATCTTGTCGCCCGGTTTGACGTCGCTGTTCTCAAACAGGATATGTAGTTTCTCAATCTTACGGGCCACGTCGTGAAACTGGAGGGTGATGCCTTGATAATCCGTCAAGGCATCCTGATCCCAGTAATCTACAATGGCGCGTTGTATATAGGCGTTAAAACTACTGAAAGTTTCCATTAAATTGCACAAATTTCAAAATTTTGTGCAAAGATACAGTGTTTTCTGCACATTCGCAAAAAAAATGTGCAACAATTAACGTTATTTTACTCATACCGCATGGATTTCGCGGGGTGGATATGCGAAATCAGGAAACTCGGTGCGATAAGAACAAAAATGCTGATGAGTAGTGTGGCGATGTTGAGCAGGACAAACAGGGGAATGTTGATCTCCATTGGTACCTCGCTGACATAATAGGTCTGCGGATCGAGGGTGATGAGACCCGTTGTCCTTTGCAGCAGGATGATGCCGATGCCGAGGATGTTTCCTAACAGCAGGCCCTGTCCGATGATGAAGGCGGCAAACCAGAGGAAGGTGTGTCGGATGGTCTTGTTGCGGGCACCGATGGCTTTCAGCACACCAATCATCTGGGTTCGTTCCAGAATGATGATGAGCAGTCCGCTGATCATCGTGAAGCCAGCCACGCAGACCATCAGCGCCAGGATGATCCACACGTTGATGTCAAGCAGTTCGAGCCACGTGAATATCTGGGGATAGGCCTCATAGATGGTCTGTGAGGAGAAAGTCTGTCCGTAGGGGTCATTACTGCGGTTCACCTTCTCGACGACTTCATCCTCCGTCGCCTGCAGTTGCTCGAAGTTCTCCACCAACAGTTCCGCTCCCGACACCTGGTCAGATTCCCAGCCATTGATCTTCACGGCGGCATAGAGGTCGGTGAGGCAGAGCGCCTCGTCGAAGCGGGTCATATTGGTCTGGTAGATGCCGCTGATGGTGTAGCGACGGGTGCG
>JAFZNI010000050.1 GCA_017551005.1 Prevotella sp.
CGGTGCTCGAAGCCGTTCTGCATGGTATAGCGTGACGAGAACTTATGTTTGTGCTGCGTGCTGATGATGACGTTCCACGACATACTGCGACCAGACATATCGGGCATCTTCTGCATCTGTTCCGTATAGTCATCGACACCCAGTTTCTGGTAACTGCCAGTATAGGCGACATTGGAAGTGAGCATACCACCAGAACGGAAAAGATAAGTGTGCGTCACGCCCCCCGCCCAACTGCGCTGACGCGACCACGAGTCGTTACTGTCCCAGAGCGTCTCCCACTCAGAAGGATCAGGAGCCTTGCTCTCGTAGTTGTCGAGGAGTCCCGTAAACCACACGGCAAAAGTACCTGCATGACTGGTGGGAAAGTTGAACTTAAAACTGAGGTCCTGATAGTCGAGTGTCTCGTTCTCCATATTGATGGCATGCAGTTTCTTGGCAATCTCGAGGAAACTGTAACGGTAGTTGACGAGATAGGAGGCTTTCGAGTTCTTACCTAGAGGTCCCTCAGAGGCGAAATCGACACCCAAGGTTCCTACCTGCACGGCATGCTCATGCCTGGCATTATTACCCACGCGCATTTTCATGTCGAAGGCACCTGAGAGAGCGTTGCCGTACTCTGCGGGCATGGCTCCTGTCATGAAGTCGCTGTTGGTCAGCACCGTACCATTGAGCGAGGTGAAGACACCACCACCTGCCTCGGTAATCTCAGCGAAGTGATTGGGGTTGTTGACCTCAACACCCTCAACGCGCCACTGCAACATCTGGGGCGAGTTACCATGGATAGAGATACCGTTGGTGGCTCCACCTGTGGCCACACCTGCAAACATCGAAGCGGTGCGGGCAGGGTCGGCCATACCCCCAGCATAACGGGTGGCTTCCTCCACACTGAACATACGGGCTCCCACCTGTGCCATCTCGTTGAGCGGCACCTGTTTGTTGACGCGGGGTTTGACCACCACTTCTGAGAGTTCAGAAATGCTCTCCGTCATCTTCAGGTTCAATACCAACTCCTTACCAGAGGTCACCAACTGCTCTTTCAACAGCACGGGCTCGTAGCCGATATAGGTGGCACGGACGGAGTGACGCCCTACAGGTACATTATTTATTACGAAGTTACCGTTGGCATCCGAGACAGTACTCATCGTCGTTCCATTTTCAACGGAAATAGATACGCCAATCATTGGTTCGCCTGAAGCCACATCGCATACCTGACCTCTGATGGTCTGGGTGGTTGACGTGACTGATGTTTCTTGCGCCTGGGCTTTCATTGCCATAAACATGGCCAGCACCAGGACTGTTGTCCAGAAAATAATCTTTTTCACTTTTCGTTTATAATTGATCCTTTTATTTTTTGCGAGTGCAAAGGTATAGTATCTGTCATGCAACCCAGTTGCAAACTGCAGAAGACTACACTTTTCTTTTGCATTATAGACGCTGCATAATAACAGATAGTTGCAATAACTTTAAAATTTCTGGGATATTCTGCATGGTTTTCTCACTTTTTTTACTACCTTTGTCGGCAGTATGAATCGATGTCGAAAGAAACAAGTAATGACACAGGAAGAAAAGACACTGCTTGAGGAGCGGATTGTGGATGTGTTGAAGACCGTCTACGACCCAGAGATTCCCGTCAACATCTATGACTTGGGAATGATATACAAGATTGACGTGCAGGAGGACAGCACGGTGGAATTGGAGATGACATTTACCGCCCCCAACTGTCCTGCCGCTGACTATATATTAGAGGATGTGCGCACGAAGGTGGAGAGTGTCGATGGCATCAAGGGTGCCAATGTCAACCTCGTCTTCGAGCCTGCCTGGGACCAGAGTATGATGAGTGAAGAAGCCCGCGTAGAACTGGGATTCGACTAAAGCCACAGATTACACAGATTATCACAGATGAAGAATATCTACTTTCTATCCGATGCGCACCTTGGGTCGCTTGCCATCCCCCATCAGAGGATGCAGGAACGACGGTTAGTGCGTTTCCTCGACAGCATCAAGGAGAAAGCCGCTGCCGTCTATCTGTTAGGTGATATGTTCGACTTCTGGTACGAATACAAATACGTGGTGCCCAAGGGATTCACCCGCTTTTTAGGCAAACTCTCCGAACTGACGGACATGGGGGTCGAGGTACACTACTTCACAGGCAACCACGACATCTGGGCTTACGAATACTTAGAGAAAGAGTGTGGTGTCACCCTGCACAAGCAGCCTGAGACGACCGAAATCTACGGCAAGATTTTTTTCTTAGCCCACGGTGACGGTCTCGGAGACCCCAACAAGAACTTTAAGTTGATCAAAAGCATCTTCCACAACAAGACCTGCCAGTGGGCCTTCTCTGCCCTGCATCCCCGTTGGGGCATGTGGTTCGGTCTGAACTGGGCCAAGCACTCCCGTCTGAAGCGTCCCAACAATGAGGAGCCTGCCTATATGGGTGAGAGCCGCGAGCACCTGGTACTCTACACAAAGAAATACATCCAGTATCACTCTAATGTCGATTACTTCATCTACGGACACCGTCACATCGAGGTGGATCTGCAACTCACCAAAAAGGCCCGTATGATCATCCTCGGCGACTGGATCACCCAGTTCTCCTACGTGGTCTACGACGGTGAGCACCTCCTGATGTCGCAGTATATCGAGGGAGAGAGTCAGCCGTAACCAAAACACAAAAGCAAACATGGAAAAGAAAAAGATTGTAACTTTCGGAGAGTTATTGCTCCGATTCTCGAAGCCCGACCACCAACGACTGACGCAGGGCGATATGTTCACCAGCAAGTATGGTGGCAGTGAGGCGAACGTGGCTGTATCACTGGCTTCACAAGGCGAAAACGTGACTTATATCACACGCCTGCCAGACACCCCCGTTGGTCATGCAGGGGCGATGAATCTGGCACAACTCGGTGTGGATACAAGTCATGTGCTCTACGGTGGACAGCGTATCGGCACCTATTACTTCGAGCCACCTGCAGGCATGCGGGCAGCGAAAGTCATCTACGACCGAGCCAACTCAGCCTATTACGACCTGAAGCCGGGCATGATACCCTGGCGCGAGATTCTGAAAGATTGTGCCTATTTCTGCGTGTCGGGCATCACTGCCGCCATCTCGCAACAGGCTGCAGCAGCCACCTTCGAGGCGCTCGACATCGCTGACGAACTGGGCATCACCGTCTGTTTCGACATCAACTACCGTAAGAACCTGTGGAAATACGAGGGCGCGACGCCTCGTGAGACACTCAGTCGGATGCTCTCCCGCTGCGACATGATGTTTGGCGACGCCATTGAGTTCGACTGGCTCTCGCAGCATCCCCAGCCCCCCTTCACGGCTACCGACTCGAACTTCGAGATGCAGATGAAGGAATACGGTGAGTGGTTCGATGAACTGCATGCCAAGTATCCCCGTCTGAAGCACTGGATGATGGGCATGCGTAACATCGTATCGTCGAATCACCACACCCTCACTGCCCTCCTTTGGACAGAAGGCAAACTGCTGCAGTCTTCCATCGTTGACATCCCTGACGTGGTGGATCCCGTCGGCGTAGGCGATGCTTTCATGGGCGGCTGGCTGCATGCTGTCAACCTCTTCCCCAACGACAGACAGAAGCAATTGAACTACTCACTTGCCGCTGCTGCCCTGAAGAACACCATCCCAGGCGATTTCAACCTCTCATCGGAAGAAGAGATATTAGACGTGATGGAGGGTCGTCACAACGCAACGACCCTCTACAAGACAATCGCATGAGGAGGGTGTGTTTAGACACACCCTCGTTTTCTTAATTAAAATGTATTAGTACAATGGCCCATGCCCCACGCAACTTGTGGTCGTAATGGCCGTCAAAAATGCCGTGAGTGCGGCTACTATCACCTTCACCGCCACCTCAATGAAACTTTTCTTCTTCATAATTGTGAATTGTGCATTATGAATTGTGAATTATGCATTGTGAATTGTGCATTGTGAATTATTACTGATCTGCATCACCGCCGCCTTCACCGCCGCCGTTGTCGCCACCGCCATTATCCGGATCGGGGTCACCGCCTGTGCTGCCACCATTTTGATTGGTACCTGTGCCGCTCTGGCTGGCTCCGCCCTCCTCCAGTCGTTTCTTATCCTCGGCGATGATACTCTCCGCCAGGTCGCTCCACTGGAGCACACTGCTTTCCGAGAGTTCCTTGCGGGTGAACTCGCCCGAGGCCTGACACACCATCTTGATGGCCTGGATACCGACGGGACGGCCCTGGTCGTCCTTGCCGCCGATGAGCAGTGTGGCATCGGCGGGTCGGATGAAGCCGTGTTCGTTCTCCACCGAGGCCTTGAAGATGCCGAGGCCGTCGAACTTCACGGGATAGCCCTCGAGCATCAGTTCCCGCGTGCATCGTGTGGCGCACTGGAGCACGCCCCTCACCAGGTCCTCCGGATAGATGGCGTGGTGGTCGTGGATGTGCTGTGCCAGTCCTGCGATGTCGATCATCTTGCCGTACTTGGCACGGGGGTACCATTTCTTGTAGCCTGTTGAATGAGAATTCTTGTTCTGTTTGAGACTGACTGTTACTGCCATAGTTTTCTTAAATTTAATTGTTAATGACTCTTGTTTTGTGGAATCGTCATCTCGCCGGGCCCTGGTCTGCTTCTGATTTCCGGCTGCAAAGGTACGACGTTTTCAGATACGATTCCCCGGAAACGCCCTCCCCCGTCAAATCCAAAATGGTTTTCACTTCTCACTTTTCACTTCTTCCGCGTACCAGCCGCGGTAGCCGTTGTAACTGCCGTAGGGGAAGCGGGCGGCTTTCAGGGCGTTGGTCAGTGCCTTGAGACTGGGGAGGTCGATGGGCCGGACATGCTGCCGCAGTGCCTCCTGGATGTCGATGGCACGGATGAAGTGTTCCTTCCGCCTCTCTGCTGGCGCGAAATAGGACAGCAGCACCTCCTCGGGCGACGACTGCCGGCGGTACGTCTGGTTGTGTCGCTCCATCTCCGCCTCCTCCTCCCTCGACAGCCAGTAGCGCTCGCCCCGCCGCAGTTCGCTGACGGCCTGCGCGTACATCTGCCTGTAAGGTACGGGGGCGTCGGTGTCGATGAGGCCCTCCACCTCGCAGCAGACATAGCGGCGCGAGCCCGTCGGGTCACAGAGCGGCTCCCGCTCGTTGGTGGTGGCGATGAACGAGGCCGTGCGGGGCCGCATCACATACTGGTCCGAACGCATCTTCCGCGACTGCACGTCCTTCTCCGTCAGGATGCGCTTGATCTTCGCCTGCTCGCGGACGGTCTTGGCGTTGTACTCGTCGATGTTCACCAGCAGCATCCTGCCCAGCATCCGCTCCACCTGCTCGGCACTGTCCATCTTCACGTCGTCGATGTAGTACTCGCGCAGTTCGGGCGGCAGGATCAGTTTGCAGAAGGTGGACTTGTGGGTACCCTGTCCGCCGATGAGCAGCGGTACGATGCCGTTGCCGAAGTCGCGCGAGAGGTTCAGCCACTGCGCCACCATCGCCAGCAGCCAGCGGTGGAACAGGTCGGGCCACTCCTGATACGCCGTAGGCACGCGCGTTGCCATCCTGCGGATATGGTCTTCGCGCCCGTCCCACGCGCCGCACCCGTCCAGGTAGTCGGTCACGGGATTATAGGGCGGTACGAGCGCACTGCGCACATAGAGTTCCACATCGACGGACCACGCCACGCCCACCTGCTCCATCTGCTCGATGGCGATCCGCCGCATCTCACGGTCGGTCAACTGCCTCCAGTCAGCATCCTCATTGCCGGAATTACGACCGTCGTTAGAAAAAATAGTACTGTCGTAATGAAAAATAGTAGTGTCGGAATTTCCGTTAGTACTGTCCTGCCGATTTTTCGGCCTGAACTCCTCCGTCTGCTTCATCACGTTGTACCGCAGGTCGTAGTGCTGCTCCATGAAGTCGCGCACACCCCTGACGATGCGCATCCTCTCTGCTGTTGACGACAGCCGACCCATGCCGGTGCCGTCCTGTCCGCTGCGTCGGCTCCCCCATAGGAGTGCCCGCAGCCATTCTCTAATTATCCCTATCATTTTCATTTTTCATTATTGACTTCTTCACTTTTCACTTCTTCACTTTTCACTTCTTCACTTTTCACTTCTTCACTTTTCACTTCTTCTGTATTACTTGCTGATGCCAGAAACATACCGCTCATCCCGCCTATCCCACACTGGAAGTAAAAAAACTTACGTGTGGGATGAGCGGGACAGGCGGGTTATTTTCCCATTTCCCCTACTACCACGCGCGCGAGTTGCCTGCGCCACCACTTCTTCCACGCCCGTTTCGTGTGGAGTTCGTAGTGGCAGTGGCGGCACACCTTGCGCCGCGTGCCGGTCTTGCACATCTCGAACTGCTCCTCGGGCAGTTCCCGTTTACAATTCCTACAAACCATAATTCCGAAAAGATTGATGCCTGTTCTCCTTCGGGTCGAGGCACACCGAACAGTGCAGCCACATCGCTCCCTTGCGGTTAAACTCGAACAGCAGTTGGTCGTAGTCCACGTTCTTGCGGATGAAGTCGAAGTACTCCAGTCCCGTCTCTCTGTTGGTCACGCGGATGTCCATCGCCTCGCCGGAGAGGTGCTTCGAGTTGCCCACGCCGTGGACGCCCTCGTTGACCGCCGCCGAGCGGAACCCGCTGTTGACGTGGATCGGCCCGAAGACCTCGCGCAGCGGCTCGCCCAACTTCCAGCAGAGGTTGATCAGCCCTGCCAGTTGCAGTTCGTCGGGCGTGTTGTCCACCCCGTGACTCTCCGCCCAGTCGGAGCGTGTCATCTCCTCGTAACTGAAATGCGGACTCAGCATGAAATTCTGTCTCTTGCTCATAACTTTTCAATTCTTTAATTTTTAAATTTTATAATTTTTCCTTGTCAGCGCGTTGACGGTGCAAAGTTACGGCAGACAGACAAAAAAGAAGCCCTGCCGCCCGCAGAAACTGCGGATGACAGGGATGGTGGCCGTTTCTCAGGGATGGTTCAGGGATTCCGCAGGGACAGTCTCAGGATTTCCCGCAGTTCCTGGTTCCAGAGGCTGATGCGGCTGAAGGCGGTGCGGCTCTGGTTGCCCCTGATGCTGTCGCGGTATGCCTGTTCGTCCCACAGCGTCGAGGGTGTCTCTCCCAGATAGCCGCTGCGGTAGTCGCCGATGCTGTCGGCGGTACACATCCTCGGGGCGTCGGGATACCACGCGAACATCTGCCGTGCGAAGTCCGTGAGGGTGGTGCGCTCCAACAGCCTCAGTTCATAGAACACCTTCCAGAGCGAGAACCACTCGTAGGCATAGCGTATCTGACTGACGAAGCGGGTGGCCAGCGTGTCCCTCAGTCGCAGGAAGTCGATGGGCCGTCCGTTGTGGAACCGCTTGAAGATATGGTTTACGGGCTGTTGCCGTGTCCCGTCGTCCGTGTCGGGGATGCCCAGGAAACGGTAGATGTCGCGTTGTCTCTCACAGATGCTGCTGAACCGTCTTCTTTCCTCGGAGCGAAGGTCGTTCAGCATAACCGTCACTCCGTCTATCGCGTTTAGGATATCATCGAGGGTTGTCATAGTGTTAAATTTGAAGTTAGGGTGAAATCAGTGCCACCCGCCGACGGGTGGCACTGGAAGCGTTGCCTCTCAGTGAGGCGGTGGGGCAGACCTTCCCTATTCGTCGTCCTCGACGGTGATCTCGTACTGGTCGATTACGCCGTCAACAGTTGACAAGGTCAGGATGTACGTCCCCACGGGGAGGTAGTCGAGACAGTCGGTATACGACTGACCTGCACCCAGCGACACGGTAGTGTTCAGATACGTCACTCCATCGCCAGTGATGGTGATGTTCAGCCCTGTGATGGCATCATTCGGGGTGATAGCCAAATCACCGGAATCGGAGTCTACATAGACACCAATATCATATAAATTTGGTGTCCTCGTTGGCATGTGAAGTCGAATAGGACGCTCCCGATAATACTTAGAATACACTTCTGATGGAACCATCATCATTCCCATCAATAAAAACAACAAAATTTTCTTCATATTATTTATTTTTTGAAATTTGACGCTGCAAAATTAGTTTGAGTATTTCGCTTATGCAATCAATTTTAGTTTCTTTGTGAATTAGATATAATCTTCTGATAATCAGCAATAAAGAAAACAAATTCAGGAAAAATGACTATTTTCAGAAACCCTCATTTCATGCACATATAATTATTTGGAGGAAATATGGCAAAAAAGTTTGTGATAAACTTGCGATAATGAATATTTTTCCATACTTTTGCAGAATGATTAAGAAGTTAGTTTATACAATTGTCGCGTTCTCTTTGCTTGCCGCATGTACGCACAAAGGGGTATCTGAAAGACTCGAAGAAGTTGATTCTTTAGTAATTGCAGAGAAATACGATTCCGCCTTTACAGTTTTATCGGAGATCAAGGAATCCTCGATAACGAATCCTTCTGATAGAGCCCATTATTATCTTTTGCAGACACAGGTAGGTTATTTAATTGACCAACCCCTGTCCTCGGATTCATTGCTTGACTTCGCAATATCCTATTATGAGAAGTATAAGGATGACGATCGACTGGCTGATTGTTATTATTACAAGTCAAACAGGGAAGCATTGTCAGAGAACTATTCTCAGGCCATATTATATACCAAAAAAGCAGAAGAACTTGCTAACGATCCCCATCAGCAATATAAGATAGCGGAACGTATTACCTTTCTCAATGAATCAAGCGGTAATTATACCCTGCAACTCGACTACGCAAGAAAAACATTAAAATTAGCCCTTTTGGCTAACAATAAGAATTGGCTGGCGTATTCATACAGTAACGTAGGCATAGCCTTTTCTAATTTAGACCAATATGACAGTACCCGATACTACATTAACAAGTCTATACCTTATATTAATTATATAGGTGATAACAATAAAGCCATTTTCTTAGCAAATTTAGGAATGCTTTATAAAAGGGTTGATCCAAAGAAGGCAAAAGAATATTTTTATGAGTCATTGAAATATGAAGAAACTACTGGAGGCTATGAGCATTTGGCCGATGTCTATTATATGGAAGGGAAACAGGATGAGGCATACAAACTATGGAAGAAGGCTCTCACCATTGATGATGGTGACTATAAGGACAACATCATTCACAACATTTTGGCCTATGACATTGAACATGGCCATGTCGAAAAAGTCTGTGACAATGTTGATGAGATTATTCACATCAAGGACAGTATACTCCACAAACTGAAGAACGACACCATCAAAGACCTGCAACTGCGCTTTGACCATGAGGTAGCCATGCGAAAGCAGGAACAAGTCACAAATTACTGGAGGATTGGCGGTCTTGTTGCTGCAGTCTTGCTCCTGCTGTTGGCTATCTATACTCTCTGGAAACGGAGTAGGATGAACGACAGGATGCACGATGTGCAGATGCAGATTAGCGATTACATGAGCCAAATCCGTGAATTGGAGGCTTCCAGGGAAGATGCAAGTGCTACCATCAAGGAATTGAATAAGAAAATAAAGAATATACTGGAAGAGAAGTCACCACAATTATTACGGGGACAGATGCTCTATGAACAAATCAAAGAGGGACAGTTAAAATCCTTCTATGGATGGACAAAGAAAGACATAAAACTATTCGTGCAATTCTATAAAGTTATGGACTACAGGACTGTTCATAGCATTGTAAGTGTCAAAAGGGCTGAGCCCATAACCGATCACCGTCTTTTCTATCTGCTGCTCAAACACATGGGAAAGACAGATGCCCGGATACAAGAAATGTTTGGCATCTCTGATACTGGGATAAAAGTGTTAAGAAGTAGGACTAAAGAGATAAAATAACTATCTACTGACACTTCTTTTTCATGTTTTCTATATGGGAAAGGCTCGTTTCGCAGGAAGAAGTGATGATGTCGGCAATAATGTCGAGTTGCCGCCTGAAAGACTGTAGTTCCCCATCTCTATAGGAAGACAGCAGCCTGTCGCTATCAGCATCGAAATCAGAAGCGAACAGATAGTCCAGACTGATTTTGTCCTGGTAGTAATAGAGAATAGTCAGCAGGGCAGAAGCATATATCTCCTCTCCGTTTTCCAGCCGTGACATGACGGACTGCGTAAGGTTTGTAGCCTCTGCCAATTGCTTCTGCGTGATTCCAAGTCGTTTACGAATCTGCCGAAGTCTGTCACCAAGAATCTTTGCATCCATCTCTGTTCATTTTAAGTATAACACTGGTCGAACAAATAGAATAGAAAAAAGCGCAAGCAAGTTGTACCATTTCCAATTCTTAGGTTTTCGGCAACCTCCAAGTTGACAAATGGACAACTGCCTACGCCCTATGATAGATGTCAGGTGACAACATACCACGGACATAAGCATTTTCTGTCCATTATCCACAA
>JAFZNI010000005.1 GCA_017551005.1 Prevotella sp.
ATAGATGTCACTACGTTTGTGACTGATGATGGCATCAGTGAGCAGTGTCGATAACGGCATGAAGGCGCCACAGAGACACAGGTATGGCAACAGTGAGGCAGCAAAGGCCCACTTCGCCTTGATGGCCAGTACGATGAACTCATGTGATACGAGTCCTAAGCCGAACAGCAACGGGAAGGCAATAAAGGCGGTGAAGCGCATCATCTTACGAAGCACCTGCAACTGTCGCTCCCGTTCGTCGTGAAGACCCACGAGCACCGTCTGGTCAACCTGTTTCACCATATTACCCACCAACAGATAACCCTTCGAACTCCACTGGTAGGCCTGATTGTAATGACCTGTATTGGTTTCACCGTAATAATGTCCCAACAGCAGGTTCATGATGTTGGCATTCACCTGAGTAAAGATGGCCGACAGCATAATCTTGAAACTGAAGGGGAAGAGTCGTTTCAGCGGAGTGACAAGACTCCCGACTCCTGACTCCTGACTCCTGACTCCTAAGAAAAATGTGGGTCGCCAAGGACTGAAATACCAAAGCAAAAGGGTGTTCACGGCGATATAGAGCAGATACTGTGTAGCCAAGGCCCAATAGCCGAAACCTAAGGCTGCCAGAATCACGCTGACGATACTCGACGTGAGTGTTGCGGTCATCCCGCATTTCGCAATCTGCTTGATCTGCATTTGTTTGGTGAGATAGGCAGACTGCGCCATACCGAAACTGGAGAACACGAAGCCCAAGAATACATATCGGCTCAGGGGAATGAGTTTGGGCTGATGGTAGTAGTCGGCAATCAACGGCGCACAGAACCAGAGCACCACATAGATAAAGACACCTGCAAGGATGTTGAACCAGAAGACAGCGTTGTAATCCTCATGTTTCGGTTCCTTCAGATTGATGAGACCTGTCTTGAAACCACTCGATTGCAGTTCGTTGGCAATCACGGAAAAGACGGCGAGCATCGCCGTCATTCCGTAGTCTGAAGGATCGAGCAGACGACCAAGGATGATGCCAAAGGCCAGTCCGAGCAACTGCTGTACGCCATTGTTCATCCCGCCCCAGAAGAGGCCCTTCGCCGTTTTTTCCTTCAGAGATTCTTCACCCTTCACTCTTCACTTTTCACTTTTCACTCTTCACTTTTCACCCCACCTGACTGCCTGGTTTTACGTCTTTCGTTGTCGTCACCACGCTGAGGCTCTCGTCAGCATCGACGGCAGAGAGAATCATGCCCTGACTCTCGATACCCATCATCTGACGGGGCGCGAAGTTTGCCACAAAGAGGATGCGCTTGCCAATGAGTTCCTCTGGGTTCTCGTAGAAGGCTGCGATACCTGAGCAGATGGTGCGGTCTGTGCCAGAGCCATCGTCGATGGTAAACTGCAAGAGTTTCTTACTCTTCTTTACCTTCTGGCAGTCCTTCACCAGACCCACACGGATGTCAAGTTTCTCAAAGTCCTCGAAACTGACAGTATCCTTAATCGGGGCGGCTTTGTAATTAGCAGCCTCATTGGCTTTCTTGGTAGCCTCCAGTTTGTCGAGTTGCTTCTGGATCACCTCATCCTCAATCTTCTCGAAGAGCAGGGCGGGCTCACCCAACTGGTGACCAGCCTTTAACAAATCAGTACTTCCGAGTTGCTCCCACTCGAAAGAATCGATGGCGAGCATCTCACGCAGTTTCTTGCTGCTGAACGGCAGGAATGGCTCGAAAGCGATGGCGAGGTTGGCTGTCAACTGCAAGCACAGGTTGAGGATTGTTGCCACTCGGTCTGCAGCCTTTGTGCGCCCCTCACTTTTCACTTTTAACTCTTCACTTTTCACTTCTTTTGCGACCTTCCAAGGCTCGCAGTCGGTGATATACTTATTTCCGATACGGGCGAGGTTCATCGCCTCGAACTGCGCATCACGGAACTTGAACTTCTCCAGCAGTTCCTCCACCTTCTCCTTCACGTCCTTGAACTCAGCCAGAGCCTGTTTGTCCGTATCCGTCAGTTCACCACAGGCGGGAACCACACCGTTCCAGTATTTCTTAGTGAGTTGGAGGGCACGGTTCACGAAGTTGCCATAGACAGCCACCAACTCATTGTTATTACGATCCTGGAAGTCCTTCCACGTGAAGTTGTTGTCCTTGGTCTCTGGGGCATTGGCAGTCAGCACATAGCGCAATACATCCTGTTTGCCAGGCATATCCACCAGATACTCGTGGAGCCATACAGCCCAGTTGCGAGAGGTGGAGATCTTATCGTTCTCAAGGTTCAGGAACTCGTTGGCAGGCACGTTGTCAGGCATGATATACTTGCCGTGCGCCTTCATCATCACAGGGAAGATGATACAGTGGAACACAATGTTGTCCTTGCCGATGAAGTGTACCAGACGGGTATCCTCATCCTGCCACCATTTCTCCCAGTTACCCCATTTCTCTGGCTCCTTGGCACAGAGTTCAACGGTGTTCGACACATAACCGATAGGTGCGTCAAACCACACGTAGAGCACCTTGCCGTCGGCTCCCTCCACAGGCACAGGGATACCCCAGTCCAAGTCACGTGTCATCGCACGGGGCTGAAGATCCATATCGAGCCAAGACTTACACTGACCATACACATTCGGACGCCACTCCTTGTGCTCCTCCAGGATCCATTTCTTCAACCAGTCCTGATACTCATTCAGGGGCAGGTACCAGTTCTTGGTTTCCTTCAGTACAGGTGTCGAACCGCTGATGGTCGATTTTGGATTGATCAGTTCTGTTGGCGAGAGGTCGCGTCCGCATTTCTCACACTGGTCGCCGTAGGCTCCCTCGTTGTGGCAGTGGGGGCATTCACCCGTCACGTAACGGTCAGCCAAGAACTGCTTTGCCTCCTCGTCGTAGAGTTGTGCCGTGGTCTCTTCCGTCAGTTTACCCTCGTCGTAGAGTTTCTTAAACCACTCAGCGGCAAACTTATGGTGTGTCTCGCTGGTGGTACGACTATAGATATCGAACGAGATACCAAACTCCTCGAAAGAGTCCTTGATCATCTTATGATAGCGATCCACGACATCCTGTGGCGTGATGCCCTCCTTGCGGGCTCTCACCGTGATAGGCACACCGTGTTCGTCACTTCCTCCAATAAACAGCACCTCGCGCTTCTTCAGTCTCAGATAGCGCACATAGATATCAGCAGGCACATACACACCAGCCAGATGACCGATATGTACCCCGCCATTCGCGTATGGCAGCGCCGACGTCACCGTCGTTCGCTTAAAAGTCTTGTTTTCCATTCCTTAAATACGTATTTTTTGAATTTGGCTGCAAAGTTAGTGCAAATCGAGCGAAATGCAAAATAAATCCGTATTTATTTTCATTTCCGAGATGCAGCCTAACTTCGAGCGAAGCTCAAAGGTACAAAAAAAGCCACAGACTACAAA
>JAFZNI010000051.1 GCA_017551005.1 Prevotella sp.
CCCCGTGATTTGCCTTAAACGCCTCACAGAACATCACATCGTCAGCATCTGTCTCCTTCGGCTCTACCGGTGTCGTCAGCATCCGGATTCTCACCGTCCTTGGTGTCACCCACTCTATCTTGATTTTCAGCACGGGGTCGTTCTCGTATGCCGCATCGGGGAAGTCGAGCATCTGCATACGGACGGGCCAGTAGCCATTGAGGTTGAAAGCCTGACGAGGCGACAGCCGGTAACGTTTCCACTGTACAAAGCCTATTCCCATTTGCGTATTAAAACCGTCAAGCGAGTCGGCGAGGAAATAGGTGTTCGACAGGTCGTAGAAGTCCGTCGACATATCCTTCTGCATGCACTGCAGGTACTGGATGCCCGCATTGGTCTGAATCTGGGCACTAACCGTCACCGAAGCCAACAAGGCACCGACGACGCTGAGCAAAATCTTCTTCATCGTATCTCTTATTTCCTAACTGTAAACTCTATCCATGTGGGTTCCAACGTGGCAGACTTGGCGGTGAGGGAGCCATTACCCGTCACAACCACCATGCACTTGCCGAAGAAGGCCTTGCGCTGGGGAGCCTTGAAGTTCTCCATGGAGGTCTGACAACCATTGTCGGTGCCGATAATCTGGCCATCACCCTCATAGTCGAAATAGATCTGGTCCTCAGCCAACGGACAGAGGTTGCCATCCTTATCCACCACCTCAGCGGTGATGAAGGTGGTGTTCTTGCCCTGATAGTCCTTCGTGAGACGGATCCTGACAGGAGGACCGGCGGTCTTGATGGTCTGAGAGCCCACCTCCTTGCCGTCCTTACGTGCCACGACTTTCACCTCACCGGGGTCGAAGGTGACACGCCATCCGACGTGGTACTCACTGTTTAACCTGGCCTTCGTGTTATGCATGTTAAAACGGCCTTCAGGGTTCTCTGCGGTCTTGCGGCGCACACCCTGGCTCTTGCCGTTGATGAAGAGTTCCACCTCGTCGGCATGGTTGTAGTAGCACCATAGGTCGATGGTCTCACCCGGCACCCAGTTCCAATGGGGGAACAGGTGCAGCACGGGTGTGTCAGTCCACTCGCTCTGGTACATATAATAGGTGTCCTTCGGGAAGCCCGCCAAGTCGATGATGCCGAAGTAAGAACTCCTTGCAGGGAACCCGTAGGGCGTGGGCTCACCGATGTAGTCCCAACCCGTCCAGATATACTGTCCGCCGACATAGGGGGTATGCTTCACCACATCCCAGGTCTCCTCGTGCGTAGAACTCCATGAGGCATGCATATTGTCGTAGGAAGAGCACATATACGAGGGGTCTGTATAGGGCAGATACCACTCTTGCGGGGCCCAGGTAATCTCGTCGGAAGGCATCTTATAGTAGCCTCTCGTCTGCAAGGCCGACACACTCTCGGAGAAGATGAAGGGCTTGTCTGGGAAGTTCTTCGGCACATCCTTCACCCATTGGTGGTGGTAGTTGAAGCCGATGATATCGATGACACCGCTCTTGAAGAGGTGGTTGTTGGGACTGGGCTCATTGCAGCCTGCGAGGATGGGGCGCCCAGAGGGGTCGTTGCGCTTGATGATGTCTGCCAGATGGATGGTCAGGATGGAATTCGGACTGAGTTCACCGTCGTGGGCCAGCGTCGAGGCATCATGGGCAGCATTCAGGATGAGGTTGGCCTGCTCTAACGTCAGTTCGTCGGCACCAGCGCCAGACCACTGTTCAAGCACCTCGTTGCCGATGCTCCACATCAGGATACAGGGATGGTTGCGGTCGCGCACCACCAGATCGGTCAGGTCACGCTCATGCCATTCGTCGAAGAAACGGGCATAGTCGTTCTGTGTCTTCTTCTTACGCCACATGTCGAAACTCTCGTCCATCACGATCAGTCCCATCGTATCGCACATATTCAGCAACTCCGGTGCCGGTGGGTTGTGAGAGGAACGGATGGAGTTGACACCCATCGCCTTCAACTTCGAGAGTTTGCGGTGCAGGGCATCCTCATTGAGGGCAGCACCCAGACATCCGAAGTCGTGGTGCTCGCAGACGCCATTGAGTTTGAAGTTCTTGCCGTTGAGCCAGAAGCCCGTAGCGGCATCAAACCTAAACGAACGGAAGCCAGTGGTGGTCTCGTAGGTATCCACCACCTTACCGCCTACCTTTATATCCGTGCGTACCTTATATATATTAGGCTCCTCACACGACCAGAGCATCGGCTTGGCGACGGTTATGGAAGATTTCAATCCCTTTGACTTGCCGACGACCTTTCCATTGGGGTCGAACAAGGTGTTTTCTACCGTACCCTGACCTTCGAGCGTCACCTCGATATCGAGACGGCCCTTACCCTTTACCACGCTGCTATTTGCATAAACGCCCCAATGGGCCACATGCACGGGATGGGTCTTGGTGAGCCATACATGGCGGTAGATGCCGCAACCACTATACCAGCGGGAGTTGGGCTGGTCGGAGTTATCCACCCGTACTGCCACCACGTTCTCTCCCTCCCGGACATACGGCGTGATATCGTACTCGAAACTTGAATAGCCGTATGGTCTATAACCCACCTTCTGACCATTCACATAGACGGTGGAGTTCATATACACGCCGTCGAACTCCAAGAAGAACTTCTCACTTTTCACTCCTCCGCTTTTCACTTCAAACTTCTTCCTGTACCAGCCGATGCCACCGGGCAAGGCACCACCGCCTGCCCCACTGGGGTTGCCGACATAGAAGTCACCTTCGATGGCCCAGTCGTGCGGCACGTCAAGACGGCGCCACTTGCTGTCGTCGAAATCCGTCCTGGCCATGATAGCCGAGTCGCCTAATATAAACCGCCAGTCCTTATCAAAGCACTGTCTGTCTCTTGCCTGTGCCGCCAGTACCGTCAGGACTGCAACGGCTAAAAGGATAAACCTGTCTCTCATAAATCAAACATGTAAATCAAGTATGAAACGGGTACCCCTGGTAAACTGAGGATCAATGTCGAGGTCGCCGTTCATCTTCAGTGCCATCTGCTTACAGATAGGCAGTCCGAGTCCGTCGCCAGTCGTGAGGTCGTGGATCTCGAGGAAGGGCTTGAACACATCCTCACGCTTCTCTTCAGGAATGCCGGCACCCGTGTCGGACACCAGGAACTGGTGCGTATGCGGACCACGCTTCTTGAATTCCAGACAGATGGTTCCACCCTCCGGCGTATATTCTGCCGCGTTCTCCAACAGATGCGTCAGGATGTGTGAGACGTATCCCTTATGGATCAGCGCACTCATCTTCTGAGCATTCACCGTCAGCGTGACGTCATTCTTTACTTTGTCGCGTATCTGATCCATCAGTCCCTCGCAGAACGGGTGTATCGGCGTGTCTTCCATCTCGGCAGGGTCATAGGTGGCATTCTCCAACTCTGACAGTGTCTGCACATGGGATGAGAAATCCAACAAGGCCTTGACCTCCGGGACTCGACTGTCGAGTTTCTGCAATGTCGGCTCCAACTGGGCAGAGATATTGCTGATGAACTTTGCCTTGAGGGCATTGCTCTCGTTGGCCAGTTTGATGACTTTCTTCTGCTTACGGGTCAGGAAGATAAAGCGTAACAGCACGATACCACCAATGACCAGGGCAGCAGCCAGGGCAGCAGCCAGGATACAGAGTCCGATGATAATCACCTGACGGGTGGTCAGCGAACTGTCCTTCTCTGAGATGGCTGCCTCGTTGTCGGCAATCTGTTGCTTCAGCGCACTGATCTCGTCGGCATGCTTCATCGCGTCCGTAGAGTCCTTCCAGGCGATGTAGTTGCTATACGACTGCGCCACCAGATTGGCATTGTTACTCTTCCGACCATTGGCAATCAGTGTCTGATACACCTCATCCACCTTGTCGTAGTTCTTGGATGCCGTCAGTTTGTCGGCCATCTCCTTGAAGACGGCATTGCCCTGGGCATTCATCCCGAAGGTGTAGTAATAGATGGCCTTGGTATAGAGCAGGTCATTCTTGACATTATCGTCGTTGGACTGACTGGCCAGAGCCTCCAAGGTGTTCAGTTGATCCTTGGCACTTTCACTCTTCCGCAGTTTGATATACATCTGCACACGCTCCTTGGTAACCAGGTAGTGCGATGCGGCTTTCTCAGCAGCCGACTGCTTCCCTGCGTTGATAGTCTCATCAGCGCGGCGCAACAAGTCGAAGGCTTCCTTCCAGAAGTTCTCCTTGTAATAGAGACCTGCCGCCTTGACGGCACACTCCACACCCTGATGGATCTGGCCCTTGTTGTAATAGTCGTTGAAAGCATGGATAAACAATGAGCGGGCCGAGGCAATGTTCTTACTGGGGTCTACGGCTTCCGCACGTTTCTGCAAATCGCTCTTCTCCTGGGCTTCAACGACACCACAGCAGAAGAGCAGGCTCAAAAGAAAGATTAATACCTTTTTCATTTTTTCTATTTCGTTTTTATTGTTTACAAGTTACAGGTAACGGCCTTGCCGTTGTAATTCACCATCACTCCCTCCGGATTGTCAAGATTCAGAGGCTTGGGAGCATCCTTCGTGACGAGTACCACATTGAAGCGACGGTTCTTCAGCATGCCTGGGAACTGTCCTTTACGGGCAGAGAAAGAAACAGTCTTAGCAGTATCGTCATAAGTAATATCGATGGTGGCATACTTGCCCTTCTCATAGTTGTAGTTGGTACCTTCGTCCTCGTAGAGTTGGAACGTACCATCCTGACCGGCATACACGTAGAGGTTGATGAGTTCTGCGGGCTTCTCGTCGCTCCACTCCATCTCAGGCCCGAAGGGGATGATGGCTCCCTCACGGACGAATACAGGGATCTGCTCGTAGGGTGCATCAACCACCAGGCGCTGACCTCCCTGAATATACTCATTCGTATAAAGGTTATACCAACCACACTGCTCCGGAAAGTAAACGCTGCGATTACGAGCCTTGTAGTAACCCACCGGACAAGCCATCAGAGCAGGACCGAACATCCATTGGTTACCGATATCCTCCACTTCCTTGTCGCCGTTGAAGTCCATCACCAACGGACGCATCATGGTATAGTCCTTGAAGTGGACCCAACCTGTCATCGAATAGAGATATGGCATCAGACGATAGCGTAACTTATCGTAATAGACGAACGACTTATAGGCGGGATGTTCATCGGGAGCGATGTTCCAAATCTCGCGCAGTGGCCACTGGCCATGACTGCGGAACAGCGGAATAAAGGTGCCAAACTGGTTCCAGCGTGTCTGCAACTCGCGCCACTCCTTCAGGTCTTCGTTCTCCACCTTCGTGCGGTCATAGATCTGCTGGGCAGCCACGTAGCGGTTCTCTACACAGAATCCGCCCTGATCCATGCCCCAGAAAGGAAGACCGGAAATCGAGTAATTCAAACCTGCCGTCATCTGGGCACGCATATCCTCCCAACGGGTACCGATATCACCACTCCACGTAGCCGTAGAGTAACGCTGCTCACCGGCAAAGCCACTACGTGTCAACAGGAACACACGAGGCTCGGATAATTTACCATTTGACGAATTTCCATTTAACAATTTCTTCCATGTCTCACGCTGACCATTATAGATGGCATCGGCATTCACAGTACTGTAAGCATTGAAATATTCTGTAGAGGTGCCGAGGGCTGTGGGGCTTGAGAGGGCTTTGCGATACCACATAGGCGTACAGTCACGCACATTCGGCTCTGAGGCATCCATCCACCAGGCATCTACCATAGAGGCGGATGCTCCGGACATTCCGGATTTCCCAGATAAACCGGTATAGAGTTTCTCGTCCATCTGTCGCCAGAACATCTTTCTTGCACCAGCATCATAGGCATCGTAGAAACCATTTGTGTAACCAGGCCCTACCCAGTCGTGGATATCATCCGTGGGCGACTGGATATACATCCATCCCTTCGCATCCAGTTCCTTGTAGTTATCTGTATTGCAGTAGAACTTAGGCCAGACAGAAATCATAAAACGTCCATGCATCTGATGTACATTGTCGAGCATCTGCTGGGGATTCGGATAGCGCGAAGCCTCGAACTCATGACTACCCCACTGATCCTCAGGCCAGTAGTTCCAGTCCTGCACGATATTATCGATGGGGATATGACGTTTACGGAACTCAGCAAGTGTTCCCTCAATCTCATCTTGCGTCTTATAGCGCTCACGACTCTGCCAGAAGCCCAGCACCCACTTGGGATAGAGCGAGGCCTTACCCGTCAAAGTACGATAGCCGGAGATGACCTGATCGAGATTCTCACCAGCGATGAAATAATAGTCCATATCCTTCGCCATCTCACTCCATACAGAGAGTTTGCCCCGTTCCTCAGCGCTGCGAGGCTCCGCCACACGCAGGCCACAGTAAGCCTCGCCACCATCTGGTTGCCACTCGATTCGCAGTTGGACACGTTTTTTCTTCTCCATCGTCACCTCGAACTTATAGGCATTGGGATTCCAGGATGTACGCCAACGCTCTGGCACCACTTCCTTGCCATCGATATAGACCTTGATATAGCCACTGTAATAGAGGATGAACTGGTACAACTCCTTCTTTCCCTTACACTGGCAATTACCCTTGCACTCACAACGTCCACCGTCGCAGCATTTGGGTTCAATAAATCCCTCGTAGACCACATTGGCCCCTGCCAACTGGAAACCCTTCGGGAAGTTCTTGATGCCGCCATTGTCCGTCTTCAGTGCTATCTCCGACTTCTCGGGTGTACCATATTCATAATAGATGGAATCCTCATCGCGCACCAGTTTCTTACCCATGCGATCCACGTAGGTACCAGTGAGATGACCCTTATTCCCCTGCCTGTCGTAGAGACGGAAAGCACGGTTCAACTGCAGATAGTCATTGGGATTGCCAAAGCGGCAATAACTGTAAGAGTCCCAAAGCAGACCATAGTTCTTATTCGACACCACAAAGGGAATCGACACCTTAGTGTTATACTGGAACAGATCCTCGTTCTTACCCTTCATATTGAACTCCTCGCTCTGGTGCTGACCCAGTCCATAGAAAGCCTCATCGTCTGGGCTGTCGAACTTCATCTGCCAAGTCAGACCGTGCTTCTGTTCCTCAGGCACGGTGAAACCCGTCTTCATGCCCAACTCGCGCTCAGGTACCGTAAAGTCCCAGAACTGCTTGCCATCCTTAGCCTCCTTCAACAACTGATTACCCTCGCCATCGAAGAACGTTACTTCTCCAGTAGTCTTCGACACCACAGCCTTTACGTTCTCAGCCTTTACAACCACATTATCACCCTCCTCACTCACAGAGAATGAGCCTTTTGCAGGTGCCACTTGTGGCACAATCATCAACGAGGCTGGTTTCTCGGGTAGTACATCCTTCGAGGTGGCTCGTACACGGACGATGTTATTGTTCATCACTTCCAAACGGATTACTTTTGCCTGACCTTCGTCAGGACGGATGGTCACCGTATTCCCACTCGTCTGCACCTCTGCTGCAAAAGAGACTCCCGTCAGCAGCAAGGCAGACACCGCACATAGTAGTTTTTTCATTTTTCTTATGTTTTAGTCTATTTTATTCGTCTTCAATAATCACAGCCTCCTCAATGTCAGCATCCTCTATCGGCAGGGAGATGGTGAACACGGTTCCTCCGCCAGGATTATCATCGGCCTTAATCGTACCATGATGAGCATCCACAATCTGCTTTACCTTGTCGAGTCCAAGGTTTTCGGCTTCATCACCAAGGAAAGGCTCGAACATGTGTGCCCTGTGTTCCTCGGGAATGCCAACGCCATTATCAGCCATCAGGATAGCCACACGGTCGACTGAGGGTTTCAAGACCGTCACCTGAACCTTACAGAGAGACGGTCCGAACTTCACGGAGTTCCTCATCAATATCTCAAAGGCCTTGCGGATCTGCGTCTCGTCGAAAGCCATGATGATAGAGTCAAGCGGTGAGCCGAAGGTGAGTTTCAGTTTCTTGTCCTCCAACGGCTTGTAGTTGTCGCAGAGATCCTTTAAGAAAGCCACGATATCACCTTCGCTACAATGAATCTCCAACTTCGGCATCGTGGCTGTTACAAATCCCTGGTCATCAATAGCCTCCGACTCATGGATCACCTCTACGGACTCCCCTTCTGCCTTAACTTTCTGGTATTGCTGACTCTCTTTCATTATCTGGGCACGCATCTCACTCATCCACTGATGCTTGTCCTGTTCCCTACGGAGTTGTTCCATGTCTGCTTTCTCCTTCTGCTTCCTCAGATACCACTTCACAAACAACCATGCACCGGCTGCAATGATCAACATATAGAGCAGAATCATCCAGCGTGTCCGATAAAGTGGTGGAAGGATGGTAATCTCCAACTGACTCTCCTCCTCGCCCAGTGTACCGTCACCATTAAGGATTCTCACACAGAGCGTATAAGAACCGGCACGCAACGAGTTGTAGGTGATATTCGGGTTCAGTGACGAGGTCCTTACCCAGTTCTCATTGAAGCCTTCCAACTTATAGGCGAAACGCTTACGGTTATTCACAACCACCTTATTGGTAGACAACTGAATCGTAAACTGGTCATTGTATTTCAAAGTGATTTCACGGCACACATCAAGTGCCTCGTCGAGGATGACGCGCCCCTTAAACTCACGCCCCACTTCCACATCCTGGTCAAATATCTGGAGTCCGCTGAATACTGGACGCTCATCACTCTTCTTGTCCTGCAACAAGGATGGATCGATGATGTCGAGTCCGCCCTGTCCTCCAATAAGAACCTTGCCATCGCGGGTCAGCCACATACTACGCTGATTATAGGTTGCCTTCTGCAAACCATCGCCACTATTGTAACTGCGGATAGAGAACTGCCACTCGCCGTTCTCCTGCTGCTGTGGGACTATTCGCGATACACCGTGATCCGTCACGGCCCAGATATTATGTTTCTTGTCTTCCAAGAGGGAATTAACACTGGAACCCAAGAGACCGTCTGTCATATCGAGGAGCGTCTGGAACTTGGTTTTCTGATCATAGACGATAATACCAATATTGGAGCCATGCCAGATCAGTCCACGACTGTCCTCAATGACATAGGTTGTCGATCCTGGACTCACTACGACATTGGGATTCTCTGGGATCACCTGGTTGATGAGTTTGCGACTCACAGGGTTCACCAGCGAATAGTAATAGGCAGAGCCCACCATCAGCCAACCTTTCTTGTTCCAACTCAGGGAGTTCAAATAGTCGCCTGGAAGAACGGTGTTCTTCGAGTCCCATGTCGTGAATTTCTTGGTCTTGGGGTCAAGCATCTGCAAACCACCGCCAAGGGTACTGAGCCACATGCGCCCCCACTTGTCTTCATTCAGGGCCCACACGCTGTTGTTGGCCAACTCACCCGGTTTTCCTGTTGCCTGAATATTGACTATCGTAGCCTGCGTATGGTCTGTAGCAGAGATAGTTGCATGCGACAGACCTCCATTATACGAACCGAACCAGATGGTACCGTCGCTGGCAGGCCATGAACCTACAATGATATTATTGACCAAGCCACTGTTATCCTTTGTAAAGTGGTTCACTACCTCGTTGGTCTTGGGGTTATAGACGAGAATACCTACATCGTTAGTACCCAACCAGTAATTACCGTACTTATCCTCACAGGTGGTGGTAATATCTCCGAGTTCGACGCTCTTTAAACTGGAAACGCCTGGAATATATTGATTGACACCATTTTTATAGGTTCCAATCCAAACCGTGTTTCTGTTATCCAAATAGAGTGTACGTAACGTATTGTCACTAAGAGAGGTTTCGTCGTGCTTGTTGTTCAGGAACTGTTTCCATTGCTTATTCTTCATGTCAACCACCACGAGTCCGTCATGGTCACATGCCAGCCACAGACAATCTTCCTTGTCAACGAGGAGGTTCCATACTTGCAGCCCCGCAGGTACGCCTTCGACACCTTTGATGGCCAAATAGTCTAACATCGTATACCATTTCTTGGTCTTATACTCTTGGACAAACACAAAAGACAGCACGTTACACCATATATTCATATCCTTGTCGACATAGAGCCGGTACTCCTGACTATCAATCCCAGTCGTTTCATACATCCAACGGTCCGTCCAGTCTACCTCACCTTTCTCGCCATTCAGGCACACAAGTTCACCATTGTTGGTGACCACCAGCAATTCGTCACCGTATTCCGCCACCGTGGAGATGCCGTAATTGGGAGAGAACTCCGTCATGCCGTAACCCATCTTGATAGTGGTGATCCTGTTCTTCTTGGCATGGGGATGATAGATATAGATGGCCTTCTCAAAATCCTTCACCCAGATATTCCTCTTCGAGTCGATATACAGCCACTCCACATTACAGTTTATTCCAAGTTTGGCCAACGCCCTGGAGGCATTACGGTCAAAGGTCTCCGTCACAGGATCATAAACACAATAGCCCATGCCCTGCCTCATCCACAACCTTCCGTCATGGGCCTCATAGATGCGATCACAATAGTTATCACGCATCGTGGTAGTGTCGCGTTGGTTCGAATAGAAGGTTCGTACACGATAACCGTCATAGCGGTTCAGACCGTACGGCGTACTTATCCAAACATATCCACGGGAATCCCTGAATATATTATTGATCTGTGAACTCGACAGTCCATCTGGGGTATCCAGACGACGGAACTTCATATCTGGAATCATAGAGGTCTGGGCCGTTACACTGAGGCTAACGGCAAACAGACACAGGGTTATCAGTTTCTTCATACCAGTCATAGGTTTCCAATATCGGGACAAAATTACACAAAAAAGCCCGAACTTCCAAATAGTTCGGGCAAAAATCGTTCAAAAACAGTCAAAGAATCACTCATCATCGTTCATTAATACCGCTTCTTCGATATTTTCCTCATCAGATGGTGCCTCTTCCGAGGGTGGCTCTTGGGTCTCACGACGACTACGGCACGACTTCAAATAACCAATGATTCTGGCTGCATATTTCCAAATGATGGCGAGCAGAGCCATCAAGAGGCCATAGAGTGTCCACGCCCACCACGAATTATACCAGGGAGAGTCTATGATAATGTCAAGTTGGCTCTCCTGTTCACCCATCGTTCCATCATCCTTCAACATACGCACACAAAGGGTATAACTACCAGGAGGCAACGACATATAGGTAATGTCTGGATTGACAGCCGTTGTCTTGATCCATTTGTCATTGAATCCTTTCAGTTGATAGATAAAGCGCGTGGTATTATTCACACCTCCATTGTCCGAGGCCATGTGTATCGTAAACTGGTTCTCGCTATAACGCAGTCTGATTCTACGCTGCATATCAAGCGCCTCATCAAGAATTACCCTGCCGTCATAGGGCACCCCAACTTCCACTTCCTGATCAAAAAGCACCAGACCACTGAATATCGGTTTTTCCTGATTGTCGCCATTGCCCAACTTCAAGGTACTGATGATATCCAGTCCGTCCTGTCCGCCCAGAAGCAGTTCCCCACTACGGGAACAGAAAATGGCACGCTGGTTGAATGGTCCTGGTTGAAGTCCGTCTCTATCGTTAAAATTCCGGATGGTGAAAGTCCAAAGGCCGTCATCCTGCTTCTGAGGGGTTATATTCGAGAGACCATGATCGGTAGCCACCCACATCGTATGACGGGTATCCTCCGTGACAGAGACGGCATTGGAACCATAAAGTCCTGACTTCATATCAAGCAACACCTTCTGTCCAGTCTTACGATCATAGATAACCACGCCAGAGGGAGAACACAGCCAGAGCAGTCCCCGACTGTCCCAAACGGCCTGCGTAGTGGCAGTCGAGACGGTGATAGCCTTCATCGAATTGTCTTGGGGGAAGGTTCCGTTGATGACCTTGAAATTTCCTGGATGAATCAAGGCATAATATTCCGAGTTACCCAATAAAATCCAGCCATTACTGGCAGTAGAAATACTATTGGTCCAGACGGTGTTCAGCACAGAATTCTCTGTCGTAAAAGAGCGTTGCTGCCCTGTGTTCTTGTCTATTCGCACAGCACCGCCGCCAAGAACACCCACCCAGATATTGCCCCACAAATCTTCGGTAATGCCCCAGATGTTGTTGGTCATAAAGGCACTGCCAGGATCTGAGGCACGATGGTTTTTCCAAACCCCATTCTTATAGTGTAGCAATCCACCTTCGTAGGTACCAAACCACAGGCTACCGTCACGGGAAGCATAACTGCCTACTATGATATCGCTGGGCACCCCAAGACTCTGTTTTGTAAAAGTCTCCACAGGCTCCAAGGTTTTCGGATCCATCTTAATAATGC
>JAFZNI010000052.1 GCA_017551005.1 Prevotella sp.
TAATTCTAAAACGTTCATGTTAAATATTCGAATATATGTGCTTAAGTGGGTGCAAAGATACGAAAAATCCGCGAATTATCCTATTTTTGAGTAAATTATTGCAAAAAAAGATGCAAAAGATTTGGTTGTTTATAAAAAAGTATCTATATTTGTGGCAAAATAACTAACAATATTACAATGGATCAGAGTTCTATTAAGAAAAGAGTTGTGGGCGTAGATGTCAGTTTGGATGCAACGTCGTATGCCATTGTCGATGTCAGAGGAAATATAATGGCAAGAGACAGTTTTCCTACTGAGGATTACCCTGAGATTGGCGCTTTTGTGGCAGCCTTGAGTGAGGGCATCGTCAAGTTGATTGAGGCGAACGGCGGTAATGAGACCATCCGCTCAGTAGGTATCAGTGCGCCAAGTGCTAACTATAGATCGGGTAGTATCGTCAATGCAGCCAATATGCCCTGGAAGGGTATTGTCCCATTGTCAGCCTTGTTGCGTGACCGCCTGGGATTGGCAGTAGCCGTGGCGAATAATTCCCATGTGGTGGCTTTGGGAGAGCATGCCTTCGGTTGTGCACACGGCATGCGTAACTTTCTCGTGATTACTATTGGTTCGGGCTTAGGCAGTTGTATCTTTACCGACGGTAGCGTCAGACTTGGGTCAGAAGGCTATGCAGGAGAGATTGGACATACGTGTGTGTGTCATGATGGTCGTCTCTGTGGTTGTGGCAACAAGGGTTGTCTGGAAGCCTATACGGCCACGAAGGGTATTATTCGCACAGCCCGTGAGGTAATGGCTGAGCAGGGAGGATCGACAAAGATGCGCCGGTTGGAGAAACTGACACCTAAGGCCATTGCAAAACTCTGTGACGAGGGCGATGAGATGGCCATCGAGGTGTTCCGTCGTACGGGTGAGATGCTGGGTCTCGGACTGGCCAACTATGCCTCTGTGGTTGATCCGGAAGCCATCATCTTTACGGGTGGTATTTCCAAAGCCGGCAAGTGGTTGTTGGAACCTGCCCAGAAATCATTCGAAGAACATGTGTTCCACAATATCCAGGGCAAGGTGAAATTCCTCCTGTCGGATCTGGAGGAAAGTGAGCGTAATATCCTTGGTGCGAGTGTGCTGGCTTGGGAGGTGAAGGAATATTCGCTGTTTATTGAATAGTAAAGAGAAATTGTTATGGATTATATAGATAGAATTAAAACCAGAGTCGTTGGTGTCGACATCCGTGAAGCAAAAACCACCTATGCTGTGGTGGATATCCGTGGTGAGATTATCTCTATGGACTATTTCATGACGACGGAATACCCTGATGTGTCTGATTTCGTCAGCACTCTTAGTGAGAAGATAATTATGCTGGTAGAGGAAAACGGCGGTTATGACTCGATACGTTCTATCGGCTTGAGTGCGCCGAGTGCCAACTTTATGACGGGCTGTATCGAGAATGCTGCCAATATGCCCTGGAAAGGCGTGATTCCTCTGGCTGCCATGTTGCGTGACCGTCTGGGACTGGCCGTCGCACTGGCCAACGATGCACATGTGACGGCATTGGGTGAGAAGGCTTACGGCAGTGCGCATGGACTGAAGGACTTTGTCGTTGTATCCATCAGTCATGGCGGTCTGGGCAGTTGTTTCTTCATGGACGGCAAGCCTTATCTTGGCGTAAACGGTTTTGCCGGCGAGGTGGGCCATTCCTGCGTAGAAGTCAATGGTCGCCCATGTGGCTGTGGTCGCAGGGGATGTCTGGAGACCTATTGCTCTGACAAGGGTCTTGTCCAGACGGTCAAGGAACTGCTTGAAGAGGGAGAGCCGTCGGCTTTGAAGGATCTTAAGAATATCAGTGCGCAGACTGTTTCCTATTATTGTGATAGGGGCGATGTGGTGGCTATCGAGGCTTTCCGCCGTTTAGGTTTCATGCTGGGTCTTGGTCTGGCCAACTATGCCTCCATCCTGAATCCTGAGGCCATCATCCTCACTGGTGATATGATGCAGGCCGGCAAATGGCTGATAAAACCGATGCGCAAATCGTTTGAGGAACATGTGTTCCATAACATCCAGCGGGAGACTCGCCTGCTTGTCTCCATCCTCAAGGAGGGTGAGCGCGACGTGCTGGGCGCCAGTGCCTTGGCTTGGGATGTGAAGGAGTATTCGTTATTCAAATAATAATCTATTTCTACAGTGGAAGAGTATAATATCAAAACAAGAGTAGTAGGTGTAGATATCAGTATGGAACGTACCACCTACGCTATTGTTGATGTGCGTGGAAACATTATCGCAGAAGGCTTTTTTTCGACACTCGATTATCCTGACGTAAACAATTATGTCACTGCATTGAGTGAGAAAATCTTGGTAATGGTAGAAGAGAATGGAGGCTATGAGACCATCCGTTCCATCGGCATCAGCGCACCGAGTGCCAGCAATATGTCCGGCTGTATTGAGAACGCAGCCAACCTGCCGTGGAAGGGTGTTATCCCTCTTGCTGCGATGATGCGCGACAGGATTGGACTCGCAGTAGGACTAGCCAACGATGCGCATATCGCTGCTTTGGGAGAACATGTATTTGGCAGTGCCCACGGTATGAGCGATTTCATCATTGTGCATATCGGAACAGGATTAGGAAGTTGCTTCTTCAGTAACGGACGTGATCATAAGGGATTCCAAGGCTATGCGGGTGAAGTGGGCCATACCTGTGTCGTCGATGGAGGACGTCAGTGCGGTTGCGGCCACAAGGGTTGTCTGGAGACCTATGCCGCTGCAAAGGGTATTGTCATGACGGCTCGTGAACTGATGGCAGAGAGTGACAAACCCTCATTGATGCGTGATATTGAGCATCTTTCTCCAAGGACTATCACGGAATGCTGTGACAAGGGTGACGAGATGGCTATTGAGGTGTACCGTAAGACTGGCTATGCGCTGGGTATCGGACTGGCCAACTATGCTTCTATCGTCAATCCAGAGGCCATCATCCTGACGGGTGGTGTTTCCCATGCCGGTCATTGGCTGTTGGATCCCACTTTTGAATCCTTCGAGGATCATGTATTCCCGAATATGAGAGGTAAAGTGAAGTTGCTTCTGTCGAAACTCGATGACCGTGAGCGCGATGCACTGGGTGCCAGTGCCTTGGCTTGGGAGGTTCCTGAATATTCATTGTTTAAGTAGAATGGATGTAGAGAGTATCAACGAGATCATTAATGCGAAGCCAAATTTGAGTACCGCTCTCGGCATGGAGTTTATATCCACACCCGAGGGCGATACATGTATGGCCCGTATGAAGGTTGATGAGCGTAATCGTCAGCCTTTCGGATTCCTGAGTGGTGGTGCCTCGCTGGCATTGGCAGAGAATGTGGCGGGGGTCGGTTCCTCGGCACTCTGTCCGGGCTGTGCCTGTGTGGGTATCGAGGTCAGTGGCTCTCATGTGAAGGCAGTGGCTGAGGGTGATACTGTGACGGCTTTTGCCCGTCTGTTGCATGAGGGAACGACGCTCCATGTGTGGAATGTGGATATCAAGGACACTTCTGGCGACCTGATCTCGAATGTCCGTGTCACCAATTATATTATCAAGCAGAAGAGATAATGTCCGCTTATGCCATCTATCGTTTACCGCATGCTGATCATGCGACGCTGATTCAGCAGACGGAAGGTGAGCCTTCGGAATATCAATCATGTTCGGAACTTAACGGTAAGCGAGGCTTTGTCGTTGCGCCTTTCCAAGTGACAGCACAGCAGCCTATCCTCCTCATCCGTCCGGATATCATTGAAACCATAGAATCAGGGAGACAGGTTTCTGATTTGGTAGAAGACCGTAATCATGTGACCTGTCCCCCTGATTCTTCTTACGCCATCGACTTTGCCAACTACCATGCCCAACTGGAGACAGGCCTTTTCCGTAAGATTGTGCTGGCCCGTTGTGTTGATGAAGAGTCGGAAAAACCGATAGCCCCCATGGAACTCTTCCATCGTGCCTGTATGCTCTATCCACGTATGTTCATCTCATTGGTGTCGACAACAAAGAGTGGCGTATGGCTCACTGCCACGCCAGAGATACTCCTTGAAGGGAAGGGTTCTGATTGGCGCACCATCGCCCTGGCGGGTACGATGAAGTTGGCTGGCGACCAACTGATAGGTGAGGGTGAAACGGTCTGCTGGCCCACGAAGGACATTCAGGAACAGCGCATCGTCACTACCTATATTGCGGAGTGCCTGGAACAGTTTACGGACGATTTCCGTGAAGAAGGACCTCGTACCGTCCGTGCCGCCAATCTCGTTCATCTGCGGAGTGACTTCACTTTCACGCTGTCGGATAGTCAGCACCTGGGTGACCTGCTCCATGCGCTTCATCCCACCCCTGCCGTCTGTGGTCTGCCGAAGCGTGAGACCTTCAAATTCATCATTCAGAATGAGCATTCGCCCCGTCGTTATTATAGTGGATTCATGGGACCAATCGA
>JAFZNI010000053.1 GCA_017551005.1 Prevotella sp.
AGCGCTTCGATGTAATCGTAGAGTTTCTTGTAGAAGGGGTGGCGCGTGAGGGTAGAGGCATCGCCGAGGATGATGACCTTCATACGGGCACGGGTGATGGCGACATTCATACGGCGTAGGTCGCGGAGGAAACCGATCTGTCCCTCATCGTTGGAACGTACCAGTGAGATCAGGATAATGTCGCGTTCCTGTCCCTGAAAGCCGTCGACGGTGTTGACGCTGATGAGGCTGCGGTAGGGTTTGAAGAACTCCCGTTTCTTGAATAGTCTGCGTAGGTACTGCACCTGTGCGCGGTAGGGTGAGATGACACCCACGTCAAGGCGCTCGTCTAAGATTCTTTCTTTACCAATCTTCTTGAAGTAGTGTTCGAGAGCCAGCAGCGTTAGTTCCGCCTCGGCTTTGTTGATGCGACCGAAGGACTCGCCGACGAATTGTTCGGCGGGGAGGTCAAATTCACTTGTGTCAATCCACGTCATGGGTATATCGAGGTCGAGGATGCTGCGATACTTCACCTCGGGCGCCGACTCCACTAGGTTGCCATAGAACCAGTCGGACGAGAAGCGCATGATCTCCTCGTTCATGCGGTATTGCATCTTTAGGAGCGTGACCGTCTCGGGCTTGTTTTCCACGATGCGTTCCATGAGTGTCTTGCCGAGGCCAGCCTTCAGGGCGGCGAAACTCTTGATGGTGGGAGGCAGTTGGCAGTGGTCGCCGGCTAAGATGACGCGTGACACGCGGCGGATGGGAATCCAACAGGCTGCTTCGAGAGCCTGTGCCGCCTCGTCGATGAAGAGTGTGGCGAACTTCTGTCCTTCCAGCAGATGACTGCTGCTGCCGACGAGGGTACTGGCAATGACACGGGCCTCGCCGAAGAGTTGGGCATTGATGCGGATCTCGAGTTCGGTGGCGCGTTCCTTCAGGCGTTCCATCTTCTGGTGGTATTTCTCGTCACCCCGCTTGCGGTGGCTGCGCAGGTCGCGGATGGCCTTGCGGATGGCCCAGAGTTGGTCGTAGTCGGGGTGCGCCTCGAAACGTCGTTCGTAGGTGAAGGAGAGCATCTTGTCGTTGACACGCGTGGGGTTGCCGATGCGTAGCACATTGACACCGCGGTCGACGAGTTTCTCCGAGATCCAGTCCACCGCCATATTACTCTGGGCGCAGACCAGTACCTGGCTCTCGCGGCGTAGTGTCTCGTAGATAGCCTCCACGAGGGTGGTGGTCTTGCCCGTGCCTGGAGGGCCGTGGACGATGGCGACATCCTTCGCACGGAGAACCTTGTTGACGGCATCCTCCTGTGTCGGATTCAGATAGGGGAAATGCATTGGGGCGAATGTAAACTCCTGACTCCTGACTCCTGTCTCCTGACTCCTTGCATAAAACAGATCCCTCAGATAACCCAGCCGCCCTTTCGCCCGTATCACTCTGTCGAGGGCCTCGAACATCGTCTTATAACTCGTCTCGTCAAAAAAGAGTTGGATGCCGACATTCTCTGCACCTTGCACGTCGATGAGTTTGCCGTTGTCAGGCACCGCCACAACCATCCTGTCGCCATCGACGTAACTGACGGTGGCGGTGAAGTTGAAATAGGTAATCTTAGGATCCCTTGGACTGCCTTGGCCTCTCTCCCCGATAGTGAAGAAGGCCACCGGCTTGCCGAACTCGAAGTTATGCTCTATCTCCTCATCGTCGCCTTGACGGTGTACCTCCACCACGAGTTGGTTCAGTGAGTTGTAGTAACTCTTGCCCATCTTCACGGGCCACCAGGCATCGCCGCGCTTCACCTTCCGCTGCACACCCATTTGCTCGGTCTGTTGGCGGTAGGCTTCCTTCTCAGCAGCGTACTCCATCTGGAGCAGCAGCCGTTGTTGCTGGAGGGCCAGTATCGGTGAAACTTGTTGATTTCCCATAATTTTGCTGCAAAGGTAATCATAATTTCTAATTTCTAATTTC
>JAFZNI010000054.1 GCA_017551005.1 Prevotella sp.
AAAACATCTTTCTAATCTTTCTTGGGTACGACGATTTCAACCACAGGAGCACCATTTTTATCCATAATGACATGGTGAGGTTCTAATATTTCATAGGTACTACCATCAAGATCCTGCTTTCCATGACCTACAACCTCATACATGATGGCATGGGCGTGACCACTCTTGTCGAAAGTTCCTATCGCAAAATATTTACTATTAAAAGAGTGGACGTCACGACCATGAATAAAACCTATTTTATTGTCTGTCAACTTAAAACCAGTACCCGCAAAACCAGTATCAACCCACCCGTGTCCATCATCACCATCGTTGTGAAGCATGGTTTTATTCTCCTCTACCTTTCCACTAGAGGTAGTTCTGTCGTCATTGATAAAGGCATCAGCCACATATTCACCTTTTGTGTTAACCAAGACAGGTGCTTCGCCTTCATTTCTTACAACAATAGCCAGGGCATCGCTTCCTCCATCTTTGTAAAAACCTCTTTCAATGATGTAGAAGGAAGCTACGATATTCATATCTTTGTCGATGATTACTGGTTTATCAGTTTCCTCATCATAAGTTGTAGCCACACCATTCACGAAATCAGTCAGATAATTCCTGCTGAATCTCTCTGGTATTATAGATATCTCACGACCTGTCACGTCAATGACCTTAACAACTTTATCATCCCAATCTTCACTTACAATGGCCAAATTATCTGTAAAGTCGCGTACTCTGGTATATTTCGCAGGGATAACAACTTTACCCGTTTTATCAATAAAACCTTTTTTATACTCATTACCATCATCATAGGCTCTTCGATTACAACGTAAGGGTTTGACATCCAAAACAATAGTATTAGCATTTGGCTTCAATTGAGGGAAAACTTTTTTACCAGTCACATCAATATAACACCATTGCCAATCTATCTCTGCCAAAGCCAGACCATCCTTAAAGTTTGATACACGAGAGATATTATTAGGTAAAACAATTTCACTGCCATCTTTCTTTAATAATATCCATTGTTTTTCTTTATCAACCTGTTGAACAGGACAAACGCCACTATTAAAAACGGGCTTCTGATTCAGAGGAGACTTATACGTTTTGCCATTCAATGGATTACCATTAAGATAATAGAATCGCCAGATATGTTCTGAATCCTTGATACCGATAATACCATCTCCCACATCACTTAAATAAGATTCAGGATCGTCAAGAACAATCTTGGGGCACTGCGGTTTCCCCTGTCCATACACTGTAGATGTTCCAGCCACAAAAGCGACCAACATCATTAATACTATTCGTTTCATAGGCATTAAACTTTAATCCGTTTTATCTTATTATATATTATTAACAAGGTACTTCTTTAGGAGACTTTTTGTTTATCTTGGAGAAGAGTGCCTTCCAATCAATATTCTCTTTAAGACCAGATATTGTCTCAACAGTCATAATGATGGAAGAGACAAGGCTGAAGATAACCGCTCCGATAATCATCAAAAGAACCTTAAGAGTAATAATAACGGCATTACCTGGGTCAGATTTCGTCTCTGTCGTCCTATGACCATCAGAGTATACGGTTGTTTCCTTATAGTCAGGCAACAAACTCATAGCAAATCCTACTCCGAAGAAGATAGAAGCAATACCAAATCCCACTTTGCGGAAGATGTTCATAATCTTAGAGCGCAGTCTATGACGAGTAATTGTATAACCTCTCGGATAGCCGGTAATGATATAAAGCGGTATCAGAATCAACAGATAGATGGTATAGTTTCGAAGCGTATTGGAATAACTCTGTTCTTGGTCTGCCCATTTCTTCGTTTCTTCCAATGCACCTTCTTTTATTTGTGCATACTTCAGGGCATTAATGGAGTCATACGCTGCCTCGTGTTTTGTGATATACTTCTGACTTTCCTCCATTCGTTTCTGAATACGTTCCTTTATCTTTTCTGTTGAGGCAGTATCAAGTTGCTTTTTATACTCTTCTATATTCTTTTTGTTACTTAATACCGTTAACTTCTCATGAGCCAAGAGATATAGTTTGTACTTATTGGCAGAATTCAGCCTTGGAGTATATGTTGCATCGTGCCAATCCATTTCTTCTTTGAAATCATAGTAGTTGATACACTTGTCGAAAGCAACTGTCGTATCACACTCTGTCCATTTCTCAACCTTAGCGATGTCGGCATATTTGTTGTCAAGTGTCTCCTGGTTGTCACTCTTTAAATAATACAGGAAGCCTGCTCCAATAAGTGCGCCTGCTATCAATTGCCAAAGCCATGTGCGATGTCGTTTCATAGACCATGCGGCAATTTCATTTAATTCCGTATATCGCTCACGGAATGCCGGATCATTAACATCGTCGGCAGCAGCACGGGCATCGTTAATCAGTTCCTGCATCCGTTCCGTATCCTCTCTATTGTCAGGATACATGTGATCCATGTCTATATGATCGTTCTCAATTTCTTTTTGGGTCACT
>JAFZNI010000006.1 GCA_017551005.1 Prevotella sp.
CCCGATAATCAATCAAATGTAAGCGCATTGTCTCTTTGTCGATAATAATAAACTTCGCGTTAGATATTTCCTCTGCTTTTTTATCGTACATCATTTTCACGCCAAACAACCCTAAATAAGGTAGGATTATCAGAAATGCCAGAATACTTTTTAACCACCAGTTTGAAGAAGTCTTTTTCTTATGCCTCATAATTTAATAGGTATAAGTTGCCTTTAATTCTCCATAAGACGTTTTAACGATGTCTTTAAGATAACCTTCAGAAGGAGCATCCTGATCTGCTAGGAAATGAGGAGTTTCTTCTTCGTCAAAATAAAAGTAAAGAAGTTTTCTCTCTCCGCTAACAATATTCTTAATTATTACTGCAAAATCAGTAAATCGAGAATTTTTGTCATAGAGACGTTTAAATAACACATTATTAGGCTTTACTTCTTTAGGACGACAAAAGATTTGCCATTGATTACCACCATCGGGTATTGTTGTGATACCAGATTCCGTCCGTAGTTGATCATCGATTTTTCCTATATATCCCCTTGTCTTGTAATAGTTTAATACGGCTAATCGACATTTCGTTGTGAAAACATTTTCTTTGCTCTCTTGATCACCAAAAACACTATTCAACAAGAAAAAATCTTGCTTGCTAAGTAAAAAAGGTGAAGCAATGAATCCTTCCAAATTATTAATTTCAGGATTAACCGAACTTACCTTTACTCGACTCCATTCACTGTCTTGTTCATATGTAATTAGTTCTGTACCATATGGTAGAGAACCTATTTTATTGTAATCTGCCCCAGAAGATCTTGAAGATCGCAAAACAACAGCATTTGCCATTGTATAATAACGAGGTGCTTCACGGTCAATTTTCTCGGGTAAATACACATTATCATAATAAAGATAGCCGCCAACGCCACATGCCAAAACAACAAGGCCAATAATCAGACCTATTATTCCCCACGGTTTCTTTTTGGTATCATCTACAACCACTGCCTCTTGCACTATTTCTTCCTGAATAATTTCATCGGTAGGAGGGGTGGATATTTTGGGTTGCTGCACAGGTTCAGATAAAGAAATAGATTGACTATTTAATGGTGCTCCACATTCAGAGCAGAAAGTGCTATCCTCGTCAATAACAGCACCACATTCTGGACATTTCTTTTCTTCTTTTTCTATTTTTGTTCCACACTCTGGACAAAATAATGCATCATCATCTAATGGTGCACCACAATTTTTACATAATATCATAGTTGTTTCTTTTAATGCATCATTGCTAATAAACTACCTGCAAGAGCAAGAATAACAAAAATACCAAGGAAAGAGATAATGAAACCAGCAATAGCCGTTCCTCTGGGACTTTTAAAAAGACCTATAAATGATAATAGTGCTCCCAAACCCCATAAAATAAAATCAACAATAGGTACCCAACAAAAAACGATAGCAAGAATTGCCAAGATCAGTCCTGCCGTTCCTATACCGTTAGATTTTCCTGCATTTACGATGACGGTAGTCTGGTTTTGTTGGGCCTGTGGTTGGCCCTGTTGGTAGACAGGCTGAATATACGCTGGCTGTTGATATACTTGTTGTGGCTGGCGTGAGTTGGATTGTTGTAGATTCTGTTGAGGAAGAGCCTTTACCGGTTTTCCACATGAGGGACAGAATGCAATATCACCTTGGATTTCTGAACCACAATATTTACAAAAGGTTTTTTTTACAGAAGCAGTGTTAATAGGTGTACCACATCCAGGACATACAGGAGCAGAGTCACTTACTTGACGTCCACAATTAGGACAATTAATGAGTGCCATAATAATCTTTTTTTGCGTCTTGCGCCTCCCCTGCAAGACGGGTTTCAGTTATTGCCATTGGTTTCCATAAGTACGAAAAAAGCGTGAGAGTCTGTACATCGTTACTCGTCCCGCTACTTATGGCTCTAGCATTGCCGTTTCCCGTAGAACGAGCAACACCAGAAGCCCACGCCGAATATGTATATACTTGACCTATTCCTTATATTAATAAGGTTTAGTGGTATAAAACATACCCAATGAGCATCTACTGTTGCCTTGTCCTTTGACGGGTTTTAGGATTTGCTAGATTCTAAGTAGCCAAAGACAAGACGCTTTGTAAACGCCTTTCCATAAATATGTATCCTTGCCCTGCACTTTGGCCCGACGGCCTCAGTTATCGGCTTGGACGCTACAAAAGTAGTAAATAATATTGAAACAACCAAATATTTCAGGGAAAAAATGGTAATTGTCCCTTATGATGGTTAATTCACTGGCGTGACTCTATGCGCATACCAGCACGTTTTCTTTCTCTCTAAGGAAACTTTTTATTCGTTTTTCTTTCTTTATAAAGAAATAATTTGCATCTAATGACTCAGGGCGTTAGAATACCCCCAGGATGCCTTCGAGGATGCCCTTGATCTCGCTGCCGATGTTCTTCAGTTTGTCGAAGACACTAATACATCAACCCGAACATCCAAAGAGGAATACGGTTTCTGTGACCAGTTTCTGTGTTGTCAACTGCCAGATAACTATTGGGAATATCTTTGATCTGGTCGAATGTCTTACCTTTTCCGCCAACTTCAAACAGATATTTTCGGTCAACCAGGAAGTCGCCGGCTTTGGGATAGCGCACCTCATGTCCCTGCGACAATTGATTGAAGAAGAATGTTTCACGCAATGTTCCTGTGTCTATCTGGGGCGAAAGCGCAAACATCATAGTAGGGTTGTTAATATAAATCTTATCTGGACGAGACAGGTTGTCTGGACTTTTCGTGTTGTCGCTCAACAGTAGAAGCAGCCCGCCCCGCTGCAAAGCATAGAGCATTTTCAATCCCTGGTTGCGATCAGTCTCCAACTCCTTATATAGTTCGTTCATCTTGGGTAGTTGAGGCACCCTTTCTGCAAGAAGCATCAGCAACTTCTTTGTCTTGCGGATAGTGGACATGGTAATATCATCAACTATGGGATAGTCAACCTCAATCACCTGGTTAGCCACATTCTGTAACCGTTGGTAGTAGCCATGATGCACCGATTTATAGAAAGGATAGTAGCCCACTTCGAGGTATTTCTTGAAATGCTCCAGAATCTTGGTCTTGCCGCATACATCTATGGCGATACTGACATGGTCGTCAAGCAATCGTCCCAGGGTGACGGCAGGCAATTGCAATATTCCCTCGTATTCAAGGAACTCGCGGAATGATAGTCCACGCATCTCATACATCGCAAGACGACGTGACAAGTCGCCTTCACTACTTTCCATCTGTAACATTGAAGAACCAGTATAAGCAACATGCAGGCCAGGGAAATCGTCAGTGATGTTTTTCAAAAGTGTCTGCCAATGCTTGTGATAATGAATCTCATCGATGAAAAGGTGAGTACCGCCGTGAGTATAGTGATAATCCACCACATCAATAATATCATGAGTGCTGAACCACAGATTATCGAGTGAGACATAAAGTGCTTTCTCTAAGTCTTTTCCCCTGAAGGCCTCTTTGATGTGCTGCAATAGTAAGGTGGATTTTCCACAGCCTTTGGGACCTTTGATGCCTATCAGTGTATCATTCCAGTCTATCACAGGATACAGATAACGAAAGAATGACATGGGGGTGGCAGCCAGTTTGCGCTGGAATATCTTTATGAGATAACTGATTTGTTCTTCCATATAATTACCTATTTATATTGTTTTCGGCAGCAAAGATAATAAAATGTTTCTAAACATCAAAATTTCTAGAAAGAAAATGTTTGGAAACACTTTATTTTATGTTAAAAAGATGTTTGAAAACATCAAAGGTGTCGCTAATGGTATACATGCCTACCAAAGGAACTCTTCGACATAGCCACTGAAATTGGGTTCTTCGGTCCAGCCGTATCTCTTGATGGTATCGCGGATGTATTGCTCAACGTCGGGAGTCATGGGGCGGGTGCCGTTGTGGTATTCGTAGTAGCGCTTGCGGGAGTAGACGTTGATGAGGTGGTGCTTGATGGCGCGCTCGATGCGGCTTGGCATGTTATAATAGATGGTGGAGAGTCCGACGGGCATGCGGATGGGCTCGTCCTTGCGGAACAGAGGACAGTCGGGACGCTGCATCGTGGGGTTGTTGAGGTTGACGCTAAAGATGTAAACCCTGTCATCTGGCGTATAATGGCTGAGAATACTATGCAGGCAGTGTTCACGGATGGGACAGGTTGTGCTGTAACAAACCTGATAGTTGTCTGCTTTCTCTCTGAAAATCTC
>JAFZNI010000055.1 GCA_017551005.1 Prevotella sp.
AAAGAAAGGCAAGAAAAATGCCACCATCAAGACTGGTAGTAACCAGGGTATTAATGTCATTGAGATAGTAGAACCAAAATCCAATGACGAACTGAAAACTTATGATACCACACTGGATGAGAATGAGCCGAATGCGGCTGTCATTATCCTCAATACCAAACAGAAAGGAGAAGAACCGTTGCTCATCGTTGACGACAAGATTGCCACAGTGGATCAGGTGCGGGCTCTCCCCAGAGATGCAGTCGCCAGAGTGGCTGTGATGAGAGAGAAGAATGCCATCAAATCCTTTGGTGAAGCCGCCAAGAATGGCGCACTAATCATAACCACCGTAAAGCATCAGAAGGAAATAGACGATGAGCCGATTCAGCCTGGTGTTTTCGACGAGGTGGATGAGATGCCTCAATTCCCTGGCGGTATGCCGGCAATGATGCAATATCTAAGCAGCAATATCCGTTATCCTGAAGATGCAAAAGAGGCTGGCGCTCAGGGACGTGTCATCGTCAGTTTCATTGTGGAGAAAGACGGTAGTATCAGCAATGCAAAAGTTACTAAGCCGACGTACTCTTCCCTTGATGAGGAAGCTCTCCGTTTGGTCAGTGCTATGCCGAATTTTATACCTGGCAAGCAAAATGGTGAAGCTGTTCGCGTAAAATATTCATTTCCTGTTTCTTTCCGCCTAGGTAGCAAAGAAGCCCCTAAAGCCGAGCCAGATGATGCACTAGATGTGAGGACAATTGATAATTCCGGACAATCTGAGCGATCAGTTCGTCCGAATGAAAGCATCACCACTACATCAGTCCGTCCGATTGAAAGCATCACTATCAAGGAACTTATCAAACATTTACCAGGTGCCGAGATGGACAAGGACGGCAATATCACCGTCAATGGTAAGGGCGTAATAATTCTGGTCGACGGTAACCCCATTTCTTCACAAGATGTTCTTACGAAAGTCGTTAATCCTAAAGGCATTAGATTTGTCGAGGCAAAGAAAGCAGAATAAACATGAATAAAGCCATCATCACCACATTGCTTGCCCTCGTCGCATTGGCGGGGCAAGCACAAGAGATTAGAGCGAATGAGCCTACGTTAAGTGATTACATGCAATTGCTGAAGGCCAAGGGCTATATCGCCTACAGTTTCGACATGAAGGAATTCAAGGACAAGTCGGTTGAACCTGTCATCATGGAATATACAAAAGGCGAAGAGGCAAAAGATGTGCTTGGCTTTAGTTTTTCCCTCCCGATAGGAGAGAAACTCGTCATTGGTTTCGCCCCGTCGAGCAATGATTCCACGTATGTCTATTCTTACCAATCCGATGGTGGTGGTGGCTTTAATGCCACGCTTAAACTCCAGCCAGTCTTTGCTCCGGAGATGCCTGCGAAACAGGCTTACAGATACGAGTCGCGTCCCTTCGAACTTGTTTCTCCTGTAGAAACTGGAAAACTCATCCCGCTTGTCTTGTTCGGTTCCTATTGGTACGAACAAGAGACTGGTGTTAGCCGTTTCTGCGGTGATAAACAAATCAAACCCGACCTCTCATCGGAGATTATCAAGAGCATCCCCCATTACTACGTCCTCGGCATCAGAATCAGGTGAATTATATCATCTGTAACGTCCTTCGTCGCCTGGCTCGCGGAGGTTTTTGCGGTGTTCTACGGGAGCCTCATCGTATTCCCGTTTTGTTGTCTGATAGAGGTTGTGGGCTGAACCGAGACCTGAACGGCGTGCCACCTCAGCAGGCGAAAGCGACGTGTAGCGCAGCAACTCGTTCATCATATTTATCTGGTAGCGCTGGCGGAAATCAATGCCACGCATACCCGTAAGTACAAATACCAGTGAGTCGATGTCGCTAATCCTCAGTCCTCGTTCCTCGCAAAAGGCCTGGAGGTCGGAACGACCATCTGCCAAGAACCTGACGAACTCGTCCATAGCCTGAATACCTGTCAGACGAACCTCTGGCAGATTCCTTGCCACATAATTCTCTAGAACTTGGGGTTTCCCTGTTCCGTCGTCCTTAAACTCACAGCGACGCTCCTCGCGCAACGGTGAGCAATAGAGTTCGTCGAACGTGAAAGGTGCCTTCATCTTCAGCACACGAGGTTTCTGCGCCTTTGTCTTGACAGATTGGGAGGTACCATGTCTGTACTTCCAAGAATCTCCTGGCTTGTAATTTCCTCTCATAATCTTTGTCTGTTTTATGTTTTTTGATAATACTGCTGCAAAGGTAACTAGAAAAATGGAAAAAGCCAAACAATTTCTTAAAAAGTTCACCCCAAAATATTTTCCATCATTTTTAAGGGAAAAGTTTTTCAGTCTGAAATATTTTCCATCGCTTTTGAAGGAAAAGATTCATAACTCAAAATGTTTTCCATTGTTTTTGATGGAAAATATTTCTATCTACAAAAGTTTTCCATCGTTTTCAAGGGAAAAGATATTTAATCCAAAATATTTTCCTTCATTTTTAATGGAAAAGATTTCAAGCCCCAAATATTTTCCATCATTTTTAATGGAAAAGATTTCAAGCCCCAAATATTTTCCTTCATTTTTAATGGAAAACATTGCAGGGATGCAACGATAAAAGCGGAATCTTTCCTCGTGATCTTTGGATTAGATTTATTTTCGCCTTTTTTATTCAAAGATAGCGATAATTGCAGAATTATTTGTAATTTTGCAGTCATAATTAACAAATAAACTCAAAATGAATCGAACCATTATCATCTTTCTCCTTGCCATGCTCCTTGCACCGCTCGGCATAGAGGCTAAAGACAAAAAGAAAGCGAAAGAGCCAGAGGTGCCACAGTTGTTGAACTATCCCAGCGCGGAACTCAGCGAGTATCGCTTACATGGCGGCAACGTGGTGTTCCAAGGCCGCATAGTGGTGCCAGAAGGTGAGAAGATTCCTCAGGAGATGCTTGGCCTGATGAATGGCCGTTTCACCGTCATCATGCGCGACTATCTTGTAGGCAAGGAGAAGACATCGGTTATAGAGTTCAAACCAGACGGCACGTTTTCGCTGGACGTCTATGTGCCTTACCCCATGTTTGTGCTCTTGTATCCGTTGGGGTATGTCTATGCCTGCCCAGGTGATACCGTCAGCGTGACCCTCGACACCACGAAGCCCACGAAGGAAGAGGGCATCATCTTAGGCGGCACAGGTCTTAGCGGTGAAGTCACCAGATTGTTCAAGCAGATAGATGAGAAATACTGCAAGTTCGACAGGTCGAACAATGTGCATGAGAAGGGTCTCGACTCGCTGATGGCGTGGAAAGACGAGCAGGTGGCACGTCTGGATGACCTGGTACGTCAAATTAATGCAGGACTGCCTGAACTCGAAGGCTGCTCACCCCTGGCATCCGACATCCTGCGCACATTTATCCTCTCACAGCATGTTGAGCACATCTGTGACACCTATTCGCGTGCAGAATCCAAACTGATCATGACTGAAAACAGGGTGCCATCGGAGGCCTATTGGCAGCAGTTCTACAGTTTCGTGGCACCACGTGCCAAATACCTGACGGACAATCCCCTGCTGATGATCAGCGCTGACGAATTCTTCTTCAACAGGATAGAGTATCACCTCTTCTTACCCATCAATGAGAGTAGGGTATTGAACTATCTGCCCTTTGATTATGATGCTCAGTTTGCCGAGCGGATGACAGAAGAAAAGATAGAGTCCACTCGCGAGTTCAATATGAATGCGGTGAAGAAATTGCACGAGAAACTACAGATTAGTCCTACCGACTTCACCGCTCAGGTGTGCCAGTTGCGTCGTGTCTTCAGCACGATGGAATGGCATAAGGATCGCTATGACGAGGCAGCCGACGACGTGGCGGCAGCCATGTCTGTAGTCTCTCATCCGGAGTTGATCCGCCGAGGCATTCTGGCCTATCGCGAATATATCAAGGAGAACGAACTACAGGTGGTGGAGCAGAAACTGATGACTAAGGGCGACAGCATCTTCCAGCGCATCATCGAGCCGTACAAAGGCAACGTGCTCTATGTTGATTTCTGGGAAATGTCGTGTGGTCCCTGTCGAGGAAAGATGCTTCAGATGCGCGATGAGGTGAAGGCCAACAAGGACAAGCCCGTGAAGTACCTCTATATCACTGACGATACGCCCGAGCAATGCAAGTCATTCCTCGAACCCAACAATATCCAGGGCGAGCACATCCATATCACCCGCTCTGAGTGGGGCTATCTGCAGCAGAAGTTCAACTTCAGCGGCATCCCCTTCATTGTGCTCTACGACAAGCAGGGCAATCAGCGCAAGGACGTGACGGTAGAGCAATTACTGGCAGAATAACTCAGTATGAAGAAACGATTATCAACACTCCTTTTCGTTCTCGTCGCATTGGCAGGGCTGGAGCAGGAGATTAGACCGAACGAGCCGACATTAGACGATTACCTGCAATTGCTGAATGCTTGAATTCATACACATGGGTTCACTTCAGAAACGCTGTGCATTCTTATTCATACGTCGAAGAAAGCAGCAATAGAGAGCGCGCAGAACAAATAAATGGCAAAAAGTTTGGCAGTTTGGAAAAATATATGTATCTTTGCACATAATATTTGATGCATAAAACAAGAATTGTTGGATTTATACATAATATATGATGCAGAGCAGATATGTATTTGATCCCTATCCGCTACAGGTGACAATGCAGCGACTGGCAGAGAATCTGAAGGCGCGACGGTTAGAGAGGAAAATCTCAACGAAGAGTCTGTCGGAGATGAGCGGTGTGCCGGCTTCGAGCATCCAGCGCTTTGAACTGAAGCACTCCATTTCCTTGGAATCGTATGTCAAACTGGCCAAGGCGCTGGGCTACTCGGAAGACATCATGCAGTTGCTCTCTGAGCCGAAGTATGACACGATGGAAGAACTGTTGGAGATTCAAAAGAACAAAAGCAGAAAGCGCGGTGTATGATAAAGGATATACAGGCGGTTAGTGTGACTTATCACGGCAGGAAAGTGGGAACGCTGTCTATGGGCAGCCAGCATGTCTGCCAGTTTGAGTACGACAAGGATTGGGTAGTTGACGGTTTCTCGATTTCACCCTTGAAACTACCCCTGAAAACAGGCATCGTAACAGCCGTCTATTCCCCATTCAACGGCAACTTCGGCGTATTCGAGGATAGTCTGCCTGGTGGCTATGGCGAGTATCTGTTGCGGAAAGTGCTTAGTAAGTCGGGGGTAAACTACGGAGCACTTACGCCCGTTCAACGGTTGAGCCTTGTTGGCAGTTCAGGTATGGGGGCCTTGTGCTATGAACCTGAGACTAAGATGCCGCAGAGCGACTGGCTGGGTTCGTTTGACGAGATGCAGCAGATGGCACTCGAAGTGCTGTCGGAGAAGTCAGACAATCAAGCGGATGTGCTTTTCTACCGAAGCGGTAATTCTGGTGGTGTACGTCCCAAATGCATTTTCACGGATGAGGAAGGTCATTGGCTGGTGAAGTTCCGTCATACCTATGATCCCAAGGACATCGGAGAGATAGAATTCAAGTACAACCAGGTGGCTCGTCAATGTGGCATCATCGTGTCCGACTTCAAACTGATAGAAGGAAAGTACTTCGCATCACGGCGTTTCGACATTGAGGATGGGCAGCGACTGCATGTAGTGACTGCCAGCGGCTTACTGAACGAACCCATCACACCTCCCAAGATGGACTATCATAGTCTGCTGCAGTTGACGGGGTATCTGACGCAATCGCCCACAGAGGTAGAACAGCAGTTCCGCCGTATGGTCTTCAATGTCTATGCCCGCAATCACGATGACCATGCACGTAACTTCAGTTTCATCTGCCGCGATGGACAGTGGAAACTCGCACCCGCCTATGACCTCACCAATGATGATAGGTTAGGCGAGCATGCCTCGACTGTCAACTTTAAAGGACTTCCTACAGACGAGGATATGATTATCGTTGGCACCAATATCCGTATCACCCGTGCCCGCTGTCTGGAAATCATAGAAGAAGTGAGAGAAGGAACAAAAGAATTAAAACCATTCATATAAAATTGTAATTTTGTAGCCAAATTGTAAATAGTGTGATATGAAGAAGAATCGTTTCGTTGTGGTTTCCATGTTGTTATGTGCATGGAACAGTGTGATGGCCCAGACGCAATCGCTCTTTGACAGCGGTTGGCAGTTTACGCGTGAGGGAAAGACCATAAATGTTGACTTGCCCCACGACTGGGATATCTACGAGGCTCCCCATCCAGCGACAGGTGCCACTGGAACGGGTGGCGGCTGGTTTGAAGGCGGCAAGGGTGCGTATCGCAAGATGTTTAAGACACCCAAGGGGGATCTCGTGAAACTGCACTTCGAGGGTGTCTACCAGAAGGCGGAGGTCTTTATCAACGGACAAAAGGCAGGGCAGCATGCCTACGGCTACACCCCTTTCACCGTTGACGTGACACCTTATTTATATAAAGATAAGCGTGACAACGAGGTGCTGGTGAAGGTCAACAATAGCGAACAGCCTAACTGTCGCTGGTACTCCGGCTCGGGCATCTATCGCCACGTGTGGCTGCATACAATGCCTGAGATGCACATCTCCGAAAACGGAGTCATCATCTGGACACCTGAGGTCAGCGACAAGCAGGCCACGCTCAATATGATGGTGAACATTGACAACGAAGGTATGGAAACCCATGAGATTGATGACATCGAAGTCTTCTTCAAGGGAGGTACCTTCACGCAGACACCTCAATCTGAAGACATGAAGCGGACGTGGAAGGAGAAATATACCGTGGTGAAGCACAAAATGACATCCCTCTGCAGCCTCGGCTACACCATCGATAAGCCCCACCTGTGGTCGCCCGACGATCCTTATCTCTACGAGGCTACCGTCAGACTGAAGGAGAAGGGACAGGTCATTGACGAGAAAACGGTGAAGTTCGGCATCCGTTCGTTCTCATTCGATGCAGGAAAAGGATTTGTACTCAACGGAAAGCCGTTGCTCATCAACGGCGCCTGCGTACACCACGATGACGGGGTGCTGGGTGCGATGGCCTTTGATGCCGCTGAGATCCGTAAGGTTCGTCAGATGAAGGAGGCTGGTTTCAACCTGATCCGTACCTCGCACAACCCCACCACCCGTGCCTTCCTCGATGCCTGCGACTCCATCGGTATGCTGGTTATTGGCGAAGCCTTCGACGGATGGCGAGAAGCCAAGACACCCTATGACTACTCCACACTCATCGACTCCTGCTACCGTGCAGATATCTATGCGATGGTGAAGCGTGACCGCAACCATCCCAGCATCATCTGTTGGAGTCTGGGTAACGAGGTGATGGAGCGCAAGGACATCCGTGTCATCACCACTGCCAGGAAACTCAAACAGGCCATCTTGGAGATGGACAATACCCGTCCTGTCACAGAGGCACTCTGCTCTTGGGACAGTGACTGGGAGATCTACGACCCGCATGCGGAGGTGCTCGACGTGGTGGGTTATAACTATATGATTCACAAGCATGCCAGTGACCATCAGCGCGACCCCAAGCGTGTGATGTTGCAAACGGAGAGTTTTCCGCGTGATGCCTTCAAGAACTGGGCACTGGTGCAGGACTATCCCTACATCGTCGGAGACATCGTGTGGACAGGTCTCGATTATCTGGGCGAGTCTGGCATCGGCAGATATTACTACGAGGGGGAACGTCCTGGCGAGCACTATGTCGATGGGGGACAGCCCGACTGGCACGGGGCCTACTGTGGCGACGTAGACATCACAGGTTGGCGCAAGCCTATCAGTCACTACCGCGAGATGTTGTGGAAAACCACCGTGGACATGCCAGAGTACGAATGGAAGGAAGGCCAGGTGAGTTCCACGCCAATAGAAGATGATGGTATGTATATAGCCGTGAAGGAGCCCGATGGCTATTTCGGAAAGATTCATCAGACCGCATGGAGTGTCTGGCCCACATGGGAGAGTTGGAATTGGTCTTCCTGGGAAGGGAAACCTATCGAAGTGGAGGTCTATACGAAGGATCCACAAGTAAAACTCTTCCTCAATGACAAACTCATCGATACCAAGAATGTCAATCGTTCTACGGAGTTCAAGGCGGTCTTTACCGTGCCTTACGAAGCAGGAACACTACGTGCTGAGACTTGTTGGGGACGCATCAAAACACTCAGTACCGCAGGAGAACCAGCACGCCTGCGCCTCACCCCTGATCGTCGTGTGATGACTGCCGACGGACAGGATTTGGTATTCATCACCGTAGAGGTTATTGACAAGGATGGAAACGTCTGTCCTGATACTGCCATCCCCTGTGAGGCTATTGTGAAAGGGCAAGGCAGTCTGTTGTCTTTCGCCTCTGCCGACCTGAAAGACCGTGAGCCGTACACATCACCCAAGGTCACCACTTGGAAAGGTCGTGCCCTGCTTGTTGTGCGTAGCACGCAGAAGAAAGGCAGTGCACAAGTCTGTATCAAGAGTAGTCTGCCTACATCAACCATTACCATTAAAAGTCAATTATGAAAAGAATCCTCATCATATTGATGTCGGTGCTAAGCATTTCGGCACAGGCTCAGGAAGTTCGAGATTGGGAGAATCCCGCTGTATTGGGCATCAACAAACTGCCGTATCATGCCACT
>JAFZNI010000007.1 GCA_017551005.1 Prevotella sp.
CCTCGACAGAGTATTCCGTCAGTTTGCTGTATTCTCTCGATGAGGACTTTGTTGAAGCCGCCCTTGGCTCTATGACTACCGATGCCACGGGCGCAGGCACCGTCGCCTTCGCGTCCAAAGAATCTGGCTCGCACGTCTGGAAGATAACAGTCACTAAAGCCAATACCGACGTCACCACCACCATCAGCCTGGGCTCGGTGGCGTTCGACCCGGCGAAGGTCTATAACGTCTATCGCCACTGGAACATTGCCGGCACATACGAGGGCTTCTCGAAGACCATCGACCTGTCGTGGTTGTGTAACGACGTGACGGTGAGGAACGGCATGACGCTGACGGACGAACTCGACGATCATGATCTTCCCAATGTTTCGATAGCAGCCGGGGCGACGGTTACGCTCAGCGACGCGAGGATTGATATGCGTTATCCTTCGTATTCCTCCACGCTGTGTGCTGGCCTGACGTGCCTGGGCGACGCGACCATCGTGCTGGCCGACGGGACGACGAACCTTGTGATGATAAACGGCATCTATCCCGCCATCCAGGCCGGGCCCCCGGGAACGACGCTCACTATCCGCGGCGGCACTGCTGGCACTGGCTCACTGACTGCCGAAAGTCATGCTGATGCAGATGGTAATTCTGGCGCTGCAGGCATTGGAGGTGGCAGGAATATGTCTGTAGGCAACATCCGGATTGAGGGCGGCCAAATCACCGCCATTGGCGGCGACTGGGGCGCGGGCATCGGTTGCGGCGAGAAAGTTGATGCTTCCGCCAGTGCCTCATGCGGCCACATTACCATCACGGGTGGCGAGGTCACCGCTACGGGTGGCTCCCATGGCGCGGGCATCGGCAGCGGAGAAAAAAGTGAATGCGGCAACATCAGCATCAGCGGCGGCACCGTCAATGTCATGGGAGGCCATGAAGGTGCCGGTATCGGCAGCGGAGGAAATGGTGGTATATGCGGCTACATCAGAATCTCGGGCGGCAAGATCACTGCTCAAGGTGAAGGCGGTGCTGCGGGCATCGGCAGCGGAAAACATGGCTCATGCGGCGACATCACCATCACAGGCGGCACTGGCACGGCTACGGGCGGTTCAGACTCCCCCAAGGATATCGGCGCGGGCGACTATGGCTCCTGCGGCACGGTGAGCGTGGCAGACGGAACCATCATACCCTCTTCTATAAAATATGCCTGCACCCTCACGCTCTCCTATTCCTATACCGCCGGCAATATGGGTGAGCCTATCTACAACGTCAGCGCCTCGCAGATTCGCGTGAGCGTCGGTGGAAAAACCTACTATGCAGAGGGCTCATCGTTTACGAACGGTCAGACCATCACGGTGAACCTGCCCGCCGGGAGCGACCTGACGCTGACCGTCACCTCGCCGAGCACGAGTTATCAGCAGGTGAATTCGGAACTCTCTGGATTCCCGTCCACGACCTACACGCACGACTTCGTCGGCACGCTCACGAACGTGACCATCACGCCCGGCGGTACGAACAACCTCGGCACGGTGAACCTGGTGAGGCAGTTGCCCTGAGTCCGGAACATAGTACACAAAAGAAACGAAATCGAATCATGAAACCAAGAACTGACATGAAGAAATATCTGATCATCATGGTTTGCGCCCTGGCGATAGCAGGATGCAAGCAGAAACAGGGCCAGCCGGCGGGCGACACCGCCGGGGCCGACACCGTAAAGACGGCAGTGACCGACGACGACGTGAGGATTTACTCGCCCGACCAGATAGCCAGCGCATGGGCCGCACAGCCCATCGAGGTGGCCGGCGGCGGCGAGCAGCCCGACATCGTGACGCTGCTCAGGGCCTTCGACAAGGCATGGCCCACCGAGACGGTGGGCGCCCTCCTGGGCATCGCCGTGGAAAGGGCCGACCGGCACGACCACGTGGATAAGGTGCTGCATGTGAACCGCGACACCGGCGGCGGCATGGAGATCAACTACAGGAACGGCTACGCCAGCGTGCAGCCCGGCGACACCGACGACGACCGGCTCTTCGCCACCGTCTGGAAGCGCAAGAACGGCCACAGGCTGCTGGGCATCTGGCTCTACACGCCCTCGGACGACAACCGCAGCAAGCCCGACCACCAGGCACTCTGCTTCTACGACTACGACCCGAAGACGCAGATGATGACGCCCGAGAAGGAGAACGCCCTCAGCCATTTCCAGCCCTCGAAGGACAACTATCTGGAAGTGCACCTCCCCGCCCGCGACAGGGACGTGATCCTCGGCGAGACCAACAGCAAGTATGAATCGACGTGGCACGTGTTCGCCTTCGACGGCATGAACTTCAAGGAGGAAACGGCCTATACCGATGTCAGGATGCTTCAGACCGTGGTAGGACTATGGAAGAGCGACGACCCGAAGATGCCCTTCACCTTCCGCGTGGCGCTCGACGATGAGGACTGGCCGCAGGTCAGCAACTGCGCCCTCGCCGGCAATACCGAGTGGCAGGCCCTCGCCTCGATACAGGACGGGCGGTTCTACGTGCTCGAGGCCCAGCCCGTCGATTACGACGAGGAGGGGAATGAGCATGCATCCGAGCCCGAGTCGTCGTTGGTATGCAGTTTCCGCCTGACGAAGGACGGGCGGCTCATGGGCGGCTGCTACATGAAAATGAATGACGGCAAGGAGTTCAACGGCATCCTCACCCTCAGGAAGCAGAGCGAGTTGAATGATTATGCAGAGTAAGGAGGTCGCGACATGAAGAAGACGGTCATCTTATTCCTCGCCATGCTGCTGGCTGGCACGACGGCGTCCGGACAGGACAAGGCGCAGCGCATCAAGGACATTCGCGAGGCCTATGCCCAGGCCAAGAAGGACATGGCCGACAACGGCAAGGGCGGCTTCCCGCCGCTCGACATCCACATTGCCCTGAGCAGCGGCACGGAGGTGAGTGAGGACTTTATCATCAATGACGAGCGCGAGGTGGATATCTTCTTCAAGCGGATACACCAGAGGCCCGACACCGACCTTTTCGACCCACACTGCTATTTCATCGTCGAGAAATGGAGCGCCAACGGCCATACCAGTTACCGCGAGATGCTCTTCGACCCTTTCGCCGACGGCCTGATGTTCTCGTATATGAAGGTAGAGACGCATGCCGGCGCTGTCATCGAGTCGCGGTATTACTACGACGGCGAGGGCCGATGCATTGAGCAGAAGCCCGAAGTCGGCGGCATGGCGTGGAGCAGTGCCGAGACCGACCTCACGAAGGCCAAGGCCTATCTCGCCATCTTCGATGCCTTGATGCTGGCGAAGGGTGCCGATACGGCCACCCCCGTGATGCAGTCGACAGCCGACAAGGCCAGGCAGATGCAGCACATCCGCAGCGTCTATGCCGAGGCGAAGCAGAAGGTGGAGAAGGATGCCAAGTCGGAACTGCCCCGCAACGTGCAGGTCACCATCCGCGACTGCGAGGACTTCGAGATGCCGGCGCAGAAGGATGTGCTGAAGTTCTGGTTCGACGAGGTGACCGACGGCGACACCACCCTCAGCAGTTGCTACTTTATGTCGTCGACCACCAGTCTGGGCGACCACAATGTCTACAGCGAATATCTCTATGAGCCGAAGGCATCCACGCCGGTATTCTGTTTCAGTCAGCAGAAGCAGAACGCCGGCCCCGCCATCGAGTGGCGCTACTACTACGACAAGGGCGGCAAATGCATCGACATCAAGGGGAATGCGGACCGCAACGGCCCGGGCTTCGCCGACAGGGAGAAGGCCGCCGGCTATCAGAAGATATTCAGGGCAATCATCGATACATTAGACTGAGTCGTTGGGCAAGAGGGAAGAAAGTCTGTACATTTTTCCCCGGAAGTGCTTGCGGATAAGTTTTTTTTCGTACCTTTGCAGCAGATTTGAATAAAAAAAGGAATGCTTATGAAGAAGTTCGTATTTTTGTTTCTGATGTTGTGCGGCTCTTTCGAGGCTAGCGCAATAGAGTTAGACGGAAAGTATCTGTCGCAGAGTGGGGAACTGATGTTCCGCTTCAAGGGCGACAGCCTTTATGTCGACATCGCCCAGAGCCAGAGGAATGTCTCTGCGTTCAAATTGATCAAGAACAACGAAAACAAGAAGGCCATCACCTTCAATGCCTACGAGAGTTTTCTCGAAAACGGTCGCGTGACGTACAGGGAGGTGCTGATCCGCGTCACCAAGATGAAGAACAAGAAATACATACTTGAGTATTTCGGTAAGGACAAGGACCGCGACTACAATACAAACGAAAGATATACCATCAAGCCAGTTGAGTGACGATGCTGCCGATGATCACGATACTGGGACCGACCGCTTCGGGGAAGACTCCCGTTGCGGCGCGGTTGGCGGCGGAGATCGGCGGAGAAGTCATCTCCGCCGACTCGCGCCAGGTATATCGTCGTATGGACATCGGCACGGGGAAGGACCTGGAGGACTATCAATGCACAATGCACAATGCACAATGC
>JAFZNI010000056.1 GCA_017551005.1 Prevotella sp.
AGGTCAGCCCGCATGAGAGAATACTTCCCCTCACCTTTCTCGTAGGCATCCTGTGTGCAAGATGAATAAGAAATGAGACATGAGATATAAGAAATGATGAATACAATGAGGCGGAGGAGTCTTTTCATTGGGCAGCGAGTTTATTACGAACGGGATTAGCATACATCGTGAGAATACGCTCGCGGAGGAACGACTCATCCTTGTCAGGGAGTTGAATCTTGGCGAGTTGGCCAGAGAGATATTGCTCAAAGCGCTGTTTGTCTGCCTCGGAATAATGGGCAGCATAACCCGTATTACCATTGAGTTCATCAAGGGCGATATAGTTGCATGGGAAGAGTTCGTAGCCCCGATGGATTTCCTTGTCCATCCGCTCAGACACAGCCTTGTAGTAGTCTGTCTTGGGCAACTCTTCCAGTTCATCAAGCCATGTATTGATAGGAGTAGCAGCACGATAGACCACCCGACCCTTATAGCCCAATATACCCGTCTTCATATTGTCGAGGTCATCCTGACGTGATTTCTTGAAGGTGGGATTGTCACGTTTCTGCTGAAACTCCTGCGCCTTGAGGTAGTCGCAGGGATCATACTCATAACTGATGGTCAGCGGTACGATGTTCAGTTCCTTCAGGTCGCCCCCCATCGCCAGCATCTTCAGTACGGCATCCTGAGTACGGTCGTCAGAGTCCTTCGCCCTACCCTCGCGCTGGGCAATCCAGATATTCTCTTTCTTCTGCGTCACGGCATAGTGGATGTATCGGCTCATAAGTTGCGAGGCGGTCAATGTCTCACGGAGCGAGAGGCCACGACGCACTGTAAAGGCCTTGTTCATCCGAACCAGGCGTTTGATCCAGGGGTAGATAAGCAGATTGTCGCCAATACCGATTTCCACGGTTGTCGGATAACCGGCATTCACTAACTTCACATCGAGAAAGGCGGAGTCTAGCACGATGTCACGGTGATTGCTGACGAAGGTGAAACGCTGACCATCGGATTTCAATTCCGATGGAACGGCAGAGATCAGGGCAGCGTCATCAAAGGAACAACCATCGGTATGCTTGCGGATGATGTAATTGACCACAGGCTTCATAAACCGCTTCTGGAAGTCGAGCGGTGTCTTGACACCCGTGAAAGCGAGACGTAGCAGTCCGTTGCGCACAGACTTCGGCAGCCAAGGGACAAAGCCTTTCAGCACCACCTGAAACTGGCGGTCGTTCAACAGGTCTTCAAAGGCCTGTTTCATCTCCTCTGGCTCGTATGGCCTTATCTCGTCAAACTCGTTCATACAAATTGGTTCTCAACAATCTCTGTCAGCACATCCGTCATAGAGAGACCAGCGGCCTTCACCTGCTGGGGAATGAAACTGGTGGCAGTCATGCCAGGCGTGGTGTTCACCTCCAGCATAGAGATCTTGCCCTCCTTTGATATGATATAGTCGATACGGATGATGCCGTTGCAGTGCAGGATATCATAGATATGAGACGTAATCTTGCGCACCCTGTCAGTGATATCCTCTGTCAGTCGGGCAGGTGTGATCTCCTGAACCTGGCCATTATACTTCGCATCGTAATCAAAGAACTCATTCGACGTCACCACTTCCGTAGCAGGCAACACAACAGACCTCTCCTTCGTCTTGAATACACCTATGGATATCTCCGTACCTTCAAGGTAACTCTCAACCATGATCTCCGAACTCTCCAGCATAGCCTTGCGGATGGCTGGTGCCAACTGATCCTTACACTTCACCTTTGATACACCAAACGACGAGCCGTCGGCGGCAGGCTTCACAAAACAGGGCATGCCAATACGTTCCTCTATCTCATCGTCAGTCACCAGTTCCTCATAGCCCTTGCGAATCAGCAGCGAGTCAGCCACACTCACGCCATAGCCACGCAGATACTGATTCAGCACGAACTTATCGAAGGTCATGGCCTCTACCAACACACCACTTGTAGAGTATGGCAGATCTATCAAGTCGAAGTAACCTTGTAGCAGACCGTTCTCACCGGGTGTGCCATGAATGGTGATATAGGCATAGTCGAAAAGACGGGCCTTGCCGTCCTCGATAAACGAAAAGTCATTACGGTCTATTTGGGCCGTCGTACCATCAGGCAGTTCCACATGCCAGTCCTGTCCTTTGATATCTACGATATAAACATTATAGCGCTCTTTGTCGAAGAAGGAGTAGAGTCCCTGTGCAGAGCGCAGTGATACGTCGTGTTCCGATGAGTCGCCACCACAGACGATGGCAATCGTTCTTTTTAAATTCTGCATATTATATGCCCCCTAAGTTAGGGGGATGGGGGTCTGAACAAGCGTTTATCAAACCCTTTTTCTTAATTTATTATTGTACTGAGGTCTGCGCCTGTTCAGACCCCCTGCCCCCTAACTTAGGGGGTTCTTTTTCTCCACTTATCAATCAGTGCCGCCATATCTTCCGGCCACTCTGACATGAAATCCATCTGCTGGCCTGTCGTGGGATGGACGAAGCCTAATGTCTTGGCATGCAACACCTGACGGGGACAGAGTTTAAAACAATTCTGGATAAAGGCCTTATAACTGGCCGTACGCTCTCCGCGCCGTATCTCACAGCCCCCATATCGTTCGTCACAGAACAATGGATGACCGATGTGCTTCATGTGCGCCCTGATCTGATGCGTACGTCCCGTCTCTAAGACACACTCCACGAGCGTCACGTAGCCATAGCGCTCCAACACCCTATAGTGAGTCACGGCAGGCTTGCCTGTCTCAGAGTCTGGTGGAAAAACCTCCATTCGCAGACGGTCCTTCGGGTCACGCCCGATGTTACCTTCTATTCGTCCTTCATCCTCCACAAAATTGCCCCATACTAAGGCATTGTAACTGCGATGGGTAGTCTTATTGAAGAACTGCTTCCCTAACGAGGTCTTCGCATCTGGGGTCTTGGCGACCACCAGCAGACCACTGGTATCCTTATCGATACGGTGCACCAGTCCTACTTCCGGATCATTCGGGTCGTACGACGCAAGATCTTTCAGATGCCAGGCAATGGCATTCACCAGCGTACCACTGAAGTTGCCACAGCCCGGATGGACCACCATCCCCGCAGGCTTGTTGATGACCATCAGGTCATCGTCCTCAAAGACCACTTCCAAAGGGATATCCTCTGGCTCTATTGTTGTATCATAGTGCGGTCGGTCAAGCATCAGGGTGACGATATCTCCCGCACGTACCTTATAATTACTCTTTACAGGCGTTCCATTCACATGGATAAAACCCGCCTCAGCGGCCTTCTGGATGCGGTTACGACTGGAATGAGGCTGGTGCTCAGACAGGAACTTATCGATGCGGACAGGCTCCTGACCTTTGTCCACCTCTATGCGGAAGTGCTCGTAGAGTTGCCCGTCCTCCGCAGGTTCCTCTTCCAACCCTTCTTCAAGTTCCACATCCTCCAGGTAGTCATCATTCCTCATTTCTCACTCTTCATTTCTCATTCCTTACGGCTCCGTTATCTCCTCAAACTCGTCCGTCTCCGCAGCGCTCTCGTCGTTCAGGTACTGCTGGTAGCCAGGTTCTATGTAGTCGAAGTCCTCATCCTCATGGTCATACATACCACTGCCGATCATCAGCGTCAGTGGGGAATCGATGGATACCATGTCGCCTGCTGCCACCCGTCGTCCACGACTGATGATGCCATACACCCAGTCCTTCTCACCAGGCACATATTTGGGTGGGAGGAGTTTGAAACCCATGGCCATCAGTTTAGCCTCTGCCTCTCGGTAACTGCTGTTGTCCACCACATCAGGAATGGCAAAGGTGGGCGACGAAGGTGAGTTGACCGTCACATAGATGGTATGCCCTTCCTTCACCTTGGTTCCCTCACCTGGATTCTGTGCCAGAATGCAGTTGGCAGGCAGACGTTTGTTGTATCCAGAGTCTGTCACCATGATATTCAGGCCTTTCTCTTCCGCCAGCGTACGGGCATTCAAATAAATCATTCCCTCCACCTTTGGCACCACGATACCCTCTCCATGATGGGTGTACCACTCCAGTCCATACTTCACTCCAAAGCAAAGCAGGATTATCACTACCGCCATTGCCAGCAGGTTGCCCAGAAGAAAGGCACTTACAAACTTTCCGAAGAATTCCTTTGTTTTCATGGGGGCAAAGTTACAAAAAAAAATAGAAAGAAGCAAAGATTATTCTCTACTTCTTTCTATTTTAACTCATTTTTCTACGAAATCGGAAGAATTACTTTCCGTGATTCTCGTCAGAAACCGTCAACTTCTTACGTCCTTTGGCACGACGTGAAGCCAAAACGCGGCGGCCGTTCTTAGTGGCCATTCTCTCACGGAAGCCGTGCTTATTCACGCGACGGCGATTGTGGGGCTGAAATGTTCTTTTCATTGCTTATTACTTATTTATTTGTTATATTTTCACTGATTTGGGCTGCAAAAGTACTCATTTCTTTTGAATTACGCAAGTTTATCGCGAAATTTTTCACTTTTCACTATTCACTTTTCACTTTTTTTCGTACCTTTGCACCCGAAAACGATATAAAATCAATATTTTAAAGGTTATATGATTAATTCACAAGACATTAAAAAAGGCACCGCCATCCGCATGGACGGTAGCATCTGGGTGTGCATCGATTTCCAGCACAGAAAGCCAGGCAAGGGTAACACGATTATGATCATCAAGGTAAAGAACGTTTCCGATGGTCGCGTTTTGGAACGCCGCTTCAACATCGGTGAGAAACTCGAGGATGTTGTCATCGAGCGTCGTCCCTATCAGTATCTCTATGAGGACCAGAGCGGTCGTATCTTCAT
>JAFZNI010000057.1 GCA_017551005.1 Prevotella sp.
AGGGTCTGGAGATCATCCGCGAGCTCGACATCAAGGCCATTGTCATTATCGGTGGTGACGACTCCAACACCAATGCCTGTGTACTGGCTGAGTACTATGCTGCCAAGAACTATGGCGTACAGGTCATCGGTTGCCCGAAGACCATCGACGGTGACTTGAAGAACGAGCAGATTGAGACCTCATTCGGTTTCGATACCGCATGTAAGGTTTACTCTGAACTCATCGGTAACATCGAGCGTGACTGTAATTCTTCCCGCAAGTACTGGCACTTCATCAAGGTGATGGGTCGCTCGGCTTCTCACATCGCTTTGGAGTGTGCTCTCCAGACACAGCCGAACATCTGTCTCGTCTCTGAGGAGATTGAGGCTAAGGCCATGAGCCTCGATGATATCGTCGATTATATTGCTGATGCTGTCTGTGCACGTGCAGCCGATGGAAATAACTTCGGTTCTGTTGTTATTCCCGAGGGTGTCATTGAGTTCATCCCCGCCATCAAGAAACTGATTGCCCAGTTGAACGATGTGCTGGCTATGCCTGAGGCAAAGGATATCAGCCGCGACGAACAGGTTGACTTTGTGAAGGCTCATCTGACCGCAGAGAACCTTGCCGTATTCAACAGCCTGCCTGTTGGTGTGGCCCGTCAGTTGGCCCTCGACCGCGATCCTCACGGCAACGTACAGGTTTCCCTCATCGAGACCGAGAAACTGCTCTCCACAATGGTGGCCCAGAAGTTGGAGAAGATGAAGAAGGCTGGTAAGTATACGGGTAAGTTCTCCGCCATGCACCACTTCTTCGGTTACGAGGGACGCTGCGCAGCACCTTCTAACTTCGATGCTGACTACTGCTATGCCCTCGGTACTTCAGCCGCCCAGTTGATTGCCAATGGCAAGACCGGTTACATGGCTGTCGTGAAGAACACGACCGCTCCTGCTGAGCAGTGGATTGCCGGTGGTGTGCCCATCACGATGATGATGAACATGGAGAAGCGTGCCGGTGAGATGAAGCCCGTGATCCGCAAGGCTCTCGTGGAACTCGATGGTGCTCCCTTCAAGAAGTTTGCTGCTCATCGTGAGGAGTGGGCTCGCAAGACTTGCTACGTCTATCCTGGTCCTATCCAGTACTGGGGACCCACAGAGGTCTGCGACCAGCCCACCAAGACGCTTGCCTTGGAACAAGCCAAGTAAATGTCGAAGAAACGTACTGTAGTACGCCGTAAAGGCATCGGTACCACCCATACGTATCACGGCCCCGGGCGCAGGAAGCGTCCTGGCGTCGTGATACGTCTTTTACAGAAAGTTCCTTCCTGGGGATGGTGGATCGGTGGTGCGGCCATCGTGGCGGGCTACATCTGGTTCTTCTATTATTTCTTCGTCTCACCCTTCGGCTTCCGTTGGCGCGCCCTCTATGGCGATGTGTCCTATCCCGAAGGCTATGAGATTCATGGTATCGACATCTCCCATCATCAGGGGCGTATCGACTGGGATAAGTTGAAGGACGAGGGCATGATCAACAAGTGTCCCATCCGCTTTGTAATGATTAAGGCTACGGAAGGTGCCACCCAGACGGACGAGAATTTCCGTGAGAACTTCTATCAGGCCCGTGAGAACGGCTTCACCCGTGGAGCCTACCATTTCTACAGCGTTCACTCTCCTGCCGAGGAACAGGCCTACAACTTCCTGAAAGTGGCGAAACTGGAGAATGGTGACTTGCCCCCTGTGCTTGATGTGGAGCACAAGCCGAAGAACCAGACCGATGACGAGTTTAAGGCCAGTGTGCTGCAGTGGCTCGACATCGTGGAGAAACACTATCAGGTGAAACCTATCATCTACACCTATTTTAAGTTTAAGACGCGCTATCTGAGCGATTCTGTCTTCAACCAGTATCCCTACTGGATTGCCCACTATTATGTGGACTCCTTGGAGTACAAGGGCCGTTGGAAGTTCTGGCAGCATACCGATGCAGGCCGTTTGCCGGGCATCAAGGGTAATGTGGACTTCAATATCTACAACGGTTCCTACTATGACCTCCGCCAGATGACCATCGGATCCCAAGAGACCATCGGCGAAAAAGCCTACGCTAATTAAGCCAAATTTACTATACTAAGGAGCGTTTACTGCTCCGCACTGGAAAAAAAACTACAGTGCGGAGGAATTTTTACTCCTCCGCACTCCAGAAAAAGTTTGTTTATTTCACGATTCGTTTTTTACCATTCTGGATATAAACACCTTTGGTCTTGGGCTCACCAGAAAGTTTCCTACCGTCGAGACCGAACCATTCTCCATTCTCCATTCCCCATTCTCCATTCTCCACTGAAACGATGCCTGTGACATCATAGTCTGGCTGGGCGGCAATGCGGATGCAGGCAGGGCGTGCTCCATTGATGGCTTCATGGATGGTGAGGGCCTCGAAGGGGAGTACATTACGGTATTTGCGTACAAACACGCTACCCTCAGGATAGCGGTCGTAAGGCTGTCCCACATTGACAGCATAGATCATCTCGTCACGTTGTATCTGCACGAAGATAGGTGCCATTGTGATGTTGCCACGGGTGACGACCATGTCCCTCATGTTTGGTGTGGCAGGCACGGTGGTATTCTCAGCCTCGAAGGTGACACGCCCGTTAAGGTTGTACTGAGCGTAATAGACCGTTGGGTTGTTCGGCATCGAGATGACGTAAGGTGTGTTGGCCTCGAGTACCGTTGCCCTGTGGAGTCCCTCAGGTGAATAGCCACGCAACCAGAAGTACTTGCCTGTTCCCTGAGCACCGAAGGGGATGATCTGACCCTGTGTCTCGTGGGTAATGGTCTGCACGGTGAAGGGTAGGGCGATAGATTCCCAACCTCTACTGATGCCAACCTCGGTCTGCTGCTTAAAGTTACGGGTGTAACTGATCTTCTCTGCTGTGAATGCCTGCGGACAGTTCCAGTTGTTGTTGCCTTCTGTGACATCTGTCAGGATGATCTCCTTCGCCTCTCCGTTGATCACCACGTTCTGCACGCCCTGCGGAGCCAGCGATGCCTCGTTGACATAAACCAACAGGTTCGGATTGGCGATGTTGGCATATTCCTCAGCAGGGATGTTCGCACTGCCTGCCTGAATGCTTGCGAGGTTGGAACAACCAGCAAACATGTTTTCGTAATTCTCTACTTTCGAGGTGTTAAAGTTGCTGATATTAAGGCTTATTAGGTAAGAACAGCCATAGAACATATTACCCATCAAAGTTACGTTAGATGTGTCGAAATGACGTAGATTAAGACTTGTTAATGATGAGCAATTGGCAAACATAGCGTTCATTTCACCTGCGGATGAAGTCTTGAAACTGCTGATGTCAAGGTCTGTCAATGCTGAACATCCATTGAACATCCACCCCATTCCAAATACCTTCTCTGTGTTGAAGTGGGACAAATCCAACTTGGTCAGGCTGGAGCAGAGTTCGAACATACCGCCCATTCCAATAACGTTTGTAGTATTAAAGTTGCTGACATCCAATTTCGTTAGCGATGAGCAACCGTCAAACATGATGCGGAAATCCTCTGCACTTGAGGTATCGAAATGACTGACGTCAAGGTGTGTCAGACTTGAGCATCGGGCGAACATACCTCTAAATGCCCAGACATTTGAAGTGTTGAATTCACTCACATCAAGGCTCGTCAAACTGGAACATCCATTGAACATGAATCCCATGTCCGTCACGTTGTCGGTTTTGAGATTGTTGATACCTTCTATAGCAGTCATGTTACTACAACCAAAAAACCAAAGTCCTGTGCTGGTGATGGAAGTGCAATTTGCAAAAGAGGGGTCGAACACGACATTTGTAATACTTGCTCTTTGTTCGTACCAAATAGGTGTGGAAGAGGCGTTTATATTCTTGCCATCATACGAATAATCAAACGGCCCAACACTCATACCATTGCGCGCTGCCTTCTGGTCGTCGTAGTAGAACGTCAGTACGGTGTTGTTCTGGCTGAGGACAGCGTAAGGTTCGGCTTCCTGTACATGTTTGGGCGATTGCACAAGAACAGTGAAACTTCCGTTCTTGACAGCCACGTCCCTATTGTTATAGTATGCTTTTACGCAGAGCGGCAGTGCCATGAACTTTGTGTTCGGGTCGTTGAGCAGGCGGAGGGTAATCTCATTACCCATGATGCGAATCATGCCTGAATAGGGATCAACCATCGCAATCTCACCTTGTTCGTTCTCGCTCCCATAGATGAGCATCTTTCCGTCTTGAATGGCAACCATGTTGCCTTTGGTCTCAAACAGAATGTCACCTATGATGTTGTCAATCGCCTGACCATCTTCAGTCGTGAATGCCAGTTGGTTCTGGATGAACGTGCCAAGTATGTTGAATTCCCATTCCATTCCCTCTTCCGGAATTTCTGGAATCGTAAAGATGATGGCCTCTTCACCGTTGGGATCACTGCCTGTTACGTCATACCAGTAATTGCCGTTCTTTCCAGTCAGCACGACAGCATCAATGTCTTTCCAAGGCTCTGCGCCAGCCGCTGTGAAGTAGCCA
>JAFZNI010000058.1 GCA_017551005.1 Prevotella sp.
ATACGCAGGGCGGCAGCGGCGGCACGACATCGGTAACCCCCACCGCTGACGAAGACATGCCTACCATCACACCGCCCACCCGTACGGGCTATACATTCGGCGGCTACTACACAGAGACGAACGGTGGCGGTGATCAGTATTACAATGCCGACGGCACAAGTGCGCATGTCTGTGACTTGACAGGAACCGTCACACTCTATGCCAAGTGGACAGCCAACACTTATACTGTGACGCTCAATCGGCAGGGAGGCAGCGGACAGGAATCCGTCACCGCCACGTTTGGCTCGGCCATGCCTGCCCTAAATCCTGTGCCCTCCCGTACTGACTGTGAATTCTTCGGCTACTACACTGAGACGAATGGTGGCGGTGTGAAATACTACAACGCCGACGGAACGAGTGCAAGGACTTGGGGCATAGATGCCAACACAACACTTTATGCCTATTGGAAGAAATCTTTAGCGAACGCAGATATCACAGTAGAAATCCCTGCACAGACCTATAGTGGCAGCCAACTGACACCTGTTGTTACTGTGAAGGACAATGGCATTGAAGTATCCGATGCACACTATAACATTATCTTGCCTGAAGGCCGCACGAACGCTGGCGACTATACAATTAATATCGAGGCCAAGGCGGGAAACACATTTTATGTCGATGGAACCTCAGCAACCTTTACCATCAATCGCCGCACCGTGACGCTGACCAGCGCCACCGACAGCAAGCCCTACGACGGCAACGCCCTGACCAATGACGGCGTGACTGTGGGTGGCGACGGATTCGCTGACGGCGAAGGCGCCACCTACGACGTGACCGGCACAATAACCGATGCGGGCAGCACCGAAAACACCTTCACCTACACGCTGAACGACGGCACCAACGCCGCGAACTACGTCATCACGAAGGTGGAGGGCACGCTGACCATCACCAGAGCCGCCTCGTCGGTAACTGCTGCTCCTACTGCCCAATCGCTGGTTTATGATGGCTCTGAACAGACGCTCATCAATGCAGGCACGGCCAGCGGCGGTACAATGTACTACTCTTTAGACAACATCACGTGGAGCACGGAGTTACCTACGGCTATCGAAGCCGGAGCATATACCGTCTATTATAAGGTAGAGGGTGACGGCAACCACGACAATACCGATGCAGCCTCGATAAAGGCATACATAGACTACACCATCACCTACGACCTCGACGGCGGCAGCGTGGCAAGTGCTAACCCGAGTCATTACAACGTGACGACGGCTACGTTTACGCTGACCAACCCCACCCGCGAGGGCTATGACTTCGCTGGATGGACGGGCACGGGACTCATTTACCCGGAGAAGGAAGTCACCATCGCCCAAGGCTCGGCGGGCAACATGAGTTACACGGCGACGTGGGAGACCATCAACTTCGAAGAGAACGATATCACCTACGAATGGACGGGCAGCGGGACGAATCTCAAGGTCGCTGGATATAACGGCACTTCTATAACATCCCTTACCATCCGCGGGAGTTTTGAGCGCAATAGCGAGACGTACATCGTGACGGAAATCGGCGAGGGAGCCTTCATGAACAGTAATCTGACGGAACTATACTTGACTAACTGTACTATCACAGTTATCGGCGCACGTGCTTTCAAGGACTGTACGAACCTGTCTAAGATTTATGACCTTTCTGCCAGTTTGACAACCATCGAAGATGAAGCATTCAGCGGCTGTAACCTGACAGAGTTCACCATCCCCGAAACCGTGACGAGCATCGGCGCCAGAGCCTTCGCTTATTGCAGTAGGCTGACTTCAATTACCATCCCCGAAGGCGAGATGGCACTGAGCGATGATGTGTTCGAGAATTGCAACGCGAACCTTATTATCTATGTGCCGGAGGACATGGTTGAAAGTTACAGTGACAAATGGCCTGACTATACCGTAGTGCCGGTAGGTGCCATCCCCTATATCGCTGCCAACGGCACCAAAGCCTACCGCACGGACTATACCGTGCTCACGGGCAGCGAGACCAGCCTCGGCACGGCCGGCAAGGAGACTTGGTATGTCGTGAACAGCATCAGCGACATCAGCGACATCAACTACGACCATACCATTACCCTTAACGGCAAAGTGAACATCATTCTTGCCGATGGCTGCACGATGAACGTCGGGGAGGACGAAGACGGCAGCAGGGTTAACGGCACAGGCATCTACGGCGACAACGGCTCGTCGCTCACCATCTACGGCCAGAGCCTCGGCACCGGCGCACTCAACGTCTACAACGACAACAATGGCGACCCCGCACTCTCCACTGGAGGCCTCACCGTCTATGGCGGAAACATCACTACCAATCATCAACTCAATTGCAACGGCGGCCTCGCCATCAGCGGCGGCACCGTCAACGCCACCGGCGACGACGGCATCTTCGCCATCAACGTAGCCATCAGCAGCGGCACCGTCAACGCCACCGCCAGCGGCAGCAACTCAGCCGGCATCTACTCCACCACCAACGTCACCATCACCGGCGGCAAAGTCACCGCTACCGGCAACGAAGCCGGCATCAAAGCCGACGGCAACATCACCCTCGGCTGGACTGACGACACCGACCAAATCACCGCCAGCAGTTTCAACGTCGGCAGCAGCGGCACCATCAACATCGCCAACGGCAAAGCCTTTACGGACGATGACATGAACGTCTATAACAGCGCAACGCCCTCGGCCACGCTTGCAGCATTGACCGACGTGACGCTCACTCCGAAGAAAGACTTCACGCTGTGTACGGCTACGGTGCCTGATCAGTTTAGGCACTATGATAGAATGATGTATCAGTTTGATGCAGCAAATAATGGGTATTATAAAATCGGTGAGACTGTGAAAGACGGAGAAACAACACTGACGCTAGGCACGGATTATGAGTTTGGCAGCATAGAATATGCCGATGCGGAAAGGACTCCTTCCTATAACGATATTAATAATCAAATTGATTATGATGAGTTTGGTGAAGCATTAATTGTAACCATCAACGGTAAGGGTGAATATGCAGGAACTAAAAAGGTTACTTTCACGATTATCAGTCCATCGGGCAGCGGCACATGGGGCGATTTGTCGTGGAGTGTAGAAAATGGAACGCTGAGCATTACCGGAACGGGTGCCATGAATGCTGCCGCTAAAAATGACGGCTATCCTTGGTTCCCATACGCCAGCATCATCACCTCTGTCACCATCGGTGATGGAATCACGTCGGTTGCCGACTATGCCTTTGCAGGTACAGATAAGGTGAACTACTACGGCAGTGTGACAACGGTATCGCTGCCCTCGACACTCACCAGCATCGGCGATAATGCCTTTGCCTACTGTACCGGCGCGACCATCACCATCCCATCGTCATCGAATGTTACTTACGGTATCACCCCATTCAACCAAGTGAAATGCGTTGTGGGCACACTCTCTGAATCGGCCGACAATACTGCTCTTATTGAACTGATGTCA
>JAFZNI010000059.1 GCA_017551005.1 Prevotella sp.
CTGGGTCTCTCCCTTTTCCATACCTCCAACGGTGCCTATACGGGCAACATTCTCGCCTCTGAGGAAGAAAAACGCGAAATGATAAGTCGTTATGTGTCAACCGATTTGCTCGATGCCGTTCAATCGAGTATTTGCCAGTTGCTCAGTCCTGTTTTTAAAGATCGCTATCAGGGTCCCTTTGGCGTTGATATGATGCTCGTCAATGGTAAATTGTCAAATGGTCAATTGTCAAATGGTAAATATCTTCTCCATCCCTGTGTGGAGATCAATCTCCGTCGCACTATGGGACATGTTGCCCTCGCGCTCTCCCAACAGTGCCATTCTGGTCAGGTAATGGCTGTCGAATACACCGACAACCACTACAAACTCAGCCTCAAGGAAAACTGCCAGTTTTGATTATTCGTTTTCTTTCAGCGTATAGAAGTTGATGAGGGTAGTGAGGGCTTGTTGGCAGACGGGACAGAAGTCGGGTTCCTCGTTGGTGCGCATGCGACAGTTCTCGCAACCCCGCCAGACACCCTTTTCCAAGTAGCCGCCGCCCTCGACGAGACCAGCCTTGCCTTCCTTGATCAGATTCTCCCACTTGATGAAAGCGGTGGCCTTCGTAGTGAGGTTGGGTTCCCAGGGCTCAGTGTCTTCAAAGTACATCGGGTCATCATTACCGTAGGCATACTCGTCACCGAGACCTCCGAAGGAGTGTCCGAACTCGTGGACGACGACAGGCAGGAACTGTTTGCCGCCCGTATAACTGAGGTTATAGGAATTATAGATGCCGCCCCCGCCATAATGCTCTGTGTTGACTAATATAATAATGTGTTCGTAAGGCGTGCCTGCCAGTACGTCGTGGAGGCGTTTCAGGTGAAGCGTGGTGAGGTAGCGGTCGCTGTAGAAGGTGTCGAAATGGGAGCCGAGGGCGGTGTTTCGCCAGATGCCTTTCGAGGGCTCGCTGGTGCCTGAGTCTTCGGAAACGGACTTTAGGGCGATGATGTTGAAGCGGTCTTGCATCGACTTAAATGGCTCGTGGTTGAAAAGTGAGCCGATAGCGGCTCGGCAGTCGTCGAGATAATGGTCCATTTCATCGGCTGTATACCCTTCGGCCACAAAAGCAATATGGATGCAGCGTGAGGTGTCGGCAGCCTGTTGTAACACGTCATAGGGGGTGACGCTGCGCTCACCAGCCTTGCGGATCAGGATGTCATTGGGGTTGACGATATGTGCCAATGAGTTAACCACCCGGTTGTGATAGTCGAAGAGTTCAACCTTGATCTCTACCGAGTCTTTTGGGAAAGGTACGAGGAACACATTTTCAAAGGACTTCTGCACGTGCTTGGCCTCGTCGGTGGCGAGCCATTCCTGGAAAAGGGTGGAGAAGGAGTGACGGTAGATGACTACGCTATCGGTCATAGAACGGACGGTAATCTGGCCGTTGCCTCTCAGTGGCAGTTCTGCCAGTCGTTCCCTTCGTCCATACCAGTGTGGGAGACTTACGAGTTCGTCAACATATATCTCATGAAGGACGTCACAGCCTGCAAAGGTGTAGTCGAGGCGCAGGGTGCGGTCTTCAAAATAGTCATCAAAGCGCTGTGCACTGACGGAGACGGTAAACAAACATAAGATGCTGAAAAACAATGCTTTCTTCATAATTCACTGATTAAGTCCTTTACATAACTTC
>JAFZNI010000060.1 GCA_017551005.1 Prevotella sp.
ATCTTCTGGATTGGGCCGAGCATTATCCCAACGAACTGTCGGGAGGACAGAAGCAACGCGTAGCAATTGCCAGAGCACTCATCACCAAACCACAGATCATCCTCGCCGATGAGCCTACGGGCGCACTCGACTCAAAGACATCCGTGGAGGTGATGCAGTTGCTCAAGCAGTTGAACCAGGAGGATGGCATGACCATCGTCGTGGTGACGCACGAGAGCGGTGTGGCGAATGAGACGAACAAGATAGTACACATCAAGGACGGCATCATCGGACAGATCGAGGAGAACCTGAAACATGATGCCAGCCCCTTCGGCAGCGGAGGATTAATGAAATAATGCACAATTCACAATTCACAATTCATAATTCATAATTCATAATGGATAATGTAATCGGAGACAACGCATGATAAAGGAACAGAATAATAGGAGTTTAACAAATAATTGTGCATTGTGCATTATGCATTGTGCATTAAATAAGCTATGCGAGATATAATCACTGAAATATGGCAGACGGCTCGGAGAAATAAACTCCGTACGACGCTGACGGGTTTCGCTGTGGCGTGGGGCATCTTCATGATCATCGTGCTCTTAGGAGCAGGCAATGGTCTGATCAACGCCACCATGAAGCAGCACAGCGATTTCCTCACCAACTCGATGGAGGCATACGGCAGCATGACCTCGAAGGCTTATAACGGTCTGAGCGAAGGACGTTGGATTCGTCTGAACACGAAAGACCTCACCACCACCGACTCGGAGTTCAAGGCAACTGTCGATGAGGTGGGTGCTGTCTATAATATGAGTGCCACCGTGACCAATGGCGAGAATTATATGAATATACAGGTCGCTGGTGTGTATCCCATCCACACGAAGATTGTGAAGCAGGAACTGCTCTATGGACGCTTCATCAACGAGATTGACCAGCAGGAGAAGCGCAAGGTGCTCGTGCTCAACGATAAGCAGGCCAAGGAACTGGAGCCGAAGGATTACAAGACACTCATCGGAAAGTACGTCAAGGTAGGCAACTTCGCCTTTAAGGTGGTTGGCATCTATAAGAATCCGGGCGATGGCGAGAGCAATGCCTATTCGGCCTATTCCACCATCAAGAGCATCTATGGTGCCAACACTGAGGATCTGGGACACATCGAGTTCACCTTCCACGGTCTGACGACAGAGAAGGCAAACGAGGACTTCGAGGGCACTTATCGTCGTCGTCTGAACGCCAACCACCAGGCGCATCCTGAGGACGAGCGCAGTATCTGGATCTGGAACGGTTATACGCAGAGCATGCAGATGGAACAGGCGATAGCCGTCATCCATACCTTCCTTTGGGTGGTGGGATTGTTCACGCTCTTGAGTGGTATCGTGGGTGTCAGTAATATCATGCTCATCACCGTGAAGGAGCGTACCCACGAGTTCGGTATCCGTAAGGCCATTGGTGCAAGGCCCTGGAACATCCTCAAACTGATTATCATAGAGAGTGTCATCATCACCACGTTCTTCGGATACATCGGGATGGTGCTGGGCGTTTGTGCGAATGAGTATATGGACGCCACACTGGGCCATGAGGTCACCGACTTGGGTGTCGTACAACTGACGCTCTTCGTGGATCCCACCGTCGGACTCGACGTCTGCTTCGAGGCTACGATGGTGATGATCATTGCAGGTACCATCGCAGGACTCATCCCAGCCTATAAGGCCTCCCGCATCCGACCCATCGAAGCGCTCCGCGCCGACTAACAATTGTCAAATGGTAAATTGTCAAATTGTCAAATGAGAATAGATTTAGATTCATACAGAGAGATCCTCGATACGCTGACGCGTAATAAGGCACGCTCGTTCCTGACAGGCTTTGGCGTGTTCTGGGGCGTATTCATGCTCGTGGGACTGATGGGCGGCGGTAAGGCCATGAGGGAGGAACTCGACAAGACCTTCGAGGGCTTCGCCCAGAATACCGTCATCATCGGTGCAGAACAGACTTCGAAACCCTATAAGGGATTCCGCAAGGGTCGTTGGTGGAGCATGGACTACAAGGATGTAGACCGCCTGAAACAGCGCGTGCCTGAACTCGACGCTGTCGTCCCCATGATCTTCTCGCGCTGGAGAGGCAGTAATACGGCCTATTACGGTGACCAGAAGACCACGCCACGAATTCAGGGCACACTGCCTGAACTGGCGAAGGTGATGGAGCCTAAGATGTATTATGGCCGTTACCTCAACGATATGGACATCAAGGAACAGCGCAAGGTCTGCGTCATTGGTAAGAAGATATACAAAGAACTCTTCAAGGAAGGTGGCGACCCGTGTGGCAAGAAGATTCGTGTCGATAGCACTTACTTTGAGGTGGTTGGCGTGGACTATTCCTCCAGCAGCCTGAGTTTCAACGGCCGTTCAGAGGAGAAGATTACCCTGCCCATCACGTTGATGCAGGCCATCTTCAATCGTGGCAACGAGGTGGATCTGATAGCCGCCACAGGTCGCGAGGGTGTCGTGATGAGCCATATCACCGACCGCATCCGTGAGACGGTGGCCAGAGCCCACTATGTTGATCCTACCGACGAGCAGGGCGCTATCGTTTTCAATACAGAGTTGATGTTCCAGTTGGTCGACAATGTCTTCAGGGGTGTCAACTTCCTGATCTGGCTCGTGGGTCTTGGAACGCTGCTTGCTGGTGCCATCGGTGTGTCGAACATCATGATGGTCACCGTGCGTGAGCGCACCACAGAGATAGGTATCCGTCGCGCCATCGGAGCCACGCCCAAGAATATCCTCTCGCAGATTATCTCTGAGAGTATCGTACTGACACTCGTCGCGGGTATGAGTGGTATCCTGTTTGGGGTGATGATACTCCAGATGCTGGAGATGTACAACACTGAGGACGGCATTGTGAATGTCCACTTCCAGGTCAGTTTCTGGACGGCCATCTTCGCGGCTGTCGTCATTGCGACGATGGGTGTCCTCGCAGGCCTAGCCCCCGCTGCCAGAGCGATGAGCATCAAGCCCGTCGATGCGATGAGGGATGAGTGATAGCCTAGGCAATCCTAGGCAAACCTAGGCACTCCTAGAAGAAAAGATAATAAATAAAAAAACAATATAATTATGAAACGTTATTCGAAACTGATTATCGCAGCGATTATCGCGCTGATTTTCATCGGAACATTCGTGTTCCTGTGGCAGAAGAGCCAACCCAAGGAGATCGTCTACAATGAGTTCACCCCGCAACTGGACAGCCTTCAGAAGACGACCATCATCACAGGTAAGATTGAGCCCCGCAACGAGGTCAATGTCAAACCCCAGATCTCTGGCATCATCGCAGAACTCTACAAGGAGGCTGGTGACTACGTGAATGCTGGCGATGTGATTGCCAAGGTGAAGGTGATTCCAGATATGAGTCAATTGTCGAGTGCGGAGATGCGCGTGCGCCTGGCTGAAATCAACCTGAAACAGGCTGAGACCGACTTCCAGCGCGAGGAGAACCTCTACAACCAGAAACTCGTCTCTGCCGATGAGTACGACAAGAGTAAACAGCAACTGAACCAGGCCAAGCACGAGAAACTCGCTGCCCAGGATGCCCTTGAGGTGGTGCGCGACGGTGTCTCGAAGTCGAATGCCAAGGCCAGTTCTACGCTCATCCGCTCCACCATCTCTGGTGTCATCCTCGATATTCCCGTGAAGGTGGGTAACTCCGTGATCAATAGCAACACCTTCAACGATGGTACCACCATCGCCACCGTAGCCAATATGAACGACCTCATCTTCCGTGGAAACATCGACGAGACGGAGGTGGGCCAGTTGGTTGGCGGCATGAATATGAAGATTACCATTGGTGCCTTACAGGACCTGAAGTTCGATGCTTCGCTGGAGTATATCTCACCGAAGGCTATCGAGAGCAATGGTGCCAACCAGTTTGAGATCAAGGCTGCCGTCAAACTCTCCGAGGGAGGCAAGATCCGTTCTGGCTACAGTGCCAACGCAGAGATTGTGCTGGCTAAGGCCGATAATGTACTGACGATTCCTGAGAGTGCCATCGAGTTCAGCGGCGACTCCACCTTCGTCTATCTCATCAAGGGTGAGGGCAAGGAGAAGTCCTACGAGCGTACGCACGTCGAGACAGGTCTCTCCGACGGTGTGAACATCGAGATCAAGAAGGGTCTTACCGACAAGGACAAGGTACGTGGCCCGCAGATTGTAACAGACGACGATAATAAGTGAGGAGTGAAAAGTTAAAAGTGAAAAATTTAGGAAGAAAGATGAAGACAATAGTTTATAATCAAATAGTCATGCGAAGCGTAAAGGTGAGTAGGTGTTTGAAAGTACTCGCGATACTTTTCACTTTTCACTTTTCACTCTTCACTTCGGCTTCGGCGCAGTCCCATATATGGAGCCTCCGCGAGTGCTGCGACTATGCCGTAGAGCATAATATCAGCATCAAACAACAGCAGAACCAGTGTCGTCAGCAGGAACTGCAACTCTCGACGGCGAAGAACTCTCGTCTGCCAGACCTCAATGCCTCCGCAGGACAGAACTTCAGTTTCGGACGTGGTCTGACGGCAGAGAATACCTATTCGAATACGAATACCTCATCGACGTCGTTCTCTCTCGGCACCAGCGTGCCTATCTTTACAGGTTTCCAGATTCCGAATCAGATCAAACTGAATAAGTTGGACCTCGAAGCCGCTACAGCCGACCTGGAGAAGGCCAAGAACGACATCCGTATGCAGGTGGCGCAGGCTTACGTGCAGATACTCTATGATATGGAGATAGCAGAGGTGGCGCATCGACAGATCGAGATTGACTCCATGCAGGTGGCTCGTCTCCAGGCTTTCGTCGATAACGGCAAGGCTGCTGAGGCAGAACTCTCACAGCAGAAGGCCACCCTCGCCAACAGTCGTCTCACTGCCACACAGGCCGACAACAATACCCGTCTCGCCATCCTGAGTCTGACACAACTCCTCGAACTGCCTACGCCTGATGGCTTTGCTATCGTTAAGCCTAATCTGGATGAACTCGGCAGCCTCGTTGGACTTTCAGAACTGGTCACCCCCGATCAGATCTATGCTGAGGCTCTGGGTGTCAAGCCAGAGATTCTCTCTCAGGAACTGAAGTTGAAGGGTACGGAGCACAGTATCAAGATTGCCCAGGCGGGAAATCTTCCTACGCTCTCCCTAAGCGGTGGTCTTAGCACCAACTATTATACTACCTCTGGTTTCAAGAGTGATGCTTTCGCTACTCAGTTGAAGAATAATTTCAGCCAGTATATCGGTCTGAACCTGAACGTGCCTATCTTCAACCGTTTCCAGACGCGTAACAACATTCGCAATGCCCGTATCAACCAGGAAAACCAGCAGTTGGCCCTCGACAATACGAAGAAGACGCTCTATAAGGACATCCAGCAGGTGTATTACAATGCCCTGAATGCGCAGAGCAAGGAGAAGTCGTCTGAGGAGGCCCTGAAGAGTACAAAGGACGCCTTCACCCTGATGCAGGCCAAGTACGAGAACGGCAAGGCTACTATCACCGAGTTCAACGAGTCGAAGAATTCCTACTTGAGATCGGAGTCCGACCTTGTGCAGGCACGCTACGAGAACCTCTACCAGCACGCGCTCATAGAGTTCTATCGGGGTAAAGACCTGAACTTTTAAGATCCGAGGATCATATCACTGATGGCTACGATGTCAGCAACGTTCACAATCCCGTCGTTGTTGACATCGATAGTTTTTAGGGGGATGTCTTTCTTCGACGTGCCCATCAAATAGTCTACCGCATCCACGATATCCTTTGCATCCACGCTTTCGTCACCATTCACATCCCCCAAAGTCTTCTCTCCATTCCTGAAACTCTTCAGTTCATAGAGGGCAGGCAGTGCTCGTCCAGTCTCATTGTCGAAGAGTGAGGCATCGTACCAGCCATCTGTGACGCGATTCGTATTCCAATCGAGTCCGTATTCGTTAGCCTCTAAGAACCACCAGAAGAGACCGTTCACCTGTTGGTGCTTGTTGAGCATGGTTACGAGTTCTTCCGTATATTTTCGCTGTCCTTCGTAGGTGAGGGGATAATACTGCTTGTCTTTGTCTCCTACTGTATAATGATAACCACAACCTGTCTCCACGACCATGATCTTCTTGTCAGGGAAATTGTTCTCCAACTGCGTCAATCCTTTGTCAAGGTTACTGATGGGCCCCTTATAATAAGGATAATACGATGTGCCGATGATGTCGTAATCGATCTCGTATTGCTGGATGCGTTTGAAGAAAGCCACATCTAGTGTCGGATTGTTGGCGCACTGTTCTGTATGGATGATAATCTTAGCCTTAGGACACACCTCGCGACAGGCCTTGCCTGCATATTTCAGATATTTGGCGAAAGTGTCCCAGTTGCTGTCCGTATAGGCGTTCCATGCACTGTTTGCCTGCACCTTGCCACTGAACTGTCCCAAGTCCACAAGTTGGCCTTTCTCATCCAGATAGTTCCAATGCATACCGAAACTGATTTCATTGCCCGTCTGGATGAAATCGGGCGTGGCTCCAGCGGCCACGAGTGCCTCGAGACTCTCTTTGGTGTACTTATAGAAGGTGTCCTCAGGATACCAACTGTAGATGGCCCATGATGCTGGCGCAATCTGCTGCCCTGGGTCAGCCCAGGTGTCGCTGTAATGGAAGTCGAGCATAAACTTCAGGCCTGCATCTTTGATTTTCTTGCCGAGTTTCTTCACATATTCCAGATCCTGACGTACACCTTGTCCTTTGGCTTTTGCTGTCGCTTTCGAGGGATCTACAAAGAGTCGGACACGCATGGCATTCAATCCCTGCCCTTTGAGGAAAGCCAGTACATCTGAAATCTTCTGACCGTCCTCGTCCAAATAGTTGGCACCATGCTCTTCGTAAGTCAGCAGGAGGGAGATGTCGCCCCCCACATATTTCTGGGCACGTAAAGGTAAAACGGTAAAAAGGAAGAATGGAATATACATTACCATCATCACCAAAGTCTTTTGATAGATATTGTTTTTAGTATCCATACTTTTTTACCTTGCTAACTTTTTACCTTTTTACTTTTTTACTTTTTTACCTTTTTACTTTACTTGTGTCTATTCGCCCGTTGCTCACGGTATTTGGCCTTCTGACGTGCAGAGCCGCTACCATGAGCCCCAGTGACATACTTTTTCTTCTTGGCCTTGGTCTTCACCTTCCCATCGTCCTTAGGCTTGTCACCTCCACGTCCGAAGTTGATGCCGTGCTCCAAGATATGTTCAAAATCACTTTCCTTCCCCATAATTATGCATTATGAATTATGCATTGTGCATTGTGCATTATTTAATGGTGGAACAATCTTACGCCCGTGAAGGCCATCGCAATACCGTATTTGTCGCAGGTCATGATTACATGATCGTCACGCACGCTGCCACCAGCCTGGGCGATAAACTCCACACCGCTCTTATGGGCACGCTCGATATTGTCACCAAAGGGGAAGAACGCATCCGAGCCTAACGCTACCTTCGTATTCTGGGCAATCCAAGCCTTCTTCTCCTCCATCGTCAGCACCTCAGGCTTTGTCTTGAAGAACTGCTGCCAGGCACCATCACGCAGCACGTCGTCGTGCTCGTCCTCAGAGATATACACGTCGATGGTATTGTCGCGGTCAGCACGACGGATACCATCAATAAACGGCAGGTTCATCACCTTCGGATGCTGGCGCAGCCACCAGATGTCGGCCTTGTTGCCAGCCAGACGGGTACAGTGGATACGACTCTGCTGTCCTGCTCCGATACCGATGGCCTGTCCGTCCTTCACGTAGCAGACACTGTTCGACTGCGTGTACTTCAGCGTGATGAGGGCGATGATCAGGTCGCGCTTAGCCTCAGGAGTAAAGGTTTTGTTCTGCGTTGGGATGTTTCCAAACAATTGTGCATCGTGCATTGTGAATTGTGCATTGTTCCTTCCTTGTTCGAAGGTGATGCCAAACACCTGCTTACGCTCGATGGGCTCAGGCACGTAGGTCGGATCAATCTTAATCACATTATAGGTGCCCTTGCGCTTGTCCTTCAGGATATCAATCGCCTCTGGGGTGTAGTCGGGGGCAATCACACCGTCTGAAACCTCACGCTTCAGCAACTTTGCCGTTGTGGCGTCACAGGTGTCTGAGAGAGCCACGAAATCACCATAACTCGACATACGGTCAGCACCACGGGCTCTGGCGTAGGCGCAGGCGATGGGACTCTCATCGAGATCCTTCACATCGTCCACGAAATAAATCTTCTTCAAGGTGTCGCTGAGAGGCAGACCCACGGCAGCGCCTGCAGGACTCACATGCTTGAACGAGGCAGCAGCAGGCAGACCTGTGGCATCCTTCAGTTCCTTAACGAGTTGCCAGGCGTTGAAGGCATCCAGGAAATTGATATAGCCAGGACGACCGTTGATGACTTCGATAGGTAATTCCCCCTCCGTCATAAAGATACGAGAGGGTTTCTGGTTCGGATTACATCCGTACTTGAGTGCTAATTCTTTCATTGTTTTGCGATGTATTTTGTTTCTGGCCGCGAAATTACGAAAAAAAAACAAGACTGCAAAGAAAAACCTCGATTTCTTGCACAAAAACAGCGTGCTACCAAAAGGCAGCACGCTTAATCATTCATACGAATCAATTAATGAGTTCTATCATAAAAGACCATTCATCCGAAGCCATTGCTTACCTCTCGGGGTGAGACAATATAGCAGGAACAAAATGCAAGGTATGGCAATTACCACGAAACCAATGTATACTCCCATAATCAATTCCCTTTCTTTTTCTTGTTTGTTAATACTAATCCTACAACCAGTGCTGAGAGCGAGATGATGAATGAACAGATATAAATGATAATCTTGTCATCAAGATCCTTGAATAAGGATGTTATCATCACACCAGTCACCACGTACTTTGAAATGTCAAGGAGATATTTTCCAAGATTCTCCTTCCATACGCCGCCCTCTGTTTGTTGTGGAATTATTTCCACACTCGCCATCTGATTTACAGTCTGACGATTAGGGGCTTTCGCCCGTTCACGTCGTGTACTCATCTGCAAAAGTAGATAAAATGTCCGACACTACCAAATAAATGGCTCAAATTCTCACAATTTTTTGCTTTTTTCTTTTTCATAAGCATTTTAATTTAAGTGAATATAACGTGTTTGTCGCTGCAAAGATACGAACTTTTTCCGTAACTTCAAAATTTTCGATGAGTTTTCTACAATTATAAGTGTTAATATGGCCTTTGCATCCCTCCACAAGCCTTGTGAAAATACTTTTTTCATTAAAACGGCATATACTTTTCAGTTTTTTGTTGTATCTTTGTAGCGTGAAATTACAACGACGATGAATAACTATTTGATAAGCGAGGCTTTAGGTGATATTGCTGGCAGTGCCTACGAAGGACGAGGCCACAGGATCAAAGATTATAATAAGGTGAAGATGTTCAGTTCAAGAGCCCACTTCACTGACGATACTGTGTTGACCTTTGCCTGTGCAGAGGCCTTTATCGATGGTCTCGATATGACAATGAATCTCTGGAAGTGTGCCAACGAACATCGTCATGCTGGTTTTGGCAGCAAGTTCAAACTGTGGATGGCCAGTCACAATCCCCAGCCATATCGCAGTCTTGGCAATGGTTCTGCGATGAGATGCTCATCAGCAGGATGGCTTGCCAAATCGGAAGACGAGTGCATCAAGATGGCTACACAAACAGCGGCCCCCACCCATAACCATCCTGAGGGCATCAAAGGCGCAGTTGCCACAGCCCTCGCCATATACCATTTGAAGAATGGCAAAGACAAGGATTTTATTAGAGAGAACATCCTCAACAAGTACTACCCTGACTGGTCAAACCAGAAATATGCGGATTTCCACGATGACTATTCCTTCTATTCCACGTGTGCAGGCACAGTAGGCCCAGCCATTATCTGCTTCTTGGAATCCAAGGACTATGTGGACTGCATCAAACTTGCCATTGCCCTTGGAGGTGATTCCGATACCCTCGCAGCCATAGCAGGCCCAATGGCCTATGCTTATTACAAGAAGATGCCAGATGCCCTCATCTACCAAGCCATGAAAAAACTTCCTGACTGGATGGTAGATGTTAGCGAACGCTTTGATAAGCGCGTGAATGGAATAGAATAACTTCAGTTTTTCTCGTTGCAACCCCTGCTTTAATCCAAACTGAATCCAGTTTGCCTCATTGCACACCCTGACGTGTACTGAATAAGTTGACACTTTTGAAAGTAAAAAAGTGTATCAGTATGCGTAATTATGGAAAGATGACAGATGAGAAGAGATTGGCATTATTAAAGGAGTATCTGTCCTCTGGTATGTCAAAAAGCCGTTTTGA
>JAFZNI010000061.1 GCA_017551005.1 Prevotella sp.
AATCATGGGGACTGTCCCCGTGATAGCAGCGCAGCGAAGATCATGGGGACTGTCCCCGTGATTCAGGGCCGCTATATCCTGAGTGTCGGCTCCATCGAAGCACGAAAGAATATCCTGTTAGCAGTCAAAGCCCTACCCTATCTGCCAGACGACGTCAACCTCGTCATCGTAGGGCGCCACACGAAATACACGGATCAAGTTACTGACTACATGAAGGCAAATCACCTAGAGCACCGTGTCAGCATCCTTCACGGCGTGAGCGACGAGGAGTTACCCGCCCTCTATGCCGGTGCAGAGGCCTTTGTCTATCCCTCCCGCTACGAAGGTTTCGGTATTCCCATCATCGAAGCCATCAGCATGGGACTGCCCGTTGTCGCCTGCACCGGTTCCTGTCTCGAAGAGGCAGGAGGTCCTGATTCCCTCTATGTCGATCCTGACGACGAACAGACGATGGCACAGGCCATCCGTCAGTCACTGAAAGGAGCAGAAGGTCGCGAACAGCGCATCATCCGCAGTCGCGAGTATATCCGACGCTTCGAAGGTGCCGATGTCGCCAATCAGATCATCGACCTGTATCATCAACTACACTGAATCGGTACACTCCTATTCCCAATCGAGCAGAAAGGCGTAGTGGTAGGGTTTGTTACCATCGATGGTATACTGAGGTAGCGTACGCTGACCCCAAGTGTCGATGCCACCAACACCGTGAACATTCTGGTCGATGTTCAGATTTACAAAGCGCCCTCGCTGAATCTCATAGGGATGGCCAGCACCTTCAAGATTTTCCTCGCCATAGTCCCAGGCACGGATGCAGAGGGGTTGGAGACCATCGATGCGGAGGGTTCTCTCTCCATTGGCAATCTTGAACCATCGGACTTCCGTGCGACAACCATTGTCCTGCGGATGGATATACTCTGTTTCATACTCGCTCAGTGGCATCTCGTAGCGACCTAAGAAAGCACTGCGCTTACGGTCTGGATAGTTCTCCCACGGACCTCTGCCATAATACCCAATGGCAGTGAAGTCGGCAGGCAGGCGCATCCGCATGCCGAACTTAGGTATCAGTGGAATATCCGTTGTGGTAGGAAGATAATCCATATCCACCTTGATGCGTCCGTCTTGGATGATGGTATAGGTGATGGTCAGGTCGGCCCCGACGGGTAGTGTTGTCTCGCTAATGATTTTCAGACCATCGTCACTAGCCTCAGTACGGAACGACTTATTCGTACGTTTGGCTGCAGCATCGCGCCATATACCAAGACGCTCTGCAAAATGAGCAGCGTGCTGGTTGTCGTTCTCCGGCTTCCAGAAGTAAGGCTCCAACGGACTCGTGAGCATCTCCTTACCATCCACAACCCAACTGGCGAGGGCACCAAGACTATTGATCGTAACGGTTCCATGATCTGTGTACGCAACAAGTCCTTGGGCTGTCTTTTGTACTTTCGCAGGTGTACCCCCAAAGGCTGACCAAAAATCCTCGGGTTTCAGGATAAACTGTTCGCGAGCGACGGTAAAGTCAGCATCTGCCCAAGGTGTATCCTGACGCAGACGGGCATAGACATTCAATATCAATTCTGCCTCGTTGTAGGGATAATAAGGATAAGGTATCTCGAACTTGTCTCCATGAAGGATGGGTTTGTTGCCAGATACCAGTTCACCATTGTGATAGACTTCGCAGTAATAGTCGTATTCATTGATATCCGTAAAACTGTTGCGATTGACGATACGAATGGAGTCATCTTCTTGGACGAATGAGATGGGCTGATAGACATACTGCACCTCATAGTAATGAGGATGCGGCTTACGGTCGGGTGCTATCAGACCATTGATACAGAAAGGACCGTCGTTAGGCTTGTCACCAAAGTCGCCACCATAAAGATATTTGACCATTTGACCATTTACGATTTGACCGTTTTGTTGCCCTTTGATGGAATTGTCCAATGGTAAATTGTCAAATTGTGCAATTCCTTGGTCCACCCAGTCCCAGATGGCAGCGCCACAGATGCTGCTATCAGCATAGATGACATCCCAATACTCCTGGAAGTTACCCACCGAGTTACCCATAGCATGGGCATACTCTCGCATGATGAAGGGACGGTCAGTCACTTTCTTAGCACCTTCACGCAGGCGATCTGGTGATAGATAGGCATCGTCGTAGATATCCGAATACCTACGGTCTGTGTCACAGAATGGCAGGGCGATGGTGTCGAGGGCGACAACAGCGTCACGCATCGCCTTCAGGTTGGGTCCTACCCCACCTTCATTGCCCATACTCCACATGATGACACTGGGGTGGTTCTTGTCGCGTTGAACGAGCGAGACGGCACGGTCCACATGGGCATTCTTCCATTCCGGATCCTCGCCCATCACCTTATTGGCATACCCGTAGCCGTGACTCTCCTGATTGGCCTCGTCCATCACGTAGATACCCCACCGGTCGCAGAGTTCGTAGAGGTAGGGATCATCGGGATAGTGCGAGGTACGCAGGAAATTGATGTTCGCCTGCTTCATCAGTCTGATATCCTGCTCGTAAGTGTCGCGGTCTACGTAACGCCCCGTCACGGGATGGTGGTCGTGACGGTTCACACCACGCAGTTTCACGTTCTTGCCGTTGATTTTAAACACCTCACCTACACACTCCACACGCTTCACACCAAAATGGTTGTCGAAGTGCTCATCTCTTAATTCTATACTATAGTCATAGAGGTTGGGCTTCTCTGCCGACCACAGACGTGGATTGAAAATGGTGTAGGTGATCTTGACATGCGTGGTATCGCCAGGAAGAATCACTGGGGCGAAAGCAAAGTAACCGTCCGGTCTGACAGTCGAGGGCCGTTCACTCTGATTCTCATAGGTCTTGAAAAACACGCTCACATTCTCGGCTTTCTTCTTACCGGTATTGCAGATGGCGATGTCAGCGGTCACCTGAGCCCGCGAGAAATCGGCATTGGGCACAGCCTCCACCTTATAATCAGCGATATGCACCAAGGGGCGCACCCACAACTGCACGGGACGGAAGATGCCAGAGAGTCGCCACATGTCCTGACACTCCAGATAGGAGCCGTCGCTCCAGCGATAGACCTCCACAGCGAGACGGTTCCTGCCCTCACGCATGTATTTCGTCACATCAAACTCAGCAGGCGACATCGAGTTCTGGCTATAGCCCACCTTCTGACCATTCACCCAGACATAGAAGGCAGAATGGACGCCACCGAAGTGGAGGATCAGATTCTTTGTGAGCATCTCCTTCGTCACATCAACGAATGTCACATACGACCCCACGGGGTCGCGATGGTCGTAGGCATACCAGTCCTTATTGGGTTCACCTGTCACACTGGGTCTGTCTCGGTGGAACGGATACTGCATGTTCACATAGATGGGTTTGCCGAAACCCTGCAACTGCCAGTTGCCAGGTACGGTGATCTTGTCCCACCCGTTCACGTCATAATCCTCACGATAGAAGTCGGCAGGGCGCGACTCAGGATCCTTCGACCAGTGGAACAGCCACTGCCCGTCGAGACTCACGATCTCCTTGCACTCCTTCTGCTTCGACGGCAGTTGCAGAGTGGCATGATACGGCAGTTTGTTGATGCCCAATACAGCGGGATTCTCCCAATCTCGAACTTCCTGAGCCTGTGCCGAAATGCTTAGCACCGACACCAATATGATGAGGATTCTTTTCA
>JAFZNI010000062.1 GCA_017551005.1 Prevotella sp.
CGTATCTCCCCATCATCCTACGCATTAGTCGCGATGGTATGGTTGACAAAGGGGCCTTTCATACCGCGACGGGTGACATCGTACAGAGCGACATTCACCCATTTGCCAACCTCAACAGCACCAAATACAACCTGCGCTGCTTCCAGGACGATGACGGCCTGCACATTCTCTCCCTCACCACGAAGGGCATACTCTGGATTCCCAAAGGCTTTCAGAAAATGAAACGCTGGATGAATGGCAAAGCGACGTATAGGAAAAATTAGTAATGCACAATGCATAATGCACAATGCACAATGCACAATTCACAATGCACAATTCATAATTCACAATGCACAATGAATAGACGATATCTAATAATATTGGGGGTTGCACTGGCAACGGGGGCGTTCGGACAAAGGCAGGCCAATCCGCGCCTCTGCCAGATGGATGAGTACCTCCAAAAGCAGGAGAACTTTACGGTCAGCCATTTTCAACACAATGGGGCGGGCATCTATCACAGTTGGAGGGTTTACTTTACGACAGACAGGTATTATCTCTCCGCTCTGGGCAGGGAGGATATGGATCTGTGGAGACAGTATTTAGCCAAATGCGACAGCGTGGATGCCCTTTGCCGACAGTTGTTGCCGAGTATATCCGACTCCATGCGCATCGTCTTCGCCAGTGCGAGCAGGGAGGCATCAGAGAGTTCTTGTCAAGAATATCACAAGGACGATGCGGATACCATCAATTACGCCTTGAAGTTTCATTATGATGACGGCAGTTATCGCGAGACCGCCTACTTTAATTATAAGATGGGGCAGGACATCATTGGTCATGAAACCACCCCCACCGACTCCCTCATATTCATATATGGGCCCCGGATCCGTGCCGATTACTTTCATACCTATACAGAGCGCAGAGGTATTCCATGGCAGGACATGAAACCCCTTGATATCGCGGCCTTCACAGCGTTGATCCAACCTACGTTGGAATCTGCCAGACAACTGAAAGGTGCGAAGGCCTATCCCGTCTATTGGCGGCATGACGCAGAATACAAAGACTCGCTCCGCGGGGGCCTCATCAGTGAGAATTGGCGCGACACCGACCATGCGGGACTGACCACAGGCACCCATTACCTCATCCCTGCCCAGTATGAGAAAGAGGGCAAGGCACTTTACCTGAAACTCGATGCGCTGGCCCACGACTATGTCAACAGCCATCCCGAACAGGAATATTTTTACTGCTATGCTGCCGGATATCCCAACTTATACGAATTGCATTACATCGTCACTTCAAATGAACTTGGCGACAGCGATGACTATTACTATCTCGGCTACTACCGTGATCTTGTAGGTCTTCATATCCTCTCCATCACCACGAAGGGCGAACTCTGGATTCCCAAGAACTTTCAGAAGATGAAGCGCTGGGTGAATGGAAAAATAACCTATCTAAAATAGTAACATAAACAAGATACATCATGAACAGACGATATGCACTTCTATGGCTGGTCGCATTGGCTACGACGGCATTCGCGCAAACCACAACCGAGGCACCGAACCAGCGCCTCCGCCAACTCGAAGAAAGCCTGCAGGAACAAGGCTATAAAATGAGTTTCTGGCAGACAAACGCCGATGCCAACAAAATCTCATACAGTTGGAGTATTGCACCGTATGTAAAAGGCAGCGCTGTTACCTACAAGCCTATGCCCGACAGCATCATAGCCCTGCGACAGCATCGGTTGGAGCAAGCCCTCGAAACCATACGCGATGCCTTCACCGATATGGGCAAAGAGGCGACAGAGAGTCAACAGTATGAATGCCACAAGAACGGCACCGATACCATTGAGTATGCTTTGGGGTTTATGGATCCTGAGTTCAAACGAAAGCAGAATTCATCGGTCAATGACCTCCGGATGAACTTCATTTTCCATGCTCATGAGTATGCCAGTTTTTACTATCGGAAAAACGAAGAAGGCTGGGATGCCAGTAACTACCATCATGTGCACGTAGCGCATCATGATGTCGCACCCGAGGACATGAAACCTTTCGACGTCGCCGCCTTCGAAGCGCAGATTCAGCCCGTCCTCAAATCCGCGATGACGCTGAAGGGCGCATACAGTTGTCCCTTCATTTGGCGACACGACAAGGGCTTCAAGGAAGATGCCGATGAACCGCTTCACTCGATTTACTTCTCCGATGGCGTGTACGATTACGGTTTGGCCACGGGCACCCGTTACTTCATCCCTGCCCAGTATAAGGACGAGGCCAACAGGCTGTTCCTGCAACTCCAATCGTTGGCCCGCGGTTATGTCAATCAGCATCAGGATCAGTATTATCATTATTTCCAATCGGCAGAACTCCCTTATCCTGACGCCGATGATGAGTCCCGTTGGCGTATCGATAACACCTTCAACCATCGCCTTCTTCGTGGCCTCCTCTCAGTCAAAGAACGACCCTCTTCAAAGAAGAGTTATTTCCTCTTTTTCATTCGCCGCGGTGAAGGCCTCCACATTTTTTCCTTCTCCGGGGATGGTGAGATATGGATGCCGAAGGAATGGTATAAGGTCAAGAGTTACATCAACGGTAAGTTGGTCTATCTCAAAGAAGCAGAGCAGGAGGGGAATAGTCAGGCAGTAGCCGAAGCCATAGCCGCCAAGCAGTGGCGTATCGACGTTAATATGATGAACACCATGCGCTATGGGTCGAGAGTGGTTACGCCCGACTTCTATCTGGAACTGAAAGGCGACACGCTGCACAGTTATCTGCCCTATCTGGGTCAGACCCGGGTGTCGTCCACCCTCTCACCGTCGATTGGCCTGAACTTCGAAGAGCCCGTGCTCAAATATAAGGAGAGCATGCCGAAGTCGAAGAAATACACGCAGATTGATATCGATGTCAAGACGCGAGAGGACTCTTACCACTATGTGATTGAAGTCAAGGACTCCGGCAAGGCAACGATCCGTGTGCGCTCGGTAAACAGCGACCCCATCAGTTTCGACGGCACCATGCTCATCAAATAAAACCAACAAACCTATGAAGAAAAGTTTTACCATCATCCTGCTGGCACTCATCGCCAGCGCCGTTATTGCTCAGACGAACCTGGAGCAGATCACTGAGACCTTCTCGATGAAAGATGTCGAGGAGTTGAGTTTCGCCGTGTTGGACGAGAGCACCATGGACGGACTGGACATCGAGAGCGTCTGTTTTGAGGTTGACAAAGACCTGCCTGCCCCCAAGAAGACCATCGAGAAGTACGACAATCAGGAGATTGCCAAAAAGATTGTCAACATCGCAGGAATACCCCAGAGTCTGCACCGTGTGGTGAAGACCAGTTTTGAGCGGCAGCGCCTGAGTTATATTGCCGACGATAACTTCTACAAGTGCTTGGTGCAGGCCTATGCCGACCATCACCCCCTGGTGCTGTCGCCTGATATGGTGTGGCTCATCATCAGTCAGGGGTTCTCACGCTATGTGAATGCCCATGCCGAGGAGATGCGCGACCTGTTGGTGTTTCATGAGGGGGAGATGGAACTCGTTGTCAACTCCAACAACGATATACTTTCACCCACTGGTGACTGGGAGCGTCTGCTGAACGACTTCTCCACCTGCATCGCCAGAAATACCAAGGGCGAGTTGGCCGACCTGATGACAGCCGACTTCACCACCACAGGCATCACCGAACGTATTGCCTCGCAGGTCTCGCTGATGGATGTGGTCAAGAAGTATTTCATCTATACCAACATCGCAGCCGGTTGTGGTATCCCCTCCATCACCCTCGAGGGAACACCCAACGACTGGCAGAAAGTGCTCGACAAGGTACGCAGCCTGAAGAAATACCATCTGGAGAAATGGGCTTCCGACCTTGAGGTTATCCTGAAGGAGTTTGTAAATGCCTCCAAGGGGAGTCGCAACCCCTCATTCTGGCAGAATATCGTCAAGAAGAGACGTGTCGATCAGTTGAAGAGCAACAAGGGATGTCTTCCCTCGATAAACAGCACCTATCTGGATGGCTGGTTCCTGAAGTTCTTCCCCAATGAACTGGGTGAAACCAAAGACAGCGTGATGTGGGATGTTGATATGCCGCAGGAGATGGTGCGTGTGGGTTTCCGGCATGTGCTCTTAGACCCCGACACCGGTGAGCCGCTCGACACCATCCCCATGCAGTTGTGGGCAGGCTTCGTAGGCATTGAGGAAGATGCCAAGACACGGGCTCTTACACCCAAGATAGGCTGGCTGGCCCGTATCGCCGATGAGGAGTCCGATGAAGTCGGACGTTATAAGGAACTCAACAAGTATGGGGGCATTATCAGTATCGAATTGGGTAATGGTCAGGAAGTGCCTCGTGCGCTCTCTAAATTGGATCACATCCGTACGCTACGTCTCTACTTCTGGAACAGTCCCGTCATCATCCCCAAATGGTTGGACAAGATTCCCATCGACGAACTCCACATCATGGGTGAATTCACCGAAGCCGAGGAAGCCCAGTTGCGCCAGCGGTTCCCGAATGTCATCATCGAAAGAGTTGATAACATTCTCAAGTCGGTCAAGCCGCTGCCAGCAGACCAGAAGATGGAGAAACCTCCCAAGGCAGGCGACAAGATCAGCGGTAACGTGTACGACGATGTCGGTCCGCTGATGGGTGCCACCATCTGCGAGATTAATGCCCAAGGACGTATCGTCGAATCGGCCATCACCGATATTAATGGGCATTTTGTCATGAAGGTCAAGAATCCTGAAGACCAACTCCGCTTCAGTTATGTAGGTATGAAGACCATCAAACTGGCTATCGACAAGAAGGAATACATGATCATCATGGAGTCGTCGGTGATTCCTCCTTTTCCGCGTTCTACTGATGGGCAAAGCGGCTACAGATATATACCAGTTGACGGCCAAAGACGAGTCAATAGTAAAGGACTGCCTATCCCGCTGCGAGAAGGGAGCAACGTCACTGAGCCCATCTCAATGGCGGAATATGAGGGACTCGGAATAGTGGAAGATGGAGAAGGGGTGTCGAATGAGAACAACCCGCTTGTCAAGGTCAACTTGTCGGATGAAGAGCAGGCTTTGGTGACATCTGTCAACGACCTTGGTTTCAACCTGTTCCGCAAGGTAGGAGCCGACGAGAATATCCTGCTGTCGCCCTTGGGCATGACCTACGCCCTGGGACTGATCAACAACGGGGCTGCTGGCAAGACGAGGAAGCAGATCAACCAGGTGTTGGGCTGCGACGACATAGGAGCCGATAAAGTCAACAGTTTCTGTCGCAAGATGCTCACTGAGGCGCCCAAACTCGACAAGTTGGCCAAGATGAAGATTACTAACGAATTCTTCTCACCTAAGAACGCCACCCCCAAGCCTGCCTTCACACAGATGGCTAAAGACAATTATGACACGCAATTTGCGGAGTCGGAGTCAGACCTGTTGACTTTTACCCTGGTGAACACCATCAACTTCAAGGGCATCTGGACGGACAAGTTCCAAAAGGGCGACACAGAGGACGAGGTGTTCAAGGGTGAGGACGGCAAGGAGACGATGGTGCCGATGATGAATCAGACAAGCCGATTCTACTATACCGACAACGACCTCTGTCAGGCGCTCTGCATGCCTTACAGCAATGGGGCCTATCAGATGATTGTCCTCCTGCCGAAGGCGGGTAAGACCGTCCAGGAGGTGGCCCAGTCGCTCACGGCTGACAGTTGGGGGAAGATGTATGACCAGATGCGGGAAATCCGTGTCGATGTGAAGTTGCCACGCTTTGAGTCGGAGTCAGAGGTGAATCTCACTCGCATCATGTCGGCACTCATGCCCAATGCCTTCAGTATGAATAAGGCGGATTTCTCCGATCTCTTCGATGTAAAATCCTGCATCGCCATGATCTTGCAAAAAGGCCACATCAAGGTCGACGAGACTGGCACCGAGGCAACAGTCGCCACTATCTTGCAAGGACGGATTGCGGGACTGGATGTTATACCGCCACCCCCAGCGATCCCCTTCCACGCCAATCATCCATACCTCTATTTCATCCGGGAGTACTCTACTGGCGCCATCTTCTTTATCGGACAGTATATGTAAACACCCCTACCCTCACACAAAAGGTGCAGCCCGAAACTGGACTGCACCTTTTTTCTTTACTGGTCGGGGATGTCGTCGCCGCTGTCACCGCCACCGCCGGAGTTACCTCCGGTAGACGTGCCTCCGCCGTTGTTGTCGCCACCGGTGTTAGAACCGCCATTCTCGCCTGAGCCACCGTTCTGCGTGCCACTGCCCTGCGAACCACCGTTGCCTCCGGTGTTAGAGCCACTACCCGAATTGCCACTGCCATTGGAGCCACCACCGTTGGTGTTGTCGCTACCCCCCGTGCCCTTCGGGGCGACATACTGACGATAGTACTTGATCAGTTCGTTCACCTGCGAGATCACCTCGTCGAAGAGATGCGGGTCGCTACCGATGGCAGCAGTCGCATTGATCATCAGCACGAGGTCACGATACGTCTGGTCTGCCTCCTCGCGGGCATTCGCCAGAGCCGCCTTCTCCTGCATCATCCGTTCGTCGTTGCGCTGCGACAGGAGCGTACGCACGGCCTCATTGGCAGTCTTCAACTGGGCGATGAGGGAGGTTAATCCGAGGGTTGTGATGTGATGGCCAGCCGTGTTGTCAGCCTCCAGTTCCTGAAGCATCTGCTGCAGTTTCACGCTTTCCTCGTGGTAGTTCTCATCCACGTCCACGCCATACTTCTTCATGATGTTCCAGAGATAGGTGGCGGCTGCCTGCTTCTCCGTGTCGAAGTCAAACCTCTTAAACATATTCACCTGGTTCTTCAAGGCCAGATAGAGGCTGTCGCGACGCGTGTCCTCATCCGCGATCTGCTTGGTGAACTCGCTGGCATGACTCAACTTGTAGGCATCGTCCATCCGCTCCACACCAGCCACGAACGGCGTATAGGCTGCCTCTACCTTCTCCGGGAGTTGGCTAACGCCAGCCTCGCCCGAGTCACGGAAAGCCTTGACGATGTTCTTCACTTGCTGCACAAACTCCAGAAAACCTGCCATGCGCAACACTCTCAACTGAAAATTCTTAATCTGTTTAATGTTCATCTTTTTAATGTTTTTGATTGTTAGATCCAAGCCTCTTCCTTAATTCCTTTACTTTTCACTTTTCACTTTTCACTTCTCACTTTTCACTTCTCACTTCATGCTATGCATGACTGTACTGCAATCGTACCTGCAATGGTTGAGATGATGGTGGCCAGAACCTGGAGCACCTTCTTGATCGTTGACCATTTCCACTTCATACGCTTTGAATTTTTAGGGTTGTGTTTTTTCTTTTTCCTTAAAGCCCTTCCTTATCCGTGTTTTGCATCTTTGATGCAAAGGTACAACATTTTTCCGAATCTACCAAACAATTTCATAAATATTTTTGTTAAACAATATTAAAGGCATTTCATTCCGGGGTTGGGGTAATGATGTCCTGACTCAGGGGACGCTTACCACAGGGTGTTGTTTCCGTCCCCTGAATGCGAGCACGGTTTCCCCAAGACGTAGTTTTCATCCCCTGAACGCGGGGACGGTTTCCCCAAGACGTAGTTTTCATCCCCTGAATGCGGGGACGATTTCCCCAAGGCGTAGTTTTCATCCCCTGAACGCGAGCACGGTCCTCCCAAGGCGTAGTTTTCATCCCCTGAACGCGAGCACGCTTTTCCGACCTCGGAAAGACAACTTACCCAAGTTACTCACTTACTCAACTAGGACATTTACATTTTCCAATTCTCAGATTACTCGATTATAAAATATTATATATTATAATATAATTA
>JAFZNI010000063.1 GCA_017551005.1 Prevotella sp.
CTTGGATACATAATAGGCATCATGACCATAGTTGGCCAAGGAGACGGCTACGTTGGCCTCACCACCGCCAGGGATGATACGGAATGATTCACTCTGAATGAAACGGTCGTTTCCTTGAGGAGACAGGCGGAGCATAATCTCGCCCAATGTTACAATCTTAGCCATTGTTTCTTGTTTTATGGATTAATCATTATTTCATTTGCGCTACAAAGGTACGCTTTTTGTTCGAAACCACCAAATAATACATAATGAAATTTGGTGGTATGAAAAAAAAGACGTACCTTTGCACACGGCATAATAAATTCATCAATCATGGCAAAGGAGAACATCAGGATTAAGGATATAGCCGAGCGGGCGGGCGTATCGGTAGGAACAGTAGACCGTGTGCTGCACAACCGTCCAAACGTATCAAAAGTCGCTCTCGAGAAAGTGAACAAGGCATTGGAAGAAATGGACTACAAGCCCAACGTCTACGCCTCTGCCCTCGCCTACAACAAGAAATACACCTTCTACATTGTGCTGCCCAAGCACGAACAGGAGGCCTATTGGGACGAGATAGAGGAAGGTGCACAGGCCTGTACCGACTTTCGTCGCGACTTTGGTATCACACTGAAGTACATGTACTACGAACGTTTCAACAATGCAGCCTTCACCCGTATGGTACGCGAATTCCTGACTGAGAAGTTCGATGGCGTGATCATCGTGCCAACCACGTTGGAGCAGACAGGACGATTTACAGAGAAGTTAATTGACCGGGGCATCCCATACGTACTGCTCGACTCCTACATGCCCGACCTGAAGCCTCTGGCCTTCTTCGGACAGGACTCCTTCGCCAGTGGCTACTTCGCTGCTCGTATGCTGATGCTCATTGCCAATAAGGAAAAGGAAATAGCACTCGTGAAACAGACACGCGACGGTAAGGTAGGCTCCAAGCAGCAGGCCAATCGTGAGACGGGATTCCGTCATTACATGGTGGATCACTTCCCCGATGTGAAGATTACCGAAGTGGATCTCCCGCTCGACGAGGAGCGTAAGGAGTATAACTCCATCTTGGAGAAGTTCTTCAACACCCACCCGCAGGTACACCATTGCATCACCTTCAATTCCAAGGCACACATCGTAGGCGAGTTCCTGCAGAAGAGCAACCGACGCAACATACAGATCATGGGCTACGACATGGTGCCTAAGAATGAAGAATGTATCCGACAGGGAAGTATCTCGTTCCTGATTGCCCAGCATGCCTATCAACAGGGCTATGCGAGCGTGGATGCGCTCTTCAATGCCATTGTGTTGAAACGCGAGGTGAACCCTGTGAACTACATGCCCATCGAGATCCTGTCAAAAGAGAACGTAGACTTCTACAGACGGACAGCCATTTAAGCCATGCCTTTGACGACTTACATAAAGATTAATCCTGCCGATTCGGTGGTGGTTTGCCTGCAAGCAAAACAAAAGGGAGAAATCATTGAGGCAGACGGACAGAGGATTACCATCAATCAGGATACCCCTGCTGGACACAAGATACTCATCAAGGATGTGGCAAAAGGTGAGAATATCATCAAATACGGCTATCCCATCGGACATGCACAACAAGACCTGAAAGCAGGCGACTGGGTCAATGAGACCAACCTGAAAACAAATCTGTCAGGAACACTAGAATACACCTATCAGCCTGTCGGCGAAGAACTAAAGATCGCTCATGACCATCGGACTTTTATGGGTTATAAGCGCCAGAATGGCGATGTGGGCATCCGTAATGAGATATGGATTGTGCCCACCGTAGGCTGCGTGAACGGCATTGCACAGAAACTGGCAGAGAACCTGCGATATGAGACAAACTGCCAAGGAATTGATGCTGTCTGTGCCTGGCATCACAACTATGGCTGTTCACAACTCTCAGCCGACCACGAGAATACCCGTAAGATACTTCGCGACATCTGTCTGCACCCCAATGCCGGTGCCGTATTAGTATTGAGTCTCGGTTGCGAGAACAACCAGCCCGACGATTTCATGGCCCTGTTGGGTGACTATGACAAAAGCCGGATCCGTCTGCTCATCACCCAGAAGGTAGAGGGTGACGAGATGGAAGAAGGGATGCGCATTCTGCGTGAACTCTATGATATAGCAAAAAAAGACCAGCGCGAGGAGATTCCTGTATCAGAACTACGTGTCGGGTTGAAGTGCGGCGGATCCGACGGATTCAGCGGCATCACCGCCAATCCGCTGGTGGGCGAATTCAGCGACTGGCTGGTAGCACAGGGAGGTACATCCGTACTGACAGAAGTGCCGGAGATGTTTGGGGCCGAGACCATCCTGATGAACCGTTGCAGGACTCGCGAACTATTCGACCAAACCGTCGCGATGATCAATAACTTCAAGAACTACTTCCTGTCACATGGAGAGCCTGTTGGCGAGAATCCGTCACCAGGCAACAAGGCCGGAGGCATCTCCACCCTTGAGGACAAAGCCTTGGGATGCACCCAAAAGTGCGGCAAGGCACCCGTGAGTGGTGTGATGGAATACGGCGACAGACTCCAAAACAACGGACTGAACCTGCTCTCTGCACCCGGCAACGACCTGGTGGCTGCCACTGCCCTCGCCTCCTGCGGCTGTCATATCGTGCTCTTCACCACAGGGCGCGGCACACCATTCGGCACCTTCATCCCAACCATGAAGATTGCCACCAACCCTACGCTTGCAAAGAACAAGCCCAACTGGGTGGACTTCTCGGCAGGACAGTTGGTAGAGGGGCGCACGATGCAGGATCTCTTACCAGAGTTTATCGACAAGGTGCTCGCCGTTGCCAGTGGCCAACCCACCAGAAACGAGGAAAACGGCTATCGCGAAATATCCATCTTCAAAAACGGAGTGACATTGTAAAGGTATAATAGTAAAAAGGTGAAAAAGGGGTTTATTGCATTATCTCCACTGGGAGTGTTCATCATCCTGTATTTAGTCACCAGTATTATTGCCGGTGACTTCTATAAGGTACCCATCACCGTAGCATTTATGGTGTCGAGCATCTATGCCATCATCATTCATCGGGGGCGTCCACTAAAGGAACGTATCGACACCTTCAGTCGTGGAGCCGCTTCAGGACAGATGATGCTGATGATCTGGATTTTTGTACTCGCAGGAGCATTTGCCAATTCCGCCAAGATGATGGGCAGCATCGACGCCACCGTCAACCTAACCCTGCTCTGTCTTCCACCACAGATGCTATTGGCAGGTCTCTTTGTCGCAGCCTGTTTCATATCCCTATCCATCGGCACATCAGTAGGAACCATCGTGGCCCTCACCCCTATTGCGGCAGGTGTAGCCCAACAGACAGGAACAGACGTGGCTATGATGACGGCCATTGTGGTGGGAGGTTCTTTCTTCGGCGATAATCTTTCTTTTATCTCTGACACGACGATTATCGCCACTTCCACACAGGGATGCCGTCTGAGCGACAAGTTCAGGGTCAACTCCTTCATTGTGGCACCTGCCGCCCTCGTGGTCTGCATCATCTATATCCTGATGGGAGCAGAGGTCCATGCCCCACAACAGATCGGCAGCGTGGAATGGACGAAGGTCATACCCTACCTTGCTGTCCTCGTCACTGCCATCTTCGGCATGAATGTGATGGCGGTGCTGACGCTTGGCATCATCCTGGCGGGCATCATTGGGATGCTGACTGGTTCCTTCGATGTCTTCGGGTGGATGAAGGCTATGGGCGACGGCATCATCGGCATGGGCGAACTGATCATCATCACCATGATGGCCGGAGGTATGCTTGAACTCATCAAACAGCAAGGCGGCATTGATTTCATCATTGAACGGATGACGCGTCATATTCATGGAAAACGAGGTGCAGAACTCAGCATCGGCACACTGGTGGCACTGGTGGATGTCTGCACGGCCAATAATACCGTCGCTATCATCACCGTGGGTGGCATTGCCAAACAGGTTGGCGACAGATATGGCGTAGACAACAAAAAGGCCGCCTCCATCCTCGACACCTTCTCTTGTTTCGTACAGGGACTCATCCCATACGGCGCACAACTGCTGATGGCCGCAGGACTGGCAGCACTTAATCCCGCAGCCATCATCCCCTATCTCTATTATCCGTTTGCCATTGGCATAGCGGCAATATTGTCCATCCTATTCAGATATCCCAGAAGATACTCATGAACATCATACAGCGTAATTTCTTCCGTCTGATCCGCATCGGTGCCTTTGAGCAAAAAGAACAGATTGAACCTATGTCAGTCTACAAGTGGGGGCAACTCTATCAGTTGGCTGTCATGCATGACGTGGCAGGCTACGTCTTTGAAGGCCTGCTACTCTGCAAAGACCAGTTCTTCCTCCATCTGACGAATAAGCAATGGCAACAGTGGGAAACAACAATCAAGGAGATACGCAAGATAACACAAAATGCCGAAGAGGAACCCGACGAGTTCCTGCGGGCAGACCACCTGACCAACCCCCTGTTGAACAAGAAACTCCAGACCATCCTCGATGACGAACAGTCAGACATTCGCACCCGTCAGATGCTGCTCACCATCATCCGCGTGTCACGACACATCCTCAATGAGGGCGTACCCATCCGACAACTCGTTGAACTGGGCATCTGTCTCCGCACGGAGGGGCGC
>JAFZNI010000064.1 GCA_017551005.1 Prevotella sp.
TTGGGAGCATACAAAGTAGCAGCGGGATTAGAAAAGTTGTTTAGCAAATCATTGTGCGACGTACCGGGGAACGGGTCACCAGCCAATGAACTCGCACTGGCTAAAAGAGCGCCATCGGCAGGAATGATAGTCATACGCTGGAGCGATGTTGAGATGTTGACCTTATTCTGTGCCCAAATCACTTCATCGTAGTAAACATGTAGCACCAACAAGCCATGACCGTATAAGCCAGCATCGAAGCCTACCAACTGACGGTTTTCCAAAAGATAGAACTCATTTTTGTCGTTGTCGTTATACAGAATATAGGCCTCCTTTGATTCTTCCAATGGCTTCATCCCCTCAATACGGGTCATCTCCTTCAGTTCCGTGGGAGACATCCATCCTGCGAACATCCTCTCATAGGAGGTGTAGCCAGCCGGCGTATTGGAATCGTCGTTATAACTGCCGAAATCCATCACGTCCCATGCATTCATACCAAAGTTACTCCCGCTCGTATCGTAGAAGTCGGGCAGTCCCAGACAATGGCTGAATTCATGACAGGGTGTACCGATACCTGCCATTACTTTTTGGGGATTCGAATTCTCATTTCCCCGCAATTCCACAGAGACACCATAGGTATTAAGTACCTTTCCATTATAATTTCGCTCGATACCTTGTCCAGCAAGAGCCCATTCGTGGGGCCAGATGAATTTCGGGTCGGCACCTTCGGCCTCACTGTAGCCGGCACAGATCAGGAATATCTGGTCTACCACGCCATCGCCATCCCAGTCATAGTTCGCGTAGTTTACATCGGCAGCAGCGGCATCAATGGCCTCGGTTACCATCTTGGCGGGATTAGCATCATTCTTATCATCGGTATTTCCACCATAATAAGAGAGTTTACCAACGGTCGTATACGGACCCACCACGTCGAAGTCGATCTCCAACTGCCCATAACTCTGTTTGAGGAAATAGTCCTTTACCGAACCAGAGTTGCCATTCTCATTATAACCCGTTTCGTTGAAGAATCGGTCAAAGTCCTCCTGAGGATTTTGCGACGCAAACGGGAAATCGGGGAAGTCAACGAGAATCACCAGTCCGCGATGCTTGCCTGTCGTGGCATTATTGGGCTTGCCAACCTTGCCGCGGGCCTTGTTCTGATTTACAAAGTTAACCACTGACAAGCGTTCGGCGCGACGTGCCGTCCAGGTTTCAGAGATCTCCTGTCTGGTCTTCCGCTCCAGTTTGCCATCAGCATGTAACAGGTAGGGCGTCCCTTCCGCATCGGTATAGTACATGAAGTGCTCATCGCCCCTAAGTGTCAGTTCAATGGTCGTCCCGTCAGCCTGACGCACCGTTTTCTTCACAGGCTTGGCAGGAACAGCATCTGCTGTCATCACCGAAAGGAGCAGAAAGGCTCCCGAGAGTAGTATTTTGAATTTCATTTCTAATTAAATCGTGTTGTTATAAACGACCAAAGAGGCGTGGCCATTATACAATGGCTTCACGCCTCTTTTGGCTATATAGCGTATCTTATCGAATTGACACGGCTTGCATATTAGAACAATTTTGCCCTAACCGCATTCTTAATCAGGCGTGCAGCCTTGGCATCCTTCACCTTGATGTTGGCTGGAGCAGCCTTGCCACCATTCAGACGGATGGCAAAATTGGTTGCCTTGGCCATACTTCTGGCCTTGTTCCTTGCAGCCTCTGAAGCCTTAGGCAATACAATCTTTAATTCTCCGTTCATTCCTCCGAAGTAATTGTTACCACCCATATTCAGCCATGCCTGACAATTCACCTTGGAACCATCGCTGGCTTCTCTTTCAAAGACAGGGAAAGTGATGATGCCATCGGCTAACGTTCCAAACTCCTCAGGTGAATCCGCCATCACAGCGTCGAAGCCATAAGTAGCCACATGATATCCTGCTACGGTCTCAATGCTTATGCTACCATATCCAAGATCCATACCGATGGGCTGGTCAAGGATATAGACACCCTTCGCATTTTCAGCATGGACCTCGATATCCTGATCGCCACCACCTACGCCAAAGTATTCACCCACAGGGGCATAAGCCTTAATGATGCGGTACAGACCTGGTGTGTCACTATTCTCCTGAATCTCTACCTCATAGGTATATGACTCACCAGCCTTGGTAAACAGGGGAACAACAATGTCGTCGGTGTAGTAACCGATGCCGAGTGACTTCCAGGGGTTAGCGTCGCCACCACCGTAATACTCAAAGGTATCGGCGGCAAAACTCTTCAACTCACCGTCTACAATGACGGCTACAACAATCTGCACCTTACCAGAGAGACCCTCAGGCATAGCCAACTGAATACGGCCACCAGCCACATCCTCAGCCTCAAGTTCACCGGCAGCAATAGCGTCAGCCACAGCAGCAGCATCGGCAGCAGCATCGTAAACAACAGCCTTGGCGGTTGTCACATCAGCACCCAGTGCCAGGTCACCCAATACGAAGGTTTCGCCAGCAGGATTAATGAAGAGACCGGCATAAGATACTGCAGAACTATAGTCAGCGAGTTTCACGCCAGGCAACAGCATCATGAACATGCCATTGGAGTTTGCATAATAGAACGAACCGTCGTTATATTCAGACATACCAATCAACAGGGTTTTTGCAGGGAAGGTAAGGACACCGTCGACAAGTGTACCAGTCAGACCAGCGGCCTTTGCATCTTCGAGCGTCATCTCACCAGAATCAATATACATACCTGCCAAACTGTAGATAGTGATTTCACCATAACCCCAGTTACAACCTGTGGGACTATTGCCGATATATACGGCAGTGGGATCCTCAGCGTGGATGTCCAGGTAGTAGTCCTTGCTGGCGTCATAGTCGCCATCTTCGTTGTATCCATAGGCTACGCCATAAGGATTCATCAAATGATACCAACCGGGGATCTGCTCACACTCCATCAGTGTCAACTTGTAAGACAGATTGTCCACATTCCAGAATGTTGTGAAGCAGTCCTCTCTGTAGGTGGCCTTACCCAGGTTCTTCCAGGTGAGGATTAACGGAGGAGTAGGTGTGGTAACCATCTGAGCAGCAGAAACTTTGGTTCCTGCGGTCTTGGTGACGGCATAGGCGCGAACATAATAGTCGGTCTCATAATTGGCACCGCCATAAGTAATCTCAAACGATTCCGCAACGGTATCATTGGGAATTGAAAGGATGGCTGTAGCGAAGTTGGCATCAGTAGAAACCTGAATACCTTCCTCGATGACATCTGAGGGATTGGCAACGCTACCTGTAGCAGTAATGGTCTGGTAGTCAACGGCTACTAATGAACCCAGTGATACGGTGGCATTGGTTGCCTTTGCAAATTGATTGTCAATGGATGACTTGTCGTCCATTAAGTCTTCACAACTGACCAGCGTGAGAGCCAGAGCCATGAAGGGAACCATGAATTTAAATATATTCTTCATATTGTAAATCTCCTATTCATTATTAAATTACGGGTTCTGCTCACTATCCTGGATGTGAGAATTCTCCTGCATCTCAGTCTGCGGGATCTGATAGGTCCAACGGATATCGAAGGCAGGAATGGTATGCAAATAACCAGCGAGGTGGTTGCTGCCCTCATAGTTACGGTCGATACCCAGATTGTTACGCTTCAGGTCGAAGTAGGCAAAGCCCTCTCCCCAGAGTTCAATACGGCGCTGCAGCAGGACATCTTCAACAGTAACAGAAGACTTGTCCCAACTGGGCTGACGGTTGGCCATCAGTTCTTTCAGCACACTTGCAGCCTGGGCACCATTTCCCTGGCGTGCATAGGCCTCAGCCTCGATGAGCACCATCTCGGCAGCACGCATATAGATGTAATGCATCGTCCAGTCACCAGTGCTACCAAACTTCAAGTTGGCATAAGGCAACACTGCACCAGAGGTAGGCTGACTGCTATCACCTGCGGGACCGTTGTACAGATCCTTACGGTAGTCGTCATCTGCAATCTGGCTGTACAGACGGGCATCGATCAACTTAGCGCAGTAGTTCAGACCAGCATAACCTGGAGCCAGGTTAGAGATATGTGAGAAGTATGACGCATAGGTGGTCTGTGTCTCACTGTTATGGGCAAAGCCCCACATCACATCACTGTTGTTAACAGTCATGAAACCGTCGTGCAGACCTGCATAGTCGCGCTGCTTATAACCAGAGCGGGCAGCATTGGCAGCAGCAGCGGCCTTATCCCACTGCTGGGTGAGCAGGTAGTAACGGGCCAGCAGACCCTGAGCCACACTGAGATCGACGTAGTTCTTTGAAGGACGCTTGTAATTAGCCTCCGTCAGATTCTGGACGGCAGCGGTCAGATCCTTCTCAGCCTGATCGAGTACGGCACCCACTGTGTTACGTCCCTTCAAAGCGTCAAGTTCGTCGAGCGAGTAACCATCTGCAGCAGTCAGGATAAGGGGCACACCAGCGGCCTCGCGGTTGATGGTGCCGTCCTGTTTCATATAAGTCTGGAAAATCTGAGGCAGATAGGTATAAGACATACCACGGATGGCGAGTGCCTGTCCAAGCAGGGCCTTCTCGTCGGCCGTCTTACCGCCCTCGGGATAAGAACCAATAATATCGTTGGCCTTGGCAATGTCAGTATAGAAGAAACTCCAGTCCTTACGAGTACGACGATAGTTGAACATACGGTTGTCGAAGTCATAGTCGTAGCAGAACCAGTGGAAGGCACTGACAGCGATGTCCTCGCTCATCATATCCTTTGCCAGCAGTACGGACATCAGTCCGAAGTAGTCGTGTGCATCAGAATACTCTACCTGCCAAGACCACATACCATTGAGGAACACATCCGGGTTACGGCCGGCAGCCTCACCTGCTGTCTCTGCATCGAGATAGCGTGTGTATTCCGTATCAAGATAGTCGCTTCCGCAAGAACCGAGGGTTAATGCCAGCAGACCCATTGACATATATTTTAAAACTTTCATATTTCTTCGAAGTTATATTGTTGATGATTAGAATGATACATTAACACCTACAGAGTAAGAACTCAAAGCAGAGTAACTGGAATACTGGTTGTATCCATCAAAACTGTAACGCGGGTCGAAGCCCTTACGCTTTGACACGAACCAGATATTGTCGCCAGTCAGGTAAACACGCAGATTGGTGACACCAGTCTTTGCAATCCACTTCTGCGGGATGGTGTAACCCAGCGTCACGTTACGGAGGCTGAAGTAATTACCCTTGGTCAGGAAGAAGTCTGAAGATGAGTCGATACCGGCATTCTGGCTACCGAAGAACAGGGCAGGAATATTGGTATCCGTATGGGCGGGTGTCCAACGATTGAACATATCCTTGTGGAAGTTCTCACCATTGTCACCGGCGTTCATCATACCAGCATACTGGTAGTCCCAAACCCATCCGCCAAGTTGGAAGGCAGTAGAAATGCTCAGATCGAAACCGAAGGCATTGACTGTCGTAGAGAAACCACCGGTCAGGTCAGGAATAGCACTCTTACCAGTCTTACGAAGTGTGGCCTCAGAAGTGGTATTCACGATGTCAATCATCAGATTGCCATTCTCGTCTTTCATGATGATAGGCTCACCAGTACCGATGCTGGTCAGATGCTTGTAAACGGGATTGTCGTTTTCATCCACCATCTTACCGTTTTTCTCCACAGGATTGTTAACTACTTCGCCCTGTGCATTGATATAGACAAATCCGCCTGCGGCATTCGTTTCATAAGTGTAACCCTCATGCAGGGTCTTGCCAGTCAAGGGGTCGGTCTCATAGGTATAGTGATTGTACTGGGGCTTACCAGTCTCCTTGTCAACACCTACGTACTCGTAGCGGTACCAGTCGTAAAGGCTTCCGTCGAGACTACGCCAGTAACGGCCAGCCTGATATCCGTCGGGGAAGTCAACTGCCGGCTTGCTGTCGGGCAGACGGGTCAGTTTGTTCTTATAGTGGGTCAGGTTCAGAGAGGCGCTCCATGTCACATCCTTCGTCTTAATGATGTCACCGCTGATCTCCAACTCGATACCGGTGTTCTTCATGTTCATCTCATTACGATAGATGTAACTGGGGTTACCCTCAGAAGATGCAAGCGGGCTCTCATAGAGCATGTCGCGAGTCTCCTTGATGAAGAAGTCGAAACCGATATTCAGGCGCTTCCAGAAACCAGCCTCAAAACCGACGTTGAAGTTACGGCTCTTCTCCCAAGTCAAATCGGGGTTGCCACGGAAATACTTCGTGAAGGCAGCGCTGCCGTCGACACGGTCAACACGGTAGAGGTCAGAATAGTTGTGATACAGACCTGCGTTATCGTTACCCTGAGTACCGTAACTGGCCTTCACTTTCAAATTACTCAGCCACTTCACATCTTTCAAGAAGGCCTCTTCCTTCAGGCGCCAAGAAGCACCGACGGCCCAGAATGTACCCCAGCGGTTATCCTTGCCGAAACGAGAACTACCGTCGCGACGGATACTGGCTGTGAAGTAATACTTGTCGTCGTAGTTGTACTCACCCTTTGCGAAATAACCTTCAAGGGCATACTCCCAAGTATAACTGGTAAGTTCCTGATACTGGGCAGCATTGGCAAACTCAGGATTAGTGACGTCAGAGAACTGAGTCATGTGACCATACATATAACGATACTTATCGTTCTTGTTCTCATGACCGAGGAGTACATGAACACCGTGCTTACCGAACTCGTGGTTCCAGTCGAGCAGTTCGTTCACGTTCAAGGCACCACGACGAGCAGTTTCTTTATAGCCGCGACCACCTACATTCTTGGCATCACCGCCAATTGGGGTCATCAACTCAGTGTACCAAGTATTGAATACGTCGTAAGCAATATTGGCAGTAAACTTGAAGTCATTCAAGAAAGTCCACTCGAAGTAACCGCGCGTATTCACATTGTCACGCTCATTGCGCTGGATGTTGGCCTCAGCAGCGGCCAGCGGGTTCTGCTCAGAAGAGTATGGACGGGTGTACTCAGTACCCCAGTCATACTGGCGCTTGCCATTATCATCAAGCCACAGGCTACCATCCTCCTTATACAGATAGATAGGATAGATAGGAGCAATCTGCTGTGTAAACATGAAGATGTTAGAGTAGTTAGACTGCGTGTCACCGAATGTCCTGTAATCAGTATGTGCATAGGCAATGTTACCACCCACGCGAATATACTTACCGATATTCTGGTCAACCTTCACACGGCCGTTGTAACGCTCGAAACCAGAGCCGACCATGTAACCCTCATCCTTCAGGTAGCCAATAGAGGCAAATGCCTTTGTAGACTCGCTACCACCGGTGAAGTTTGCAGTGTACTCCTGACGGGTTCCGTGCTCAAACGGATCCTTTGTCCAGTCGTCACTCCACTTGCGCTGTGTGGCATTAGGATTCAGTTTGCCAGTCAGAGGATCGATCAGTTCATTGTCGGCAACGCCCTTGAAGATATTGTATTTCAGGTTGCCGTCAATCAGGTGCTCAGCGGCATACTGGCTTGCACCAGCATAACCCATCTGGTCAACAAGACTGTTACGATATGACTCATACATCATCTCGTAGTACTCACCCGGATCAGTGATGATGTCATAGTTACCTACACCACGTGCATTGAAACCGTAACGGGCATCGAAGTTGATAGCCACCTTACCAGTCTTACCACTCTTGGTGGTAATCATGATCACACCGTTAGAACCACGGGCACCGTACATTGAGTTAGCGGCAGCATCCTTCAGAATGGTCATCGACTCAATATCCTGAGTAGGAATAGAGTTCAGCGAACCTTCGAAAGGCACACCGTCGACAACGATCAGAGGCTCCTGGGAAGCGTTGATAGAACCGATACCACGAATACGAATCTTGGCAGCAGAACCTGGAGAACCAGACTCTGAGGTAATCTGCACACCGGCTACGGAACCTTCGAGTGCCTTACCCAGGTTACTTACCTGTAACTTCTCAAGATTCTCACCCTTTACTGTTGAGGCAGAACCGGTAAATGAGGATTTCTTCTGCGAGCCGTAAGCCACGACGATCACCTCGTCGAGGGCAGCAGCATCCGTCTTCAAGAACACGCGCATGTTGTTCTTGGCGGTAACCGTCTGACTCTCATAACCCAGATACGAAATCGTCAACTGGGTCTTGCCATCAGGCAAAGTCAGTGAGAAACGACCATTTACGTCGGTCAACATACCTGTACTTGTACCATCAACCTTAACGGCAGCGCCGATGATCGGCTGACCGTCTTCCTGTGAGAGTACCGTACCGGAAACCTTTGTCTGTGCGAGCATACTTCCTGCGCAGAGGAAGAGGCTCACCATAAACATCATTAGTCTTTTTTCCATAAATCTCTCTCTTTTTTGTTAATTATTAGTTTAAATATATTTAATGTTCGCGTACATATTATTAAATAAGCACAATTCGGGGGCGGAGGTGTCACCACTTTGCCCCTTTTTGATAGTTTCAGTTTGCAAAAATAATGCATAACTTTCTAAAAAACGAATAATTTTATAAAAAAGTCACATTTCGCTATTATTTTTTAACATTTCGCACCCTCGCATTGACGTTAATCAATCAAAATGAAAACTAATCTCTTTTAATTCCTAACAGCAAAACCAAGCACTGGAAAAAGAGGTTGCCATTCCTCTTGCGCTGTTCAATAAAACCTACCCGTACTGACCAAAATAATAATCGAAATCTATTATTGAAAATTTATGATTAGCCTATACATTCCTACACTTCTCCCGTAATAGCCTTATATACAGCAAATTATTTAATGTATAGAGCATCAAATCATTAATTCGTCTATACATAAATTGGAGATAAATCCCATTTCTTTGCCTTATTCGGATAGTCAGAACGACAGATTCCGATATTGTTTCATATATATAGGCACAATGGAAACAAACTGTTTCCGCTCATGAAACAAAGTGTTTCAGCGTTAGAAACAAATTGTTTCGCTTATTGAAATGATTAAGGAACTTACAGTATTCTAAATAGTTAGCATAATTCTTGGCATTGAAATGACTATTATTTTAATCATTTATGTATAGCCATAAAAAATTTTAGAGCACTATACATTGTATAAAATGCTGACTTTAAGCAGAATAGACAAATAATGTATAGATGTATAGAAGAACGAGCATTTTTGATAAGAAAAGAATAATTAGTTGAACACTCTTTATACTCTGCTAACAATTTTGTGATTGGCCTGAGCAAGCCGATCGTCATTGATACCTCTGATATAAGTGAGTGTCGTCTGTGGATTCGTATGGCCAAGGGCCCTTGAGATAACTGGCAAATCCACATTTTCGTTATAGGCGACACTCGCCCAGGTGTGCCGAGCCGTATAGGAGGTGAGTCTTTTCATCACGCCTGCCTTGATGGCAAGTGTTTTCAAAGCACGATTGTAACGATTCAGCATTCGCAGATATTCATGATATGCTTTTTGCGTTTCCAGGGAATGCAATAAAGGAAATACGTATTCACTATCAGACTTGTAACGGTTTATTATTTCACTCATGCAATACTCCAGTGGAATCACAATGCGCTGCCCAGTCTTGTGGCGATGGTAGGTCAGCAGATTGTCGCTAATCTGTGAACGTCGCAAGAAGGCAACATCCACAAACGGCATACCGAGGGCATAGTAACTAAACAAGAAGATGTCGCGAACCAGACTAAGAAAGGAATGGGGGCGCAATTCGACTTGCTTCAAACGACTGACGTCCTCCTCAGAGACGGCTCTTTTCTCTGTTCTGGCCCGACCCGTATAGACATTTCCGAAAGCATGGCTTTTGTTTTCGATATCCAACTTGTTAAGCAGTGAGCGAAGTGATCGCATATAGCAGGACACTGTATTAAGGCAAAGATTTTTGTCACGCAGCCATCTTTCAAACCCTTTTAGCAGTGTTTGGTTGATGCTGGCAATGTCAATATCTTGTTTCAAATACTTGCTAAAAACCCGAAGTGCAGTTTTGTAGTTCTCCAAGGTAGAATAACTTAGAGAACATTTTAGTCGTTCAACTTCATCTGCGGCAGATTTTAGAAAGCATCTCTTTTGGGATGGTCTGTCCTCTGATGTTTTGTGACATTCATTTACACGCCCACTTCTGTTCACCAAAATGTGAATCTCAAATCTAATACTGATACCCATATTTTTATCATTATTTATAAAATCCTCTACTATAATAATGCAGAAATAGCGAAATATTGACACCTCCGCCCCCGAATTGTGCTTAATTTATAATATGTACGCGAACATTAAATATATTTAAACTTTATAATTAACAAAAAAAGAGAGAGATTTATGGAAAAAAGACTAATGATGTTTATGGTGAGCCTCTTCCTCTGTGCAGGAAGCATGCTCGCACAGACAAAGGTTTCCGGTACGGTACTCTCACAGGAAGACGGTCAGCCGATCATCGGTGCTGCCGTGAAAGTTGTGGGTACGAGTACTGGTCTTCTCACTGATGTGAATGGTAAGTTCACCCTCACCTTGCCAGATGGTAAGGATCAGTTGGAGATTACCTATTTGGGCTATGAAGGCCAGACGGTCAAGGCCAAGAATGGTATGCGTGTGTTCCTGAAGACAGATGCCAAGATGGTCGAAGAAGTGGTGGTGGTTGCCTATGGTAAGGCAACCAAAGGTACATACACAGGTTCTGCCGGTGTAATGAAGGCTGACAAGTTAGAGAGGACTCAGGTAAGTGATGTTTCACGAGCCCTGTCTGGTCAGGTAGCCGGTGTACAGATTACCAGTAATAACGGACAGCCAGGTACTAGTGCTACTATTCGTGTTCGAGGTGTTGGCTCCATCAATGCTGATAGCAATCCTCTGATTGTTGTTGACGGTGTTCCTTTCGATGGAGATCTGAATTCTATCGCCACACAGGATATTGAGAATCTGACAGTATTGAAGGATGCTGCTTCTACTGCTCTTTATGGTGCTCGTGGTGCCAATGGTATCGTAATGATTACCACCAAGAATGGCAAAAAGGGTAAGGCCACTGTGTCATTTGATGCTAAGTGGGGTCAGAACAGCCGTGCTCTTGGTAACTATGATGTCATCAAGAACCCCGCCGAATATCTTGAGAAGGAGTATGAGGCAATCTACAATTCAGGTATCTACAACCTAAACATGGATCCGACTGCTGCTCACCTATATGCAAACCAGACTATTGTAACTAATGAGAATGGTGGTAATGGTTATCAGATTTACACTGTTCCAGAAGGTCAGACACTTATTGGTTCAAATGGAAAACTAAATCCTTATGCCACTCTAGGTTGGAGTAACGGACAGTATTACTATATTCCTGATGATTGGTATGAAGAGACCTTCCAGAAGAACGGCCGTCAGGAGTACAATGTTAGTGTTAGCGGTGGTACGGACAGAAACACCTTCTATATGTCGTACAATTTCCTGAATGACGATGGTATCGTAAGTGGATCTGGTTTCAAGCGTTCTACTGTTCGTTTGAAGGATGAGTATCAGGTAAATGACTGGCTGAAGGTTGGTGCTAACGTAAGTTATGTATATAACAAGAGTTTCTATCCTGATGATCAGACGACTACTAATTCTTCTGGTAACGCTTTCTTCATCTCAAATGGTATTGCCCCCATTTATCCTCTGTATGTTCGCGATGCTCAGGGTAACAAAATGAAGAATGGCAATCGTTATGTTTATGACTATGGTACTTCTAGTGATGCAGACCGTGACCGTTCGTTCATGTCTATCGCTAACCCTGTAGGTCAAATGCAATACGACCATCGTGAGTACATTATGGACATCCTAAACTCTACCTATTTTGCAGAGTTCACCCCTATAAAGGGTTTAACATTGACCGCTCGCTATGGTGTAAACATCGACAATACCAACCGCAACGAACTACAAAATGCTTATATGGGTCAGTTTGCCTCTATGGAAGGTGGCGCTTATCAGACTCATACTCGTACTTATGGCTTCGACCAGCAGTATGTAGCCAACTATCAATTCAAACTGAAAGATGATCACCAGTTTGATGCAACGGTAGGTTACGATGGTTACCAGTATAAGTATAAATATCTTTATGCAAGTGGTTCTAAACTCTATAATCCTGAGAGTTACTACGTAAGCAATGCTGTTAACCAGAAGAACAACTCTGGTTATCTCCGCACTTATGTACAAAAAGGTTTCTTCGCACGCTTGAACTATAGTTATCAGGATAAGTATATTGCCAACGTCGCTTTCCGTCGTGATGGATCTTCACGTTTCTCAAAGGACAACCGTTGGGGTAACTTCTGGTCAGCAAGTGCTGCTTGGCTGATTACTAAGGAAGACTTTATGAAAAATATCAAGTGGGTTGACATGCTGAAGTTCAAGGCTTCTTTTGGCCAGCAGGGTAACGACGCTATTGGTAACTACTATGCTTATGCTGATCAGTACGCTATGACAGGTGATGCTTCTGGTTTTGCTGATGGTACACTCGATTACAAGGGTAATGAAGATCTTACTTGGGAGACATCAACCTCTTACAACATTGGTTTTGACTTTGCATTACTTGGTAACCGTCTGAATGGTACTATTGAATACTTTGGTCGCAAATCTTCGGATATGCTTTATAATAAGCCAGTTGCTGGTTCACTCGGATACACTCAGATTCCTATGAATGTGGGTTCTATGACCAACAGTGGTCTTGAGATTGACTTGAACTATAACATTATACGTACTCGCGACATTACTCTGAATGTAAATGCCAATGCAACCTTCATGAAGAACGAGATTAACTCGCTCCACGAGGATTTGAAGGGTAAGTGGATTAATGGTTCATACATCTATGAGGTTGGCTACTCTCGTTATCGCATGTTCCTCCCAGAATGGGCTGGCGTTGATGAGGAGACAGGTGAGGCTCTCTACTGGATCAACACATTCCAGGAGGATGCTGACGGAAATCGCGTGAAAGATGCTAATGGTGAAGATATCATCACAGGACGCGAAAAGACTGCAGCCTACACGGAGGCCCAGAAGGATGAGAATCGCGTGGCTACTGACGATCTGCTCCCAACCGTATATGGTGGATTTGGTCTTACATTGACTGCTTATGGATTCGATGCATCTATCCAATGCGCATATCAACTTGGCGGTCAGGTCTATGATTCAGGTTATCAGAACTTTATGCACGGTTTCTACACTGACGCTGGTGAGAATCTGCACGTTGACATCCGCAATGCCTGGACTCCAACAAACACTAAGACAGATGTACCTCGTTTGGATGCTCAAGATCGTTATGCCAACTCAACTTCAACTCGTTGGTTGACCAGTAGCGATTATCTGTCAATCAATAATATAACCATCGGTTACACACTCCCACAGAACATTGTTAGCCGCATTGGTCTGACTAAACTACGTGTTTATTTTGCAGGTGACAATCTTGCATTGTTTACATCCCGCAAAGGTCTTGACCCACGTAAGGGTTATGCTACCTCAAATGCTTATACTTACACTCAGATTCGTACGCTCTCAGGTGGTATCCAGGTTAGTTTCTAATTATTAATTAGGTAAAGAACAAGAATTATAAAAAATCGAAGATTATGAAATTTAGATATTTATTTGCAGTTCCTGTTGCTCTTCTGGCTATGACAGCCTGTGAGGATTTGGATACCCAGCCAGAGGGTGATATTCTCACAAGCAAGCAGAAGCAGGAGATTTCCGATGCTCTGCCTCAGCGTGCAGAGGCTGGTGTGCGTGCTGTTTTTACACAATTTAATGTATATGCGCCAAACTATACTCTGTTTGGAAGAGTTCGTCATAACGATTTCGGTTTCAGTACCGTACTGGCTATGACCGATGCCAATACAGAGGATGTGGTTGCAGCGAACAGCGGTTACAATTGGTATGGTGGTGGACTCCGCTACACAGACCGTACTTACACGAGTTATGAAAGTGATATTGTATGGAATAACCACTATAGTATTATCTTTAGTGCGAACAATGTGATTTCAAGCATCGATCCAGAGACGACAGATTCTCAGGCTCAGTTCTATCTGGCTCAGGGACTTGCCGGACGTGCCTTCGCATATTGGAGCCTAGCCCAACTCTATCAGTTCAACTATAAAGGTCACGAGTCATCTCCCTGTGTTCCTCTGATTACTAATGAGAATTCTTCTGATGCTGCCTTGAACGGTGCTCCCCGTGCAACTGTTCAGGCTGTATATGACCAGATTAAGGCAGACCTTGACAAAGCCATCGAACTGCTGACGGCTACCAAGGAGAAGCGTTCTGACCGTCGTTATATCGACCTCGCTGTTGCTTATGGCCTCCGTGCCCGTATGAACCTTTCAATGCAGAACTGGAGTGCTGCAGCACAGGATGCTGCAAGTGCCATTAGCACAACAGATGCCCGTCCTGCTACCATTGCAGAGGTTAGCGCTCCTACCTTCAAGGACTCTACTGAGCCTGACTGGATGTGGGGTGTGCTGATTGCTGAAACTGACGACGTCGTTTCTTCTGGTATTGTCAACTGGATTTCTCACTGTGGTACATTTAACTATGGTTATTGCCAGTATAGCGGTGGCCGCCAGATGAGCAAGAAACTCTACGACTCAATCGATGATACCGATATCCGTAAGGGTTGGTTTACCAACGAGAAAGGTATTTGTGCAAATGTTTCTGCTGAGTGGCAGGATTACCTCTCTTCTGTATTCCCTCCAACTGACAAGCAGAAAGCGGATGGTGCTGTGGCTACTCCATATCTTGGCTGTAAGTTCGCACCATATCAGAATATTCTCGACAATGACGTGAATGCCAATGATATTCCTTTGATGCGTGTTGAGGAGATGTACCTTATTAAGGCTGAGGCTGAAGCGATGAGCGGTGGCAATGGTAAGGCTACACTTGTAGATTTTGTTAAGACTTATCGAGATCCTGCATACGAGTTTAATGGCTCCGACGTCCAAAATGAGGTCTACCGTCAGAAACGTATTGAGTTCTGGGGTGAAGGAATCATTTGGTATGATGTCATGCGTTTGAATAAGGGTGTTGACCGTCGTGGTGCAGGCTATACTGCTGCTGCAGTTTTCAACATTCCTGCTGGTGACCCCATTCTTTTGTGGCGTCTGCCTCAGACTGAAATTCAGGGTAACTCTGCTCTGAAAGATGATGATAACAATAAAGCAACAGAAGCACCTTCTCCTGTTGACGATGCTGATATTTCGTTGTAAATTAAAAAATAATAGATTATGAAATTGAATAAAATATTCTTCGGACTGGCAAGTTTGTTAGTGTTATCACTGACATCTTGCTATGACGAGAAGGGTGAAGATTATACACCCGCCACAAAAGAGGCTGGCGCATATCTCATTGCCGATGCCAGTGAAGTGAAATTTGCGGCAGATGCAGAGCAGGTTCTTACTCTTAAGATAGGACGTACAGATGCCTCTGTTTCATCAGTAAGCCTGAGTTGCGACAATAGCAAGTTCAATGTACCTTCATCTGTTACTCTGAGTAGCGATGTCACTGAAGTTAAAATTCCATTTAACATGCAGGGCGGTACTACCGAGACTGCAACATTTTCTATTACAGCAGGTTCAACACCTTATGGCGCTAAGGATCTTGTACTGAGTATTATTCGTGATTTTGTTTGGGTGAACATTGGTACAGGACTCTTTACCTCAGAGTTTTTCGGTGAGGCTTGGGAACAGCCTATACTACAGGCAGAGGGTACACATAAATATATTCTGCCGAGTGTCTATGCTGAAGGTTACGACCTTGCTTTCGAACTTACAGAAGATGGTTCTGCTCTTGCAGGTACAATCAAGGCTTTCGAAACGGGCTATGTGCATCCTGACTATGGTATGATTCGTGGACGTAATCTTGACCTTGAGGGCCATCCTATGGTTCGTGATGGAAATGCTATCACAATTCCATTGCAGTTCGTTGTAGACGCAGGCTCTTTCGGATGGGCTAACGAAACAATTGAACTCCCATAACAGGAATGTAATTAGTCTCTAACACAAGCCGTGCCGATTGGCTTTCAATCGGCACGGCTTTTTCCTTTAAGAAACAAAACCATGCAAAAGAAGACCATCCTTTTTATAATGATGCTGACGATAGGACTTATTCCCATCAATGCCAAGATACGTACGAAGTCAGAAATGCAAACGATAGCATCAAGAGTCATTTCTGTGGAAAAGACAGAAGTCACAAGAGGCAGCAATACTTTATATGAATGCTACTCTACCCCCGTACTAAGTATGTTTACTACAACTGACGGTGCTTTTGCCGTGATTGCCAGTGATGATGCCTATGAGGCTGTCCTTGGCTATTCTACAACAAAAGGTAATGAGATGGAAACATTACCCGATGGCTTGGTTTGGTGGATGAATGCTATCAGCCAGGCAATAGAAACAAAGACTGCCAACATAATGGCTACAGATGTGCTTCGCGTAGAAAAGTCAGGTTTTGCGGAAGAGATAGCACCACTTGTCACTTCAACTTGGAACCAAGGCAATCCTTATAACTATATGTGTCCTCAGATGGCCTCAAAAGGAAATTATCCTACGGGATGTGTGGCAACGGCACTATCACAGATCATGCGCTACCACCAATATCCGAAACAGGGACAAGGCTCCTACACTTATGTATTCCGTCCTGATGATGGTACGGCTTATCAGTTAACGGCCAACTTCGGTGAAACGATTTATGATTGGGACAATATGCTTGACAGTTATAAAAGTGGATATACTGATGCTCAACGTGATGCTGTCGCCTTGTTAATGTCGCATTGTGGTATCAGTGTCAATATGTCCTACAACCCCTCTGGTAGTGGTGCTTACTCCGAAGAGGCCACAAATGCTCTTAGGACCTATTTCCGTTATAATGAAAATGTTCGTCTCTATCGTAGGGATTTTTATTCTGCCGCGCAATGGATGAATATTCTATATACAGAATTGAACAACCAGCGACCGGTCTACTATTGTGGAGTTGACCCTAACGGTGGAGGACATGCCTTTGTCATTGACGGTTACGATGCTCAGGGGCTGGTTCATGTGAATTGGGGATGGGGTGGTAAAAGCGATGGCTATTTTGATATTGCATTATTGAATCCTTCTGGCAGCAAGTATACTGACGGGCAGGAGATGATAGGCAACATCTGTAAACCCGAGATTGAGAGACCTTATATTTCGCAACTTGGAGCAGCCCCATTAAACATCAATGTTTATGGAAGCACAACGAAACGCCTGACCATATCTGCGTCTGTTTATGACGTTGGAGCAGATGATTTTGAGGGAACGATTGCAGCCATCATCCAAAATGATAGGAAGACCATTGTAGCAAAGAAACAGGAAGGGGTCAGTTTAAAGGCTGCAAGTCTGGGGTTCTATAAGCCCATAGATGTCAGTTTGAAGAGCATTGACTTGACAGATATTCCTGATGGAACATACCGGATCTATTTGGGATGCCGTTCTGAAAAAGACAATGCATGGCAACTTGTCAGGGCATATAAAGGAGAGAAGAACAGTTGTATTTTGACAAAAACAGGCTCTGAGTACAAAGTGGAAGATTCGACGGATGATATGTGGACTGAAACTGTTAATATCTCTAAGGGTGATGCCAACGGTGACGGTGAGGTGAATGTGACCGACGTGGTCTTCGTCATTGAGGCGATAGGCAAAGATTACGAAACGCACAAGGCTGCCGATGTGAACAGCGATGGTGCAATCAACGTGGCCGACGTAATCTACATTATCAAGCGAATCAAATAGGGAGACAGTTCATAATATGAGTGGAGAAAACTACCAGAAAGGAGAGGTTTATGGCCTCTCCTTTTAATTCATAGTGTTTTGATTTCGTCGATTGTCAAGCCTGTATAACGGGCAATCTTCTCGAAACTCTCTTTGTCTTTCTTCATGCTCCTTGCAATTTCGTAGTCTCTTTCAGTACGACCTTCTGCACGACCTTCAAGTTTCGCCTCAAGCAATTGGGTCTTTAATACGTCAGTGTCACGGACAAGTGTGTCGAGATAGTTGTCATAAGCCCGCTGCTGTTCTGGCGACATGCGCAAATACTCAAGACGCTCGCGAGCCTCTTTCAGGCCTGGGGCTGTAGTATCTGGACTGATGTACTCGTCCTTCAGATAACGCATCCATTCCTCCAACGGGTCGGTGGCCAGTTTGTCGAATTCATTGACACGGATGATGTAGTATTCTGGAAAGACATCGAGGGGAGATACAACCTTCAGATCCTCGCGCTCATACTCTGTTAACTCCAATTGATCACCATCATGTACGCCTGTCAATATAGTCTGTCCATGGTAGAGATAGTCGGTACCTTCTCCAAGGTTGAAGTAAAGGATGTTGATGCTAAACACCTTTTTGACATTCTCGTAGGCCTTGCCGCTCTTCATGTGCTCCGTGATGACCTTGGCCACGCCATAAAGCATGCGCTGAAGGTAGTCAATCTCGCGACTCTGCTGAATCTCAACAATAATTATTTCACCTTTAGAGTTCACAGCCTTGATATCGACACGGTTGTGCTTGTCGTCACGCGATTCTTGGTTCGATTCGCTCTCAAGCAGTTCCACGATGCTCACCTTCTCCTTTACAAGTACAGAGATAAGGCCTTCAAACACCACAAAGTCGGCCTTATTGCGGAGAATGTTCTTCGCTGCCCAGTCGAACCTTATGTACTTGTTGTGACTCATCTTTACCTCCTTCTTTGTTTCTTTCATTTTATTCTCCATAATAATTTGATTCTTGATTGAACGCTGCAAAGATACGAAGATTATCTGATACCGCCAAAATTTTAACTATCTTTTTTCAGAAATCGTCCCAATACAGGTCCAGGGATATTTGTATCATCGGTGGAAATAAGGTGGTGAAGTACTCGGCATTGCTAAAAATACATAAATCTCAGCCAAAGTTGATTAGACTTCGGCTGAGATTAATTATTTTTGCATGTGATGAAAAGAATTATTACTATACTTGTCGTGGGACTGGTAATACTGATGGCCGGTTGTTCGGAAGATGAGACAGACAGCATCAACCTGACTACTACGGGGACGACGGAACTTTATTCCGTGACGAATCAGAGTGCCGACATCAAGTTCAAGGCCAACAGTTCATGGAAAGCGAATTGTACGGCCAACTGGCTGACCATCTCGCCAAAGAGCGGGGAGGCGGGGAGTCATGTTATCACGGTTGCAACCACTGCCACCAATCGTACAGGCAATCCCCGCGTCGCAAACCTGACCATCGAGTCGGGCGGAACAAAGAAAACCGTCTCCGTGAAGCAGCGTGGTGAGTATGCAATCTTCGACATAGACGAACTGAATGTGCCTTCGGAAGGAGGCACCTACAGAGTGGACTTCCGGACGAATATGGAAGACAATCAGTTGCGTCTCTATGCAAGCGTTAGTCTGGAAGATTGGCTCATGGACACGGCGTCTGATGCCCGTACCAGAGCAGAGAATACGGGTTATCTCTACCCTTTGCGCATCTTGCCGAACGAAAGCACAAATGCCCGTGACGGTGCACTTTTCTGGGCGATGCAGGATAAGGCGGGTAATCCCATCTTGCTCGACACCTTGTTTATCTATCAGGAAGGCATAGACCTTGGCTATATGTCAAGCGACTATTCTGCCGACGGGAAGGTGGAACTTCTCAACAAGGCCACTGAGGGCAAAGGCATCCCTATCGTGCTGATGGGCGACGGATTTGTCGATAAAGAAATAGCCGACAGCACTTATACCCGTGTGATGCAGCAGACAATGGAGAATCTATTCAGCGAGGAGCCCATCAAGTCGTTGCGTGACTACTTCAATGTCTATCAGGTGACGGCTGTTTCCCCTCGCAACCGTTTCGACGGTATCTCCTCAACGGTCTTTGGCACAATACCCGATCATCAGACAATGGGTATCGAGGTGGATGCCAATAAGGTGATGAACTATGTGAAAAAGGTGGAGGACATCGATTCTATCAACACCCTGGCAGTGGTTATCCTGAATACCAACATCAGTCGTGGCATTACCTATTTGATAGGCAGCAACAAACAGGACTATAATTACGCCATCGCCCTCTGTCCTGTCATCGACAGTCTTAAAAGTGAGTCGTTCCGTCAGGTTCTGACGCATGAGGCCATCGGACACGGATTTGCCAAGTTGGCTGATGAGTATGTGCGCTCCACGGAAGGCTCTGCCACCGACAAGGATATCAAGGAACTAAAAGACAAGCACGAGAAACTGGGATGGTTTCTGAATGTGGACTCTGAGAAAGACTCGACAAAAGTGCTTTGGACAAAGTTCATCTATGATCCGGAGTTTTCCAACGAGAAAATCGGTACTTACGAGGGCGGCTATACCTTCTACAAGGGCTTCTATCGCCCTTCCGAGGAGAGTATGATGCGCTCCAACAATGCACCCTTCAATGCACCCAGCCGTCAGATTATATATAATAAGGTGATGAAGTTGGGCCTGGGCAAGACTGCCACCTACGAGGAGTTTGTTGCTTTCGACAGGGAAAACAAACCAACGGTGTGGAACTATGGATCAAGAACGCGACAAGACGAAAATACGCCTTGGCGCCCAGCACCGCCAAGGATTATCTGGAAAGACTGGTAAAAAAAGAAGGGATGCCTAAGCGCATCCCTTTCATTTAATTCACCTGTACCACCAGATACTTGCTGGTCGACCAGAATAGTTGCGGGTCGGTGATGCGAAGCACATACTGCTTGTTGGCATCACGCTGTAAGGTGTAGGCCCCCGATGGATGGGATGTCAGGATCTTGGCCGACTTGCTGTAAAGTTTGATTTCCTTGTCGACACGGATATCAATCTTGGTAAAATACTCCTTGTTGAAGTTCGAACGGAGCACCTCACCGTCTGAAAGGATCTTCTGCTCTTTCAGTTCCTTCTTGGTGCCGAAGACAAACCAGGCAGTATTCAACTGCTTGTCCTGCTGGTTGATGGTCTGACTCTTCTGGTTGGTCTCTTCCGTCAGGTCTGCTACGTTGCTGTTCAGGTCAGCCACCTGCTCGTCGAGTTCGGCAATATGGATATCCTTCTTGTCCAGTTCTGCACGAAGGGCCTCCAACTGACGGTCTTTCTCTTCCATCTGCTGGGTCAGGTTCTCCACAATTTTCTTCAACTGTTCGCTCTTGACGCTTCCCTCACGCACTTGCTGCTTCAGTTTGTTGATAAGTTCCTTGTTCTGCTTCATCGTCGACTGGATGAACTGCATATTCTCACGGATGCGCTGGGCACTGTTCGTTCCCTCGCCCTGTTTGGCCAGTGTCACACGGCTCTGAGCCTCAGTAATCTCACGGAAACCCTCCTCGATGTCACTGAAAGTGGTCATCATGTCAGTAATTTCATTCTCTTTCTGTTCAATGATCTGATTCAGAGAGTCACGCTGCATCTCGGCAGCGAGTTGTGCTTGTTTCACTCCGTCAGTACAACTGGCAACTGCCAGCGCACACACGGCCATAATTGCTAATTTCTTCATAATTATATCTATTAAATACTTCAATTATTCAACTTTTCCGGCAAGGACGACCACAATCTCGCCCTTCGGCGCGTGCTCCTTGAAATGGGCAATGACCTCCTCTAATGTGCCGCGTACGCTCTCTTCATGCACCTTGGAGATTTCACGACAGACACTCACCTGACGGTCTGAACCATAGACCTCGGCAAACTGCTCCAACGTCTTCACCAGCCGATAGGGCGACTCGTAAAAGATCATCGTGCGCTCCTCGTCTTTCAGCGAGAGGAGTTTTGTCTGCCGTCCTTTCTTCTGAGGCAGGAAGCCTTCGAAGGCGAAACGATCACAAGGCAGTCCACTCGACACCAAGGCCGGCACGAAAGCCGTGGCTCCAGGCAGACACTGCACCTCTACCCCTGCCCTGACAGCCTCGCGGACCAAGAAGAACCCGGGATCGCTGATGCCTGGCGTACCAGCATCGCTGATCAGGGCGACATTCTCACCTGCCAGCAGACGATTGACGATGGCTGCGGAGGTACCGTGCTCATTGAACTTATGGTGCGACATCAGCGAGTTCTTGATCTCGTAGTGTTTCAGCAGGATGCCCGACGTCCGAGTATCTTCCGCCAGCACCAAGTCCACCTCCTTCAATATCCGGATGGCACGGAATGTCATATCTTCCATATTCCCGACGGGGGTCGGTACAATATACAATATGCCCATAACAGTCGGCAAAATTAGCCTAAATAATTATAACAGACAAAAAAAACACTAAAAA
>JAFZNI010000065.1 GCA_017551005.1 Prevotella sp.
AGGCGGCCGGCAACCGGAATCCGTACTCCACGAGGGTGGTCTTGCGGGCTCTGTCGCCACCGTACATCGCGTTGATCTGTGGCACACTCACATGGCTCTCGTCGATGATGAGCAGATAGTCGTCGGGGAAGAAGTCGAGCAGGCAATAGGGTCTCTCGCCAGCCTTGCGCCCGTCGAAGTAGCGGCTGTAATTCTCAATGCCCGAGCAATGCCCCAACTCCTTGATCATCTCCATATCGTATTCCACGCGTTCCTTGATGCGTTGGGCCTTGATGCCGTCGCCTAACTCCTGGAAATAGGCAATCTGCTGTGTCAGGTCATCCTGAATATTGTGGATGGCGATATTGGTCTGCTCCTGTGAGGTCATAAAGAGGTTGGCTGGGTAGAGTTTGTACTCCTCGAAACGTGCCAGGCGGTCGAAGGTGACAGCATCCACTTCTTCCAGGGCATCGATCTCATCGTCCCAGAAGGTGACTCTCAGCACCACCTCACTATAAGCCATGGCGATATCCACCGTATCACCCTTCACGCGGAAGTTGCCACGTTGCAGGTCAATGTCGTTGCGGATATACAAGGCGGAGACGAGATTTCTCAACAAAGCATTACGATCCAGTTTCTGTCCTACGTGCAGTTCAATCACATTTTCCTGCAAGGCCACAGGACTGCCCATACCATAGATACATGAAACCGAAGATACAACGACGACATCATTTCTGCCTGATAATAAGTTTGATACGGCTGACAGTCGCAGCCGGTCAATCTCTTGGTTGATGGCGAGGTCTTTCTCAATATAGGTGTCGGTCGATGGGAGATAGGCTTCTGGTTGGTAGTAGTCATAATAACTGACATAATACTCGATGGCGTTTTGCGGAAAGAAGCCTCTCATCTCATCATAGAGTTGGGCGGCCAGCGTCTTGTTATGGCTCAGAATGAGGGTCGGGCGGTTGATGTTGGCAATGACATTGGCCATCGTGAAAGTCTTGCCGGAACCGGTCACACCCAACAGCACTTGCGACTTGTCTCCCCGTCGCAGGCCGTCTGTCAGTTCCCTGATCGCCTCTGGCTGGTCGCCTGTAGGCTGATAAGGTGAAGTAAGTATAAAATTGCTCATAACAAAGTGCAAAGATAGCAAAAAATTGATAATTGATAATTGATAATTGATAATTATTGAGAAAAAACTTTGTTTTTTGCGCAAAAAGCAGTAATTTTGCACCCCGAAATGAAGAAAAGTCTTATAATAGGTTCGTGTCTGACGCTGCTCCTGTGCAGTTGCGCAGGCGAGTTCAACAAGGTCTATAAGTCGGAAGACAACGAATATAGATACGAATATGCCAAGGAGGCCTTTGCCATGGGAAAGTTCCAGCAGGCAGCAACCATCTTGGAGGAGATCATTACCCTCAAGAAAGGTTCTGAGGAGGAGCAGGAAAGCCTCTACATGCTGGCTATGGCCCAGTATTGTAACCGCGACTACGAAGCAGCCTCTGCCACCTTTAAGAAATATTCCAGCCGCTATCCTCGTGGCATCTATGCCGAGTTGGCAGCCTTCTATGTGGGTCAGACGCTTTATGAGGAATCGCCCGAGCCCCGTCTCGACCAGTCGCCTACGATTGGTGCCATGAATGCCTATCAGCAGTTCCTCGACCTCTATCCCGATTCCAAGTTGCGTGAGGCGGCTCAGAATCGTCTCTATGAGTTGCAGGACAAACTGGTGGAGAAGGAGTTGCTCTCTGCCGAACTCTATTACAACCTCGGCGGCTATTTCGGTAATATCAATAAGAACGACGAGAGTAACTACACCTCTTGCATCATCACCGCCCAGAATGCCCTCAAGCAGTATCCCTATTCCCAGTGGCGTGAGGATTTTGCCCTGCTCATCATGAAGAGCAAGTTCCAGTTGGCCGAGAATTCCACCATGGAGAAGCGCCTGGAGCGTTACCGTGATGCCGAGGACGAGTGCTATGGCTTCCTCAATGAGTATCCCGACTCAAAGAATACCTCGTTGGCCGAGAAGTACATCAATAAATGCAAAAAGGTCATTAAGGACTAAATCATAAATTGTAAATAAATTGTAAATTGTAAATAGTTAAATTGTAAATATAAAGATGGATTACAAGAAATCAAAAGCACCGGTGAATACCGTGACCCGTAACATTATGGACCTCTGCAAGGATACCGACAATATCTACGAGAGTGTTGCCATCATCGCCAAGCGTGCCAACCAGATCAGCGTGCAGATCAAGGAAGACCTGTCGAAGAAACTGGCTGAGTTTGCTTCCTACAACGATTCTCTCGAAGAGGTGTTCGAGAACCGTGAACAGATAGAGATCTCACGCTACTACGAGAAACTGCCGAAGCCTTCTCTGCTGGCTACCCAGGAGTTTGTCGAGGACAAGGTGTACTGGCGTGATCCCCAACGTGACAATCTGAATCAGGAGAATTAATTCGCAATGATACAGCGTAAACAGACTCTCTATCTCATGGCGGCCATCATACTGACCGTCATGTGTCTTTCTATGCAGATAGGTTCGTTCCGTGCCGCTGGCATGGAGGTGGCCCGTGTCTATAACCTGTGGTTTACCGACCCCCTCGGTAAGCACCATTTCGACACTTGGCCGCTGATGGCCATTCTGTTGCCTACGGCCGTGATAGCCTGCTATACCATCTTCTTATATCACAACCGCAAGACGCAAGCCCTTTTCTGCGGACTCAACGCCTTGCTGGTCGTGGGTTGGTATGTCTGTTATTTCGTCGTGGGACAGACGGTAGGTGATAAGTCATGGGGAACGGTCAGTTTCCGTCCGGAGTGGCCTGCCGTGCTGCCTGCCGTTGCGCTCATCCTCTATCTGATTGCCATGCGTGCCATCCGGGCTGATGAGCGGCTTGTCCGATCAATGGACCGTATTCGCTGACATTCGTTTGCGACTATTAACAACTCTTTCTATTTAATCCGCTCGATGATGTAGTCCACGTCGGCCACGTTGATTTCGCCGTCGTTGTTCACATTGGCGGCCTTGTGCGTTTCAACGTCTGCGCCTATCAACTCAATGACAAAGTCAATATCAGCCACATTTACCTTGCCATCGCCGTTGGCATCGCCTACAATTTCCTGAGAGAAACTCCATGCATCAAACTGCGCATTGTTGACCTCAGCAAAGACGAAATACAGGTTGTGCTTACCCTTGAACACTTCGGGGTCTACATCTATTGTGTAGTCTGTCCATTCGGTGCTGGAGAACTCCACTGTGGCCTTAATATCTCTTGACGACTTGCCGTAACGTACCTGCAATTTACCGGTTCCCTTTACCCTGACCGTAAACGACTTAGCACCTTCCTCGCCGAAGTCGGCGTTGCGTACCATCGTCCATGCACCTTCCTTCATCTTCACATACATGTTTTCTGAAGCGTCATTGTTAAGTGAACTGACCTTGGTATTGCTCTTGACATTCTTGAAGTCCTCGTACATCACGCCGCCGCAGGTAGCCATTGTCTCTGCCTCCTGGGGGGCGTAAGGGTTCAGGTTCTTGATGGCAGAGGGTCCGGTCGTGCTCAATGTCACCTTGTTGATCCTCTGCGCATCCTCGTTTACAGTCGCCTTATTGATGCAGATAGAGCGGTAGTAGGCATCCTTGTCTGTTAAGATACCGGCACTTCGCATGCTCAGCATCAAGGGAGCGCCGTGATAGAGATGGTAGTACTGACCTTGGAATTTCTGTAGGTGCGAGTGGTTGTTGTTCGAGGTGGAGTTAGGACCATAGGCTCCTTTGTATACCCATGAGTCGGGGTTCAACGGGTCGTCGCTGACCATATAGCACATCGTGCACCAGTCGGGTCTTGAGGCGGTGATGCCATTCTCAGACTTATAAGTTTTCCACTCTGCATCATTCGAAGCCCAGTTGGTACAGTAGGTATAGACGTATTTGCCACCGATATAGTTCAGTTCGTTGGCCTCGAAGTGGTAGGGGGCCGGTATCTTGGCAGCCGTGCCGTCGACCTCGGTCATCGAGGGCTTCAGTTTTATGATACGGGCAGCACCGGGCTGTATCACGCCAGGGCCAAGTCCGCCGAAGGCAATCCAGCCCGTCCCGTTATCATCGATGACCACGCCCGGGTCGAAATTGGCGTTAGTTCCTTGCTTGTTTGCGCCCTTTGTATCGTAGGTGATCATCAGTTTCTTGTTCGGCGAACTCCAGGGGCCGATAGGCGAATTGGCCTTCAGCACGCCCACGCCATGACTGCTGTTGCAGAAGTAGAGGAAGAACTCCTCGGTGCCGTCTTCTGTCGTGCGCCAGGTGACCGATGGTGCCCACGACACGCCATAGCCCACATACCAGGGGTTCGATGTCCATCCGGAACAGATTTTCTTTGTGTCGATGGTGCCGTGGAAAGTCCAGTTCACCAAGTCGTCGGTCGAGAAGACCACAATCGACTTGATGGCGCCGTAGGTGTTCTCACCCTTCTTGCCGTTCTTGATGAACTCCTGGTGGTCGTTGGAGCCGTAGACATACAGTCGGCCATTATATTCCAGTGCGGTGGGGTCGGCACAGAACACGCCCCCGCTGATCGGGTTGCCGTCAGTTAGTCCCTTATAGTTCTTCTCCAGGGTTTGTGCACTCAGGTGCAGGCTTGCGGCCATCAGCATGGCCATCGTTATGATTCGTAGATGCATAGTTAATATGATTTTAGGCTGCAAAGGTACAAAGAAGTAAGGAAAAAAACAAATTTTAAATGAAAAAGATATAATCTTGTATTAAATTATATATCTATAAGATAATATAAGGTTCGTATGCGTGCGACTATTCTACAAAAGCCGTATTTTTGCAACCAGAATGAAAAAACGGCTTGCATTCATAGGGTTGCTGTTTGCTGGGGTAGGGCTGTTGTCGGCCCAGCGCCGCATGGTGGTGGTCGATGCAGAGATCAAGGTGCCGGTGCGCGATGTGCAGGTCTATACCCCCGAGGGACTGGACACGCTGACCGCCTGGGACGGTACCTTCGAGGTGCCCGACAGTTTCAGCCGCATCAACTTCCGTCATCCCCATTTCGTGAACCGATACTTCCTGCCGTCCGAACTCCGTGGCGATACCGTCTGGCTGCTGCCCGTCGCGAATGCACTTGGCGAAGTCGTCATCTGGGGCCGCCGACGCTTCGACGAGCGAATGGCGAACATCCTGAAACCCTCGCCACAACAAGAGTTGCTCGACCAACTGCCTCAGGCCGTCCCTGCTGGGCCTAATGTGCTGGCACTGGCAGGCTGGCTCTACGAAAAGACCATCGGCAAAGCCATAGAAAAGCGCTCCCGCCGCAAGAAACACCAAAAGGCCATGCGAGAGAAGGAGGCAGAATACCAGCGCAAATGGGATATGCTCCGAGACACCACAAGGGTAGCCTCGGTGAATCCATAAACGGTTCCACTACGTTCCAGCAAAAATGCATATGTGTACTAACAAATCTTATAGTTAATACGGTATTCAAAATTCTCTAGAGAATTTGTTTGGAGTATAACGTACTAGCAAAATCTCCTACGTATAGAAACAGTCAAATTCTCTAGAGAATTTATTGCTTGTTTAACAAGATAATTCTTTCAAGGTCTCATTTTAGATTTTACTCTAAAGTACTCTAGCCCTAAAACGGTCGTGTTCAAATCATTATTTTGTAAACTAAAGTGAGTAAACAACACATTCAAGGAAATCAAACAAGAATTCGGAAAATATTAATGATGGGTATTACCGTTAAAAATATATAATTCTTGGCAAAAACTTAGTACTTTGTATTGCAAGGTACTTTGTTTTTGTTTATCTTTGCACCCGAAATCATCTAATTGGCACAATTATGAATATCGAGAATGCAAAGTCACAGATGCGGAAAGGGATGCTGGAATACTGCGTGCTGCTGCTCCTGAAGCACAGGCCATCGTACGCCAGTGACATCATCCAACAACTGAAGAATGCGGAACTGCTCGTGGTGGAGGGAACGCTCTACCCGCTGCTGACCCGTCTGAAGAATGACGGGCTGCTGCAATACGAGTGGCAGGAATCGACGCAGGGGCCTCCCCGCAAGTACTATGCCCTCAGCCAGGAGGGCGAACAGTTCCTCGAAGGGCTCGACACGGCCTGGACGGAACTCGCCAACACCATCAATTATCTTAAGAACATCACTCCACAATTATTAGAAGCATAATGAAGAAGAACATTACCATCAACCTGTGTGGGCGCCTCTTCCAGATCGACGAGGATGCCTACGAACTGTTACAGCAGTATATCGAGTCGCTCCGTCAGTCGTTCGGACATGAGGCGGGCGGCGAGGAAATCGTGAACGACATCGAGGCGCGTATCGCCGAACTCTTCGACGAACTGAAAGCCAATGGCATCGAGGCCATCACCATCAACCATGTGAAGGACATCATCTCTCGTATCGGCAAGCCTGAGGAACTGGCTGGCGAAGAGGAGATGAACGACGGCGAGAACGGCGGACATAAATATGACTCGTTCCAAACGGCTGCCCAGGGCATCAAGGATAGTTTCCGTGCGAGGACGGCTGGCAAGCGTCTCTACCGCAACCCCAACGACAAGATGGTGGCGGGCGTGCTCTCCGGCATTGCTACTTATACGGGATCGGACGTGACCTGGTGGCGTATCGGCTATGTGCTGTTGTTGCTGGGCTCGAACTTCTTCCTGGCTCCCATACTGCATCTGTTCCATTTGGGATTCTACTTCCACGTCAACCTGGCCTTCGTGCTCTTCTACATCGTGCTGGCCATTGTCCTGCCTAAGGCCGAAACGCCCAGACAAGTGTTGGAGATGGAAGGTAAGGATGTGACGCCACAGAACTTGGCTGATGTGGTGATTGAAGACAAGCAACCCGTACAGCGGCGTCGCGGATGCCTGGGGGCGGTCTTTTCCGTGATCTTCTCTATCCTCGCTGCCTTCTTCGTGGCCATTGCTGCGATAGTAGGGGTGGCGCTGCTGGTCAGTCTGTTGCTCATCATCGTGTCATTAGTCGTGGTCTTTACCGTTCCGTCGGTGAGGATGAGTCTGCCCTTCGATTTGGAGCGTCTGGACTTGCCCATACTGATTGAGGCGCATCCCTGGATCGTGATTGTCTTCATTGTCGGGCTGGTACTGACGCTGGCCATCCCTCTCTATGCCATCGCCCACATGCTGTTCTCAAAGGCGGGTAAGGTGCAGCCGATGGGCATCGGGCAGCGCGTGCTGTGGATTGTCGTCTGGCTGGCTTCCCTGTGCAGCATGATTCCCGCCCTCGTCTGGATTCAGGAGCAGGAGCGTGAGCATTATTATGCAGAGATCACAAAAAGATATGAATATCAGGGTGTGATGATGAGTCATGAAGACAAGAAGTTCCTGCGCCGAGGCGACTGGAACCTAATCAAGGCTGAGAACTGTGACCACTATTCCTATTGCGGATATTTTGAAGGCATTAGCGACTTGCGCTTCTTGGATGTCTATAATGAGAATTGTGAGGAGGTGTTTCAGGCAGAGCGCAGGGAGGCCGTCGAGCCTGGCGTA
>JAFZNI010000008.1 GCA_017551005.1 Prevotella sp.
AACTATACAGAAGAACAAATAAAGCAAATACAATACAAAATTAATGCAAGACCAAGAAAAAAACTCGGATTCATGGCGCCTGTTCAGACTTTTTTCTTACCTTTGCAGACGTAGTTGCATTTTGGAGTTGAATCTTCGTAGTGAGAAAAAGGCAAATAAATTTGGTGGTTTCCGAAAAAACAACTACCTTTGCAGCGACAAATTTCGTTGAACACTTTAAATAGAATGCTATGGAGCAATTAATTCATTATGTGTGGAAGCATAAGATGTTCCCCCTGCGGGAACTGGAGACAACCGATGGCAGGTACATCGAAGTGATAGACCCGGGGCTGCACAACCACAATGCTGGGCCAGACTTCTTCAACGCCAAGGTGAAGATAGGCAGCACGCTATGGGTGGGGAACGTGGAGATACACGACAAGTCGGGCGACTGGTATCTGCACGGTCACGACAAAGACCCGAACTACGACAACGTGGTGCTCCACGTGGCGAGTATCATCGATACGGATGTAAAGAATTCCAAGGGTGATTATCTGCCGCAACTGCAACTGGATGTGCCGCAGCACGTACGCGAGCACTACGAGGAACTGCTCACGACCGACAGTTACCCGCCTTGTTATAAGGTCATACCAGACCTGACGTGCCTGATGGTACATGCCTGGATGGCAGCCTTGCAGACGGAACGCCTGGAACAGAAGACAGAGGCAATACGACGACGGGTGGAACAGTGCAACGGCTCGTGGGAGGATGCCTACTTTGTGACGCTGGCCCGCAACTACGGTTTCGGCATCAATGGTGATGTGTTTGAGACGTGGGCGCGTCATATCCCGCTCAGTGCGGTGGCCCACCATCGCGATGATCTCTTCCAGATAGAGGCCTTCTTTATGGGACAGGCGGGGCTGTTGGAGTTGGAAGCCGTACCCGAGTATTATCAGCAGGCGGCACTCAACGAGGGCTACTTCGCAAAACTACGTAACGAGTACCTCTATCTGGCGCATAAATTCTCGATGAAACCGATAGATTTTAAACTTTGGCGGTTCCTGAGGCTCCGTCCACAGAACTTTCCCCATATCCGAATATCCCAGTTGGCCAGCCTCTACTTCCAGCAAAAGGCCAATTTGAGCCAGTTGATCGAGTGCGAGACCATCGATCAACTCAAAACGCTACTGAGTTCACACGTTACACCTTACTGGGAAACGCACTACACCTTCGGCTCCACCAGTGGCAGGAGTGAGAAGCACCTCACTTATGGCTCACTCAACCTGCTGATGATCAATACAGCCATCCCGATGCTCTTCGCCGTGGGGCGCCATCGGGGTAAGGAGATGCTCTGTGACAGGGCCTTCGACTTCCTGGAACAGTTGAAGGCTGAGAACAACTACATTATCCGAATGTGGCAGCAGGTGGGTCTGCCCGTGCAGACGGCAGGCGACTCGCAGGCACTCATCCAGTTGAAGAAAGAATACTGCGACAGGAAGGACTGTCTCCGCTGCCGCTTTGGATATGAATACCTGAAAAGAAATGAAAAGTGAAACAGATATGAACGAACAGGAACTATTTTATGCGATGGCACTGACGCGCCTGACGAACTTTAACTTCCAACAAGCATTGGAACTGTACAGAATAGCAGGTAGTGCCCAGAAAATCTATGAGCATCGAAAGGACATTGGGGAGATTGTGAGGGATTGTTCCCCCCGTCTGACAGAAGCCCTGAAAGATTGGAATGAGCCGATGAAACGGGCAGAATTGGAATTAAAATATATGCAGGAGCATGGTATCCGCGGACTGACACCTGTCGATGATGACTATCCTCAGCGGCTCTGTGAGTGTACCGATGCCCCTATCGTATTATATTATAAAGGTAATGCCGACCTGAACCAGGCAAAGATCGTCTCAATTGTGGGTACCCGTCAGATGACGGCCTATGGGCAGGACTTGATACGCTGTTTTGTCAGAGACCTACGCCAACAGTGTCCGCAGGTACTGATTGTCAGTGGTCTGGCATACGGCGTGGATATTCACGCCCACCGTGAGGCGCTGGCGAATGGTCTTCCAACGGTTGCGGTGCTGGCACACGGCTTGGACCAGATATACCCCTATCGCCACAAGGAAACGGCAGCACAGATGCTCAGTCACGGCGGACTATTGACGGAATTCATGACGCAGACGAATGCCGACAAGCCCAATTTCGTGCGCCGCAACCGTATCGTGGCAGGTATGTCGGACAGTTGCATTGTCGTAGAAAGCGCATCAAAGGGCGGTGGACTCATCACGGCAGAGATAGCCCAGAGTTACGATCGTACCGTGTTCGCCTTTCCTGGTGCCGTCAGTATGGCTTATTCCGAGGGCTGTAACAACCTGATACGCGACAATGTGGCAGGACTCATCTCCAATGCCAGTGACTTTGTGAAGGCGATGGGGTGGCAGGAGGAAACACGGCGACAGCAGGCTTTGACCGATGGAATCGAGCGAAATCTATTTCCTGACCTCTCTCCAGAAGAGCAGAAAGTGGTCTGTCTGTTGCAGCAAACCAACGACCTGCAACTCAACATCCTCAGTGTGAAGACAGGCATCGCCATAGGGCCGCTTACCGCCCTGCTCTTCCAACTGGAGATGAAGGGGGTGGTCAGACCGCTCGCCGGCGGTATGTATCATCTGTTGATGTAACATCTCTCAAAATCTTTTGGTTTTTCGCCCAACTTGTACTATCTTTGCACCCAG
>JAFZNI010000066.1 GCA_017551005.1 Prevotella sp.
ATGGTGGAACCCTCACTAACATGTTGACAAACGCATTGAAGCAGAAAGTGACGAAACTCATTGTCAAAGGCCCGATTAATGAGCAGGACTTCTATACCATGCGTGACGAGATGCCACTGTTAGCAAAAATAGACCTTTGGGAGGCACAGACAGAGTATATTCCCTCTCAGGCTTTTTGTACCAATCAAAGTTGGGATAATTCTATTGGCAAGAAGAGCCTGACCAATGTGCGCCTACCTAAAACAACACGTTGGATTGGTGATTTCTCTTTTGCAGGATGTAGTAACTTAAAGGAAGTGAACTTCACTGAACTGAAGAATCTAGAAGAAATCTATTCCCGTGCTTTTGCATGGACAGCGCTTAATGTCATTGACCTCAGTCAGACTAAACTGACATATGTGAACAGTGAATTCTATCAGGTGAAGAATCTTAAGAACATTATATTCCCACAGACAATAACCAGGCTTGGCGATGTATTCAGAGGAAGCAGTGTGACAGAGATTGACCTCTCAAACTACACAAACCTGAAGACACTGGAAGGTACATTCAGTGAGTGTCGGGACTTAGTGAAGGTAACATTGCCAGAGGGACTGACAAGTATCAATTGGGCTTTCAACGGATGCGAGAAACTGACCACCATTAACCTGCCCAAGAGTCTGCAAGTGATAGGCGGTTCAGCCTTCTCCAATACGAAATTACAAATGATTGATTTGAGTGGTTTGACGGAATTGCAAAGTATTGATGGTTCTGCCTTCTCAAGTTGTTACGAGTTATGCGAGATACTATTCCCCACCTCATTGGAACAAATAGGTGATAACGCTTTCTCCTCTTGTAATAAACTGACATCGGTAGACCTGTCAAATACACAGTTGCAAAGTATTTCAGAACGGACATTCTCATGGTGTAATAACTTGGAGAGTGTTAAGATGCCTAAGACGTTGGAGACAATTGGCAATTATGCCTTTGAAAGTTGCAACAAACTAAGCGGCAACCTGGAATTGACATCTGGTATTACCCGCATCGGCGACTATGCCTTTGCCGGCACTCAGATTTCCATCATCCGCAGCGAGGCTACTGTTCCTCCTGTGCTGAGCAGTAACTCCATGCCTGAGTCCTGGGTGGCAGCCTTTGTACCAGAGGGCAGTGCTGATGCCTATAAGAAGGCCACCATCTGGAAGGACAAGTGGATTATCGACAAGGAAGTATATGCCGAAGTCACTGTGACCAAGGAGGGTAATCTCGCCGTCGACATCAAAGATCAGACACACATTGCACAGCCTACCATCACCCATCTGAAGGTACACGGACCGTTAGGGCCGACGGACTTTGAGATTATGCGTTCGAACATGACGCTGCTCTACGACCTCGATATGTCCGACGCTGAGGTAACTGTGATTCCTGAGAAAGCCTTCCTCGATAAGAAGGTGCTGATGAATGTGAAGTTGCCTGCTTCGCTGCGGACCATTGAGAGTTATGCTTTCAAGGGCTGCTCCGCATTAGACGGCTCACTGGCATTACCAGATGGACTGAGATTAATCGGATGGAGTGCCTTCCAGGGATGCTCGTCACTGGATGAGGTGGTATTAAACGAGAGTCTGGAGGTCATCCAGGGCTATGCCTTCGAAGGATGCTCATCGCTGAAACAAGAGATGACCCTGCCTCGTGATTTCCACTCACTGGGCGAGTATGCTTTTGCCAACTGTAGCAGTCTCTATGGTACGGTGAAGTTCAACCGCGACTTCTATATGTTCATGGGAACCGAGGGTTATGGTTCTTCTGCTGGTAATTGCTTCGAGAACTGCTCGAATATCGAAATTGTAGATATGTCGGAGCCAGACTTCCTCGACGAGATTCCCAATAGAACATTCGCCAATTGTACTTCCCTAAAGACCGTGTTGTTGCCTCAAAATCTCGATCGCATCGACAACGGAGCCTTCTCTAACTGTACAAGCCTCGACAACATCGAATTCCCGAACACGTTGTTGGTAATTAATTGGGACGCCTTCCAGAACTGCACATCGCTGAGTTCTATCAACCTGAGCGATTGTAATAACCTGGGCACCATTGAGGGCCATGCCTTCGAAGGTTGCTCTAACTTGGAGACCGTCTACCTACCAAAGAGCCTGAACTGGATTGGCGAATATGCTTTTAGGGATTGCCGCAATCTGTCCACCCTTAGCGTGGAGGCCGTGCAACCAGCAGACTTGGGTGACTATGTGTTCGATAAAGTAAGAACCGACCGATGCATACTCTCTATTCCAACGGGAACATACGATGATTATCTCACTGCCCCGCAGTGGGGTGCATTCGTAGACATGCATAAGAGCATCGACGTGACGGTGGGTGATGGTGCCAACCTCTACGTCGTGAACGACGAGCCCACTGCGGCCCGTGGCGCACGCCGTACTTCTGCCGCTGAACTGCAGGGTGCCAAGGTGAAGGACGGCTCAAGCCTGTATGTGCAGGAGAACGAGACCGCCGTCTTCAAGGTGAACCCCGATGAGAATGTAGAAATTGCAAAAGTACTCTTCAACGGCAAGGATGTCACCAGCGAGATGGTGAATGGCGTTTACGAGACACCTGGAGTCACTGCTGCTTCCTCATTCGAGGTACAGGTGAATGTTTTGGGTGACCTCCACGTCAAGGAACTCCGTATGCTCGACGACAACGTAACCATAAAGGTTGCAGAGAAACGTCAGTTGAGGTTTGCTGTCTATCCGACCAATGCTACAAATCAAACCATCACATGGACGAGTAGCAACGAAAAGGTGGCAACGGTGAACAGCGACGGCATTATTACTGGTGTGACTGCCGGAAGTGTAGAGATTACCGGTAAGACCATCGACGGTGGTTTAGAAAAGAAATGCCAGGTTGTCATCAAGCCTAACAAGTACTGGCTTGTATCTGAGGAAAAGGTGGAGGAAGACATTGAAAGATCTGTCAGATTGCCGCTCGCACTCCACAATGAGGATGAAGCACGCGACATCCAGTTTGACGTGTGGACTCCTGAGAATATCGATATGTATACGAACGAATGGGATATAGAACTTAATAGCGGACGTGCCAGTGGACATATAGTTTCGACTGAGCGCATATCTAATAAAGTCACACGTGTCAAAGTCAGTTCACCGACTGGTGGTAAGTTCAAAAATAGTGATGGCGAACTTCTCACATTGTCATTCTATACTGGCAGCAAGGGTGGAGACTTCGATGTGGCTATCAGGAACGTCCACATCACAGGTCCTAACAACTTCGACTTTACTATTCCTGACCATACCATTCGCTTCAGTATGCCAAGTTACCCAATGGGCGACAGTAACGGTGATGGAAAGGTCACTATCAATGACGCTGTTAATACAATAGACTACATCCTGGGAAGAGGCAACGAACGATTCTTCTGGAATCTTACCAACGTCAATAAGGATGGCGATATCACTGTAGCCGATATCACAGGCATCATCGATATTGTCCTTGAGCGTCCGTCGCATGCCAAGGCTGCACGTAAGACAGCCAACAATGCTCAGGGCAGACTCTATATGAATGACATCTCGATGACTGCCGGTAAACAGCAGACAATCGGCATGCAGATGGAGAATGCTGCCGACTTCATTGCCTTCCAGTGCGACATCTATCTGCCTACAGGCATGGAGATTGCCTATGA
>JAFZNI010000067.1 GCA_017551005.1 Prevotella sp.
CATCAAGGAGTCCTTCGAGAACTTCTTCGCGACGCTTGCCTTTTACGATACCCGTCAACAGTGCCACACGCAGGTTCATGTCCTTCAGGAATCCCATGATTGTTGTCAGGTGCTGTTCAGCGAGGATCTCCGTGGGGGCCATGATACAGGCCTGATATCCATTGCCAATGGCGATGAGCATAGACATAAGGGCAACAAGTGTCTTACCAGAGCCTACGTCACCCTGCAACAGACGGTTCATCTGGCGTCCAGAACCCATGTCGGCCCTTATCTCCCGGATCACCCGCTTCTGGGCTTCTGTCAGCGGGAAGGGGAGATAATTCTTATAGAAAGTGTTCAGCGCCTCTCCAACCTGTGAGAATACGTAGCCTCGATACTTACGGCGGTGATCGCTTGCGTACCTTAATATATTGAGTTGTACATAGAATAGTTCCTCGAACTTCAGTCGCACTCTGGCCCGCTCAAGGTCTTTCGCGTTCTGCGGATAGTGGACGGTATGGAAGGCTTCGTTGCGCCCCATCATATTATGAGGTGTGATGATAAAGTCGGGTAGGGTCTCAGGTAGTGTTGGCAGCCGTTCAACGAGAGTTTTTGTCAAACGTTCTATGGCACGAGAGTTCAAACCTGACTTCTTCATCTTCTCCGTGGTGTTGTAGTAGGGCTGCATGCCCATTGCCGAGAGGTCCACCTTAGAGGCATCGTCGAGATCAGGATGGGTGAAGTTGATACGGTTATTGAAGACGGTAGGCTTGCCGAAGACCAGATACTGCACTCCTATCTTATATGTCTGCTTGGCGTATTTGCCGCCGTTGCACCATGTCAGGTCACAGATAGCCGTGCCATCGGAGAAATGGGCTACCACCCTTTCCTTGCGTGGTCCCATGGGGTAGGTCTCGAAACTTAGAATCTGACCAACAACCTGTACGTAAGGCATGTCGCCCGTCAGTTCGTGGATGGTATAGACCTTTGAGCGGTCCACATATTTATAAGGGTAGTATTCGAGCAGGTCACCGAAGGTTTCGATGCCGAGTTCGTTGCTTAGCATCTTCTTGCGGTTTGGGCCTACCCCAGGCAAGTACTTGACGTCTTGGTCTAAGATGTTCAATTTCTTGTTTAAAGTTTACAGAGGGCTTCGGCAACAACGATGTCGTAGGGCGTGGTGATCTTTATGTTCTCACGGTTTCCCTCGACGAGCGTGATGGAATGACCATATGACTCCACCACAGAGGCGTCGTCTGTAAAGCCATCATTATAGGGCTGACGATTGGCAGCCTTTAATAACTGAATGTCGAAAGTCTGAGGGGTTTGTACTAATCGGTAGTCACCACGAGGTACTGTAACAGAACTGTTTCCTTCAAGATGACGTACTGTTTCCACTATAGGAATTACGGGAATGACGGCCTTTGCCGTACGGGCCGTTTCGAAGCAGTTTCGAATCACCTCGACGCTGGGGAAGGGGCGCACGCCATCGTGCACTCCCACCACTCCCTCTGCATCGTCTGGTACCAGGGCGAGTCCGTTCTGTACGGAATGGAAACGTGTCTGTCCACCATTGGCGAGCAGGTACTCCACCTCGAAATGATATTCCTCACAGAGTCCTCGCCAGTAGTCTTGCTGGGCCTCTGGCAGTACAAGGATGATTTGCAATTCTGTTGAGTACTCGCGAAACCTCTCAAGTGTCCGCATGAGCACGGGTCTGCCACCTATGGGCAAGAACTGCTTGGGAATATCGCTCCCCATCCGCAGACCCTTGCCACCAGCCACGACAATCACATAATCCATTAGCAGCCCATCAGGTGTTTGAATCTCATACCCTCAGCAATCTGATCTGAGGTCTGCTTGTCTACCAATTGTGTGAGCAGTTCGTAGGCATATGGGAAGGCTGCAGCGGGACCCTCAGCCGTGGTGATGTTGCCATCTACGGTGACGAGGTCACCCGTATATTCTGCACCTCCTTTGTCGAGTGCCTGTTCGAACCCAGGATAACAGGTGGCCTTTTTGCCATCGAGGATGCCTAAGGGTGCCAATACCACTGCAGGAGATGCGCAGATGGCGGCAATCTTCTTGCCTGCTTTATATTGGGCTAACAGCACCTCACGCACGCCCTCATGCTCAAAGAGGTTACTGGCTCCAGGCATGCCACCAGGCAGCATCAGCAGGTCGGCATCTGAATAGTCAGACTGGTCGAACTGTAGGTCAGCCTCAATGTTTACACCATGTGCCGACTCGACAAGTGGGAAGATGGTCGTGCTGATGGTTACTACCTCTACGCCTCCTCGGCGCAGTACGTCAATGGGGATCAGGGCCTCGACATCCTCGAAGCCGTCAGCCAGAAACACATAAACTTTTGCCATATTCTTTCTTTTTATAGGTTTTATGTCGCAAAATTACGAAAA
>JAFZNI010000068.1 GCA_017551005.1 Prevotella sp.
GAATATCTCCTCGTGGAGTGTTTCTTTTTTCACCACAACCTTTGGCTCTGGTTTCGACTCTGGTTTGGCTTCCGGTTTCTTTTCCTCAATGGCGAATGCCGCTGGAGCCATATTGGCTGAAACATCTTCTATGACATCCTGTACAACAGGTACGAGAACAGGAACTGGTTTCTGGAAACGTTTGTTAAAACGATAACTGATGCCAATCATTGCTGTGAACATCCAGTCATTCGCGTTGTTGGTCTTTGAATTGAAACGGTCACAAAGATTATTTGCTCCAACTTCAAGGGAAAAGCCTACAGACCTTGTAACATCTGTCTCTAATCGGAGACCCGCCCGGAAATTATGACTTAACCTGTTGTTCTCCCATGCAAATGGTATTTTTTCGATAGGGATATTCAGGTTCTTCAGTTCGTCGTTGTCCCAAGCATAATTCAAGCCAACACCTCCAACAAGGATTACATTTAGCATATGTTGAGGATTCTCACTGAAAAGGTTTGTCAGATTGACAAGAAGATCAGCAGAGGTTGTGATATAGTTCCATTTGTAGTATTGTTCTGTGTCTGAAAAACCACTTTTTGCCTTCAGACCGTTTAAGTGTAGTCTGAAGCCCATAGAGGGATATACAAAATGTCCTATACTGATGGCTCCCGTAGGAGTGAATAACTTGCTCATGGGAGCATCGGTGGCGGTGAATTGCAAACCACCTTGTGCCTCAATAAACGAATACGATTTCAACACATCACGCTTGTCATCTTGTGCTGTGGCCATACTTACTGCAAACAATGTTGAGAGTGCAATTAGAATAATCTGTTTTCTGTTCATAATGCTATAACTTTAAATGTTTGTTATTTGTATAGGGTTAGTTTTCAGAAACTATCAAGTAATACGAACGATGCCCAGAAAAAAGGGTTATTGTATCGGCTTTGACGCATTTCCTTTTGGGCTTTTTTAAAGGATTCTTGTTTGGATAGTCCTGACATCAGATTTTGGTAGAACAAAGTCATCATCATAACAGTGGCCTCGTCATTGACGTTCCATAGACTCATCAAAAGGGTTCGGACACCAGCCTTCTTGAATCCTCTTTGAATACCAAACACACCATCTTCACGGATTTCCCCAACTCCAGTCTGACATGCGGACAGTACTACCATGTCTGTCTTGCTGAGGTCTACTTTTGATATCTCATTAGCGGTCAATATTCCATCCTCTAAGTTTTCAGGTAGTTTTCCACCTTTCAGAACGTAGTTTGCACCTGAGAGAAGAATCCCAGAATAATTAAGCGGGTTGTTTAGGTTTTCCGTTTGATCGTCTATAAAAGTCAGTCTCTTGTTTTTTCTTCTGATATCCTTTTCCGAAATAAAGAACCCATGAGTGGCAATGTGCAGAATGGACAGTTCTTGGCCATTGAGAGCCTTAAATGATTCCTCAGTACCTTCATTTCCTATTAGCATTTTTGTTGGAATGCCTTTTTGCATAAGTTGTTCGCCGACGTTTTCTGCTTCATGTCGCGTACCAGGAAGGTAACCCACGCTTCCTCGTAGCGAAAGGGAGTCGATAGTTCTGTTTATGTCTAAGACTTCTGCCTCTGCCATTAGGGCTTCATTGTCTGAGAGATCGTTATGCTTATGCTGTTCGTGCATCTGACTCAGACTCATGTCATAGTTTAATCCTCCATATACTGCTGCGGAGCGAATTGTAGGGGACATTTTATTACGCTTTGTCAGTATCTTTGTTGATGAGACACGATAAATCTCAAATATGTCATTGATATGATGCAATGAATCGCAGGGCAGATACTCTATGCCTAACTGGTGGAACAGAGATGACGGTGAAAAGTATAATTTGTGAACACCTTTCAATTCACTTATGAGTGGTTGCCATAGCATCTGGCCGAAACGGACGTCAGAATAAATGGAGTTGATTCCTGATGGCGTTTGCATGGCTTTTATAAAATCTGCGCCACCATATTTCAGTTCATCAAGTTCGTCTTCACTGAAAAGCCGTATCAGTTTGGGATGACTCTGTCCTTTCCTAACTAAGAAAGCCAAATATGTGTTTCCTCGTCCATGAATGTATATATCGGCAAATTCTATGGCGGCTTCATCTTCTTGGAGTGACTGGCTGATTTGGGCAACATCAATGTTCAGGTTTTCTGTAAAACTACCGTATTCCTTGCAGTCACGCACCAATATACGTTCAAGTTGATAAATCTCGTTATTGATATCTTTGGAGAGTCCACTTGTCTGTGATGGCTTTTTGTGATAGTTGGCCAACTGGTGTTGTAGTTCTTCCAGTCTGGCGTATTTTTGGTACAAGTCTTTGTTTCCTGATGCTTTTATGAGACTGCGGAAATCAATGTCGGAGTTAAGCAGAATACCCTTTTGGAAAAGCAAAGCATTATATGCCATCGTCGTCATTTCTGCATTCTGTGGGTCTTGGTATGCGAACATCGGTGCATACTTGAATATGTAGTTTTTCTGGTTCCAGTATTTCTCACGCTCCTGTGAGGTTAAATGCAAAAAGTTCGTACGGACATTGTGGGATTGCAATGATAGGGCTTGCATATATTTTTGTTCTGCTTCTGTCATTTTTCCTACCTTATTATGATAGACAGCCAAATTGTACAGCAGTGGAATCAGGTCAGGATGATCGTTACCAAGTATTCTGGTCTGAATGTTCAATGCCCTTTGAGCCTTTTCTATGGCTGAGTCTAATTGTTCGTTGACATAGGAGAACAGGGCATTGTTTGCTAATATACGGGCATAAATGACATTGGCTGTATCACCGATATGCTCGTATATCTGTTGTGCCTCCATACCATACTGGGTTGCAGTTTGATATTTCTCGCCATGATAATAGAGAAGGGCCGTGTTGTTCAGTGCCTGCGCATAATAGATGTTATCATTTTTATCGTTCTGGAAAATATCTAGCGAGCGTTGGGCTGTTTCGTATGCCTTGTCAAGATGACCATCACTTGCCCAATAGGTAGCCAAATGGCCTAATGACATAGCCATATTGTTTGTGTCGTTTCTTTTTTGGAAAATGTCATAGGCTTTTTGCTCATGTTCTATGGCTCTCTGGTAGTTCCCGTTGGAGGCGAAGATAGTGGCTTGCTTTGAGAGTGACATGGCATATTTCGTATTGTCCTCAAAACTTTCCGACTCATAATAATTTGATTCATTTGCAAGTTCATCGGCCTTGTCAAGATTTCCGTCAGCCTTGTAAGCGGCAGACAGGTCACTTATACAACGCAAATAATCGGGATGTTGTTTGTCAACAATCTGTTCAAAGACAAGAAGCGCCGTCTCTAATAGTTCTATTGCACCCTTATAGTTATGTTGATGAGAGTATAGTGTTGCCATATTGTTAAGCAACTTGGCATAGGCATAGGTCATTGTACCGTTCGCTTGTTCAAAATAAACTTTGGCCTGTTGTGCAAATTCAATGGCCTCGTCATAGTTACCAGCATTTGCCAGTTGGACAGCCTGATTATTGAGGACTGTAGCATAGTGTATTCCATCAGTCTTTAGTCGCTTTCGTACTTCTTTCTGGGCTTTCTCAGAAACTCTTCTGGCATTGGTGCGGTCACCAGCCTGGGAGTAATAGACGACTAAAGCATTGAGTGTGCTGGCATACTCTGGTGTTTTTTTCTTAAGGTTTTTGACGGCTTTTTCTCCAAGTGATATAGCGGTCTCATAGTCACCCTGTCCACCTCTGGCAGCATAATATGCAGCCAGATTTGCCAAGACAACATTGTAAGTATTGTGTTTTTCCCCTAATTTCTTTTCAAGCATATTCAGGGCTGTCTGACCCGTTTCTATGGCATGAGTGTAGTCACCTTTTGTTGAATAGAAAGAAGCCAGATCGCTGATGGCACTGGCCCATTGTGTATAATTACAGTCCAAAGCAGTTCTTTTGACCTCAATGACCTCCTTCTGAAGGCTAATAGCCTGATCAGTATTTCCTTTTTGCATGGCACGACGAGCCAGATATGCAAGAATCTCAGAATACCGATAGTTTTTCTGTAGTCCTAATTGACGGAACAAGGAAATATAATCGCTATAAAGTCCGTCTGCCGTATCATAATACCCTTCCCTCGCAGCCTTTGCGGCTGCATCAGCCCGACTATCCAAGACCTTTGTCTGAGCAAGTCCAACAAAAGGACACAGAAATAACAACCAACAGAAGAGAAAAAAACGGCGGATCATCTTCCTTTTATTGAGTCAGTAGTAAGTATTGTTATGACGTTGTTCAGAGAGTCAACAACAGTTTGCAATGAGTCTATATCACATAGCAGAGAATCTGCATCATTGCGATATGTCGTTGTCGCAAGTCCAGAGTTATAGGCAGAATCAATATCTTTCCTTGTCATGGACTTTAAAATATAAGCAAAATATTGTTTGGTTAGGTTCCTTTCCGAATTCTTCTGGCTTGCTATCAATGTCGAAACATCCCCCTTACACTTTTCCTTGAGAGTGAACATCTTTTGTTGATCTTTATCTAGGAGTTTAATGAATCCATTTTCTGGAATACTTATCTGGTCTTTGAAAGAAAGATGTTGTCTTTTCTCAACAGGCTGTTTTTTCTTGATGTTCGTGACATTGCCTCCCACGTCATAGACAATGAGAGTTTGCTCCTTCTCCTGTGCTGTACACACAAGTGAGGAGATGATGATTAAAACAAATAATAGTCTTTTCATAATGATTGGTTTTTAACTGGCAATACTATTCTATTTCGTTGGCGTAGATAGACTTTTTTACGAAATTGTTAAGTTTCTTCTTTTTCAAAACAGACAGTAAACCGACATACAACAATCTACCTTCCTCAATAAGAACAATCGTGGCCAAAGGCAGGACTGTATCAACGAAGTAACCACATTTTACATATAATTCAAATGAAATCCATGTTATCAGAACCATGACAATAAAAGATATGACTTTGTCATACAATTCGCTTTGAGTAACAAACACCATCATCGCTGACTGGCGTTTTTGAACCCGCTTGGTCAGGAAGAAGTCTATCAGATTGGTCAGGTATCCAGCAAAGAGTGCCCATAGGATAACAATCCAAGGACTTGCATGTTTGATAGGAGAGCCTTCTGTCATGGAAAGAATGGTGTAGGCAAGTATCTCCATACCTGATTTCTGCCCGATGGGAGTATAGAATTTGTCTCTTTCTTCTTGGGTTGTCCCTAATAGAACGATATGGTCTGTAATGTACTCCCTATAATTACCCAACTCGTTATACTTAATGACGGGAAATTGTATTGGTTTGTAGTTGATGGTATGCATCACCTCGTCACCATTAGTCTTTTGGGTGACAAGTTGCGATATTTGGAAAGGAAAAGAATATGTCTGTATGTCCTGAGACGGAAGGATATTTGCATATTTTCTGACACTTTTTTCTGGATTATCTACCAAATTGACGAATCCTTCTTTTATGTTCTGTCCCATAGAGAAATAGGAATGCAAAGAATTCTGATAAGAATGCTTGGACTCATCATAGTTTATAAGTTTATATGCAAATACAGTTCTTGACAGATTACCGTCTAAGCAGGCTTCTGCTAACATTTCATCACCCACCGAGTCAGATTTCTCGCCTTCAAATATTATGTCAATACCAAGGACAGAGGGTTTCATTTCGTTGATTTCCCTGATAACATGGGCTATGTCCTTACGGTGAGTCAGTTCAGTGATATCCACAAGCGTAATCGTACTGCAAACCTCCGTCGGATCGCCACTGTTCTGGATTTTATGATAGATGTCTGTCATAGAGAAACTTTTTAGGACTCTCACAACAGGGCTTAGGAAATCAAGATTGATAGTAACAACTACCATCAATTCTATGATAATGATGGTAAGACCCGCAACAATGACGTGGTCTATATGGAAGACATGTCTTAACAAGTTCTTCATACAGTCATTGATAGTTTTGTCTGTAATAATATTTATTATGGAAACAAAAAAGGCATGGGAGTTTTCTATATAGCCTTTTCGAGACCGTCCTTACAAATGGTTTTCTCGGCCTCTGTTCCATTGATGTCTTGACCCGCCTTGCCGCAAGCGGCTGGCTTATTTAGTCGGGTACAAAGATAGAAAATAATGTCGTAAGTTCCAAATCTTTCGACAGAAAAATGAAGAAAGAAAGGGAAAACGTCTATAAAGTTGCACATTATAGTATTATTGTGCCATTAATGTCTATTTATTCTTTCCTATGACAGCCTTCATCACGTTGTCAGGGTGCATGCGCATATCGGCAAAGGCTGCTATGACTAAAGTATTATGATGAACAAAGAATCTTATGAACCATAGTTCCTGATGTGTTCTTTCATAGTTTGGGTTGCCGTTTCCCATGGGATGGATTCTCCACGTTCAAACTCTTCTTCGCCCTCAGTGATACAATCCATTAACTCATCCCACGACTTTGGTAATCCTGGAATATCATAGATTTCAGGTTCAACACATACTTCTGGGTAAGCAGCAATTGCGCCAACAGGCTCATCTGCCGTCAAGCAACTGCCGTTTTCTTCTTCTATTTTGGGGTATGGTTTGTTTTCCTTCATGTGTTTACTCTTCTTTTCTGCTGCAAAGATAGAAATTAAAGTCGAAAGTTCCAAACTTTCGAGGAAGAAAACGAGAAAAGAAAGCGAAATAAACTAATTGTCATCTGCCATCTGTCAGATTGTGGGGAAGGGAAGCCACCCTGTAATTGTTTCAGTGGATGGCAGTTCTGACAGATGGCAATTAGGATGTTGAGCCTAGAATCAAGAAAAAGCCATCCCCCGGTGGGGTAAATCCTGCCTGAGATTTCGGGCAAGCCGTACCCCGGTGGGAATTTTATGCCCTGGAATCGGTTTGGACTTTTGCACGGTGGGGTAAACCTTGCCTGAGATTCAGTTGAGACTTTTCCCCGGTGGGAATTTTATGCCAGCATTTCTGGGAGACTTTTGCACGGGTGGCAAAACCTTGCCCGAGATTCGGTTCATACTTTTGCACGGTGGGGTAAATCTTCCCCAGAATTCTGGCAGACTTTTGCATGGGGTGCAAAACCTTCTCCGAGATTCTGGGCAGGATTTACCCCAGTGGAAATGAACTTATCCTACTGGATTGTTTGCTTCAAAGATCTTCATCCTTTCTTCGAGGATATCGTACTGATGATCCTCGATAAAGGAAGTACAGACGCGCAAGCCCTCTTGCTCTGACCCACAGGTGATGAGGCAGATGGCAGAGACACCATAGTACATCAGTTCAAGAGCCAACTGTCCGCTGGTCATACCTGGATAACCAATGGTAAAGTAGAAACCGTCGGCTACGGGTTCGTCAAGATCCTTGTCATAAACCACATAGAAATTGTGGCGACAGAAAATCTCTTTGAGTTTCTTGGCACGCTCACCATAGACACTCACCTCCTTGCGGAAGTCGTACTTGCCTTCGTAGGCAGCCTGCAACATGGCAGCCATCGCATACTGTGCACTATGACTGGTACCTGAACTCAAAGCATAGAGCATACGGGTGGAGAATACAGGACCGAAAGGCAGGCCCTGATAACGTGCTGACAAGTCATCGAAATGACGATGGAACAGTTTGTCGCTGATACAAGTCACACCAATACGCTCTCCTGCATAACTGAAGGCCTTGGAACCACTGATGAGCAACATATAATTGTCAGTATAGCGAGCCACCGTAGCCTGATAAGGCGGTTGGAAAGGTGTGGAGAGATCCTTGCGGAAGTCCATAGCAAAATAGGCAAGGTCTTCCATCACAATCGCATCGTACTTCGTGGCGAGTGCGCCAATCACTTGCAGTTCCTCCTCACGCAGACAGATCCACGAGGGATTGTTAGGATTGGAATAAACGATGGCACAGATGTTACCCTTAGAGAGATAACTATCAAGTTTGGGACCCAGTTTCGGGCCTCGGAAGTCATAGACATCGAAAGTCTCGTACTTCACACCCATCACCTGCAACTGCATCTTCTGCACAGGGAAACCCGGGTCGATGAAAAGCACGGTATCCTTCTTCTTGTCACGCTGCGAACAGGTGAGGAACGAGGCAAACGTGCCCTGCATGGAACCACTGACGGGGATACAGCCCTCAGGAGCGATGTCAACACCGATGAAGGCTTTTACGAACTGTGAAGCAGCCTCCTTCAGCACGGGAGCACCTTGAATGTCAGGATAACTGTGGGCAATACCGTCCTGCAAAGCCTTGACCTGTGCATCTACTCCCACCTGGGCAGCAGGCAGACCTGGAATACCCATCTCCATCTTGATGAACTCTACCCCACTCGCCTTCTCAGACTTGGCAGCCACCTGCTTCACCTCACGGATGGTAGCCTTGGCGAAGTCCTTAATGCCAAGTTCGGCTACAAGGCCGTCGACAATCTCTTTATCTATAGGGGTACTTAAGCCCCCTAAGTTAGGGGGTTGGGGGTTTGAACATTGTTTATTCATATTACTTTCATTTAATCAATTAGGTTCTACATAGGAATCTATTCTTGTTCAGACCCCTATGGCCCCCTAACTTAGGGGGCTCCAGCCTCACGTCCGATGGCGAGTGCCTTGATGTTCGCCTCGACGATGGCCTCACCCTTACGTCCGAAGACACGACGGATGGCATCCTCCAGTTTGTCGTACTCAATGCCAAGAGCCTTCTGGGCAGCACCCAACAGGATGACATTCGCAGAACGAGGTACGCCATTGTCCTTGGCAGCCTGTTCAATGTCGAGAACAATGACATTCTTCACCTTGTTGAGGTCTGCCTTAATTGTCTCAATATCAGGATAGTTGGGAATGTTCACAAACGGAGCACTCGAAGTAATGATCCAACCGTCTTTTGCCAAGAATGGCAAATAGCGGAGAGCCTCCATCGGCTCCATCGAGATAATGACATCGGCACCACCCAAAGCAATCAGGTCGCTATTGATGGGATTGGAAGAGATACGCAGGTTTGACTGCACATCGCCGCCCCGCTGACTCATTCCGTGTACCTCGGCTTGTTTGATATAGAGGTTTTCCTTCATAGCAGCCTCGCCGATGATAGTGGCGATAGAAAGGATACCCTGTCCTCCTACACCGCATAAGATAATATCTGTCTTCATGATTTACAATTTGACAATTTACAATTTACAATTTTTTCTCGGCAGCCTTTTTCTGCTTGAGGTGACGCTGGAGTGTCTGCATGCACTCACGACGGGGGATGATGACACTCACACCGTGGTAGTTGATCTCGTCGCGGATAGCGGCAGTTATCTCGGGCATATTCTTGGGAATGGGATTAACCACTTTCAGATGATCCTCAGAAAGTCCAAGTCCCTTACAGATAGCCTCAAACTTATTGGTACCAGCAGAGTCCTGTCCACCCGTCATGGCAGTGGTCAGGTTGTCAGAGATAATCACGGTGATGTCGGCATTCTCGTTGATGGCATCCAACAAACCCGTCATACCACTATGGGTAAAGGTAGAGTCGCCGATGATGGCTACGGCAGGCCATTGCCCTGCATCCGAGGCACCCTTTGCCATCGTGATAGATGCACCCATATCGACGCATGAGTGGATAGCCTTATAGGGTGGCAGGAAACCGAGTGTATAGCATCCTATATCACCAAACACACGGGCGTTAGGATACTCTTTTAATACCTCATTCAGTGCTGTGTAGACATCACGGTGTCCGCAACCCTGACAGAGTGCAGGTGGACGAGGCGTGACATCCTCGCAGGGAGCATAGTTCTCACCACTCTCAATGCCGAGGGCTTTCTTCAGGAAGTCGGGATTGAGTTCACCCGTACGAGGCAGTTCACCCGTCAGACGTCCTTTGATGACAGCATTGCCAGGCATCACGCCACGCACCTGATCCTCGATGAAGGGCTGGCCCTCCTCGGCAATCAGCACAAACTCACAATCGTCGGTCATGCGACGGATGAGTTTCTTTGGCAACGGATACTGCGAGATCTTCAGCACGGGATACGGACAACCGTCAGGATAGCACTCCATCAGGTAGTTGTACGCAATACCGCTGGCGATGATGCCAAGTTTATGATCCTTACCATCGATATATTTGTTATATTTGCTGTCTACGGCCATCTGTTCGAGGATAGGCTGCTGTCCAGTCACCACGATGTTGCGCTTACGGGCAAAGGCTGGCAGAAGGACCCAGTTGGAGGCCTGAGCCTCGTAGTTCAATTCATTTTGTTGACGTGGCACGTCAACAACCTCAACAACGGCACGACTGTGGGCCATACGGGTGGTGACACGCATCAGCACAGGCAGGTGTATCTTCTCGGAGAGGTCGTAGGCCTCGGCCATCATGTCGTAAGCCTCCTGCTGATTGCTGGGTTCGAGTGTCGGCACCATTGCAAACTTTCCGTAGAAGCGGCTGTCCTGCTCGTCCTGCGAGGAGTGCATTGAGGGATCGTCGGCCACCAGGACGATGATACCGCCATTGGTACCTGTCATAGCCGAATTCACAAAGGGATCGGCACAGACATTCAGACCTACATGTTTCATACACACCAGGGCCCGCTTGCCCATGAACGACATACCAAGGGCAGCCTCCATAGCCGTCTTCTCATTGGTGCTCCAACGGCTGTGGACACCGCGCTCCTTTGCCAGCGGTGAATCCTGGATATACTCTGTAATTTCCGTGGAGGGAGTGCCAGGATAGGCGTACACACCACTTAAACCGGCATCAAGTGCGCCCTGTGCAATGGCCTCGTCTCCTAATAAAAGTTTTTTCATTTGACTATTTGACTATTTACTATTTTACAATTTTGCGCAAAGGTACGACTTTTCAGTCGAATAAACAAAAAAAAGCGGCCTTATTTGCATAAAGCCGCATTTATATTCAGAATATTTTCCTTTTACCTTTTTACTTTTTTACCTTTAGAAGGTATAACCGATAGTGAAGAGCAACTGATGACGCTTATTATTCACCTTGACAACGTCGCAGATATTGTCATCGGCAGCATACTTGTTATCCTCATAACTCATAAAAGGTGCAAATTCTCCCTTTGTCGAACTGTACTGGTAGGCAACGGAAAGGTTCAAGCCGCCAATCTGATAGCCTAAGCCACAGGTAATACGGTTGGTGGCATCCCAGTCGGTGTAGTCAGTGGCGGAACTGAAGTACGAGCCGTCACTATCTAGGGAACCGTCCTTGAAACCATCCATGTTATACATCGGTGAGACATAGTTATAACCCAATCTGACAGCCAGTTCCGGCACGGGTTTGAATTCTGCACCCACCTTAAAGGTAGATACGCCTTTCAGGGTTTGCTCCGTATGACGGTTCATTATCTCGTCGCTCTCGCTATTATCATGATAGGTGCCATAGTACCAATCATAATAGCCTTCACCGGTATTATAGCGTGAATCGAGTGAACCATAGTCGGCATATTCATAGCCTGCGCCAATGGCCAGGTTCTGACCGATAGTGTGCCCCAAACTCACACCGAACTTCCACGGAGTATACAACTTATAGTCGAGGCTCTCGCTGCTCTGAGCGTTATTGCCGTCGAAATTCATTGTGGTGACGTTGGAAGTAGTCAAGTCATACATCGTGGGAGTAGCCACGGAGAGGCCGAAACGGAAGGCTGACTCTTCGATTGGACGCACGATGATACCCGCCTTGATGTCAACACCCTCACCCGTGATCTTACGGTCGTCGCTGACAAGTATATTATAATTATAGGGATTACCGTTTAAGTCGTAACCGATGAGATTCTCGACATACTCGCCATAGTGCTTATAATGTACCTTGTGGTAACCAACGGTAAAGCCCCAGTAGAAACGGTCGCTTACATTACCGCTCAGATTGAAGTCGTACTCACCGATATATCCCTTGTGGTTACGATCGAGCGTATAGGCATTGGCATTATCGTAAAACCAATCCCACTCATTGTCTTGATCATTATAATAAAGAAGATTGAGGGTATAAAGATAGTCAAGTTGGTTGCATGATGCTTTGGACTTGTCGATGTTAGGATAACCATTTCCATTCGGTTCATAACTATAGAGGTAATCACCTTTATTTTTGGCATAGGTGAGTTTATTTTGCGAGGCAACACCATACAGATTATCCTGTGCCGAAAGGATATACCCGAAGTTCCGGCTCTTATGGTAATTGAAGGCGAAGTTGACATACGTATCACTACCCCAGCGGTTGGAATAGACGAAACCGATCTGGTCGAAACTCACGCGGGTCTTGTTAGCGCCAGCAAAGTCAACGGCATCCTGTTGGGTATTCGTACCGAAAGAGACACTGGCCACTGACCTGCGAAACAGACCGATACCTGCGGGATTGGTGCCGATGGTTGAGATGTCGGCACCCAAGGCATCCATAGCGCCACCCATACCCACGTAACGAGCCGTTCCGTTGAGGTCTTCTGTGGCAATCTTTGCATTCTCATACGTCTCTTGAGCCATTGCGGTGCATACCGAAGCCAAGGCGACCACTAAAATCAATATCTTTTTCATAACTGTAATATCTTTTATATAATTATCAATTGTCAATTATCCCTTGTCAACGACGACGTCCGCCTCCAAAACTGCCTCCGCCGCCTCCGCCACTGCTACGGCTACCGCCACCAATGCTTCCACCACTGCTGCGGCTACCGCCGAACGAACCACTGGAAGAACTGCTCATAGAACTGCTTGAAGAACTGACAGTACTGGTGCGTGACGAACTGTTAGAGAAGTTTCCGGATGACCTGTTGCTGCTTGAAGTATTCATGTTAGAATAGGTCCTGTTGGCACGGCTTCCGCCAAGGTTACCCGACGAAGTGCGCTCTATTCCCTGCTGAGTAGCAGTACGCCGATTAGCACTCTGAGATGTGGCTGTGGTCCGAGTGCCACTTGTACGGTTGCCGGCAATTGCCGAACCACCGAATGTACCTGTGCTAGTAGTGGTAGTGCGCCCGTTGGAGATACCACGTGGCCCTGAGTAGTCTATACGTCCGTGATTCTGCGTACCTGTCGTACGGTTTTCGGAATAACGATGAGGAGCACCGCCATAATAGACATCAGCATAGTAATAGTGACGTGGGTAGGTCCAACCATAATAGCCATAGTACCAAGGATCGTACCGCCCACCATACCAAGTGTAGTACCAGGGATCATAATAGCCGAAGCGCCAAGGATCATACCAACCGCCATAATAGCCGCCATAGTACCAAGGATCATAAAACCAGGGATCATACCATCCGCCGTACCAACCGTAACGGGTGTAATACCAGGGAGAGTGCCAACTCAATCCCCAATCCCAGGTGTCGCGTCCGAGGTAATAGCCTGACCAAAAGGCTGCATTATCGGAGAGGTCGTAGTCATCAAACCTCTGCATCCTCTTGGTCAGTTCAAAATCCTCAGTAGCGATAGAATCTGGATATACACCTTTCTGACCATCAAACTCAATGATGTCGCTGGTAGAGTCGTTCTGAATCACCTCATATTGGCTCTTCATACGATTATTGATTGGTGTCGTTACTTCCACCACCTCTGCACTCTTCTTCTTGGGAACGAAGTAGAGGTCATCCTGAGCCACCATGGAGAGTGGCAGGGCTCCCATCAGGACTGAGATCATGAAAAACTTCTTCATATTCTTAACATTTTAATGATTCACGCTGCAAAATTAGTTATAATTTTACTGCAAATATAGGGAAAAACCCTAAACAACGATAGGTTTTTCCCTATTTTTTGTATATTTGCACCAAAATTTAACATCCAATATGAAATATTTCGAGGTAGATTTTCATATCAATGCACAATGCATAATGCACAATGCACAAAGCGCAATGTACAATGCACAATTATTGTCCGATGCACGCGACTTGCTCACCGCCCTCGCTGGAGAGGCAGGTTTCGAGACTTTCGAAGAGACTGAAACGGGTCTGAAAGGCTATGTACAGCAACCACTCTTCGATGAGGAAGCCCTCAAAACCGCCTTAGACGATTTCCCCTTTGAGGGCATTACCGTCACTTATGACATCCGAGAGGCAGAGGATAAGGACTGGAACGAACAATGGGAAAACGAAGGCTTCGATCCGATTTTTATTACGAGGAACGAGAATACTCCTACCATTGTCATCCACGACGGACGGCATTTGCCTGAGATAAAGAGCGGGATTTCGATAGAAATCGATGCAAAACTCGCCTTCGGAACCGGCACCCACGAAACCACCCGCATGGTCTGCTCCACCCTCCTTTCGCTTTCCCACTATTTCACCTCCTCAACTTCCCGTATCCTCGACTGCGGCACAGGTACAGGTATCCTCTCCATCTGCGCCCTGAAACTCGGAGCCTCTAAGGCTGTCGGTTACGACATCGACGAATGGTCTGTTGATAATGCCCGCCACAACGCCATCATCAACCAGGTAGATGAACGCTTCACCGTGCTCCTCGGAGATGCCTCTATATTATATAATAAGGTAGAAGGGCTTTTCGACTTGGTTATGGCGAACATCAACCGCAACATACTGCTGAACGACATGCCCCTGTTCCGCCAGAAGATGGCTCCCAATGCCCACCTCGTCCTTAGTGGTTTCTATGCCGACGATATCCCCATGCTCGTGGAACGCGCCGCCACCCTTGGTCTTACCCTCGAATCCCAAAGAGAAGACAACTCTTGGGCCTGCCTCACCTTCCGCCAATAAGACCTGTGTCAGTAAAAAAGAAAAAGAGATGAAATTCTTGATTTCACCTCTTTCTTGTGATTCCGGCGGGATTCAAACCCACAACCTTCTGATCCGTAGTCAGATGCTCTATTCAGTTGAGCTACGGAACCCCTTGTTCCTTTTTGCGGGTGCAAAGGTACGCACTTTTTTTGAACTGACCAAATCTTTTAGAGACTTTTTTAGGAAAAAGTGCAATTTAACACGAATATCACACGATAATGCGCGTTTTATGATAGTTTTCGCGAAACTCTGACGGACTGCAACCTTTCTTCTTCCTAAAAATACGGTTGAAGTTGCTCAGATTATTGAAACCGCAGCCATAGCCTATCTCGGCAATAGAATGGGTACTGTCTACCAGCATCCTACTGGCATAACCCAAGCGCAGTTCGATAATATAATCGCTAAGGTTACGACCTGTATGCAGTTTGAAAAAACGACTGAAAGCACTCGGACTCATACCTGCGAGACTGGCAACATCGGCCAGACGAATCTCGTCACGATAATGGACATTGATATAGTTCTTGACCTTCAGTACCCGACGACTGTCGCTGGCTACCTCAACCTTGGCGTAACTACTTGTGGCAAGCGTACGAGCCCCAGGACAGAGCGAGAGTTCGTAGAGAATACTGAGGAACTGCTGAAACGCATAGAAACCATCTTTGATGGTGCTGAGTTTGCAGAGCATCGGATAGACCTTCATAATGGCATCCATTGGGAAACAGAGTCCTTTCTGGGCCTCGTTCATCATCTTCTGCAACGACCTAAAAGGATTGCGCCCGAAGATGGTATCATCGGAGAAGTCGATGTCGAAGTGAACCGTTATCTCGTGGATATCCTCACTACGACAGAGATTCTGCTCCCACACATGCTCTAAATCCGGACCAGTAATCAGCACCAGATCATAATCGCCAATTACCTCGCTTGAATCACCCACAATACGGCGCACGCCTGGGGCATGCTCTACGAAATTCAGTTCAAACGTCTTGTGGTTATGGATGGGGTAAGTAAACTCCTTCTTACGCCTTTCAGCAATATAGAGTACATCCTTACCCATCAATGGGGTAATCTCGTGGATAACCTTGCTTTCGGTCATATTTTAAGTTCCTTCAGGATCTCCGACATGCGCTGCATATTCTTGATGCGCATGGGAACTAACGGCAGACGGAGCACATTCTGGATAAAGCCCATCTCACTGAGCATGGCCTTTACACCAGCAGGGTTGCCATCGACAAAGAGCAGGGAGAAAAGATCGGTGAAGCGATGATGGATCTTACGGGCAGGGTCGTACTCGCCACGCATCTGCAGGCGAATCATCTTGGAGAATTCCTTAGGCAAGGCGTTACCAATCACACTGATGACACCCACGGCACCACAACTAACCATCGGGAAGGTCAAAGCATCATCACCAGAGATCACATCGAAGTCGTTGGGCTTGTTCTTGATGATCTCATCGACTTGTTCCAGATTACCGCTGGCCTCCTTGATAGCCACGATATTCTGGCAGTCACGAGCCAGACGGACAGTGGTAGCAGCCTGCATATTCACACCCGTACGACCAGGCACATTATACATCACCACAGGGAGACTTGTAGCGGCAGAGATAGCCTTAAAGTGCTGATAGAGTCCTTCCTGCGACGGTTTGTTGTAATACGGACAAATACTGAGTATACCGTCAACCCCACGGAAATCACCGGACTTCAACTCTTCTACGACAGCCGCAGTATTATAGCCACCGCATCCCATCAGGATGGGTACTCGAGCCTGAACATAATCGACAACAGTGTCCTTGATCTTGAGTTTCTCGGCTGCCGTCAACGTAGGAGTTTCTCCCGTCGTAGCGAGAATACAAAAGAAGTCGGCACCGTTGCTGAGTTGATAGTCCACCAGACGTATCAGAGCCTCGTAGTCAACGGAGCCGTCTTCCTTAAATGGGGTAATAAGGGCTATACCCAGTCCCTTGAATATATTGTGTACCATACAGCATGAATTAGCATTGCGATGCGGCAAAGTGCCATTTGCGGCTGCAAAGTTACACAATTTTATTCAGAAACGCGCCATTATGCCCCTATTTTTTGCAAAAAAGTATTATTCTGACTTAAACAGGTCCTTAATACCACCTATCGAGCCCAACAGGTTCGTAGCCTCATAAGGCAGATAGACCGTCTTGGTCTTGTCGCCCTCAGCCAACTCCTGCATCATCTGGATGTACTTCTGGGCCAACAGGTAGTTGGCTGGATTAGTGCTCTTGCCTACCGCCTCGCTGATAAGTTCGATGGCCTTGGCCTCAGCCTCAGCCTTACGAATACGGGCCTGAGCCTCACCTTCTGCCTCGAGGATAGCCTGTTCCTTGGCAGCCTCAGCCTTGTTGACAATGGCTGTACGTTCACCTTCTGATGCCAAGATTTCAGCAGCCTTCTGTCCTTCTGAGGTCAGGATCTGGGCACGCTTGTTACGCTCGGCCTGCATCTGCTTCTCCATAGCGGTCAACACAGAGTCGGGAGGCGTGATGTCCTGCAACTCAACACGGTTCACCTTGACGCCCCATTTGTCGGTAGCATCGTCAAGCACGGCACTCAACTTCTTGTTAATGGTGTCACGCGAGGTCAGCGTCTCGTCGAGTTCCAGTTCACCGATGATGTTACGCAGTGTGGTCTGCGTCAGTTTCTCGATAGCGTTGGGCAGGTTGTTAATCTCGTAGGTTGCCTTAAAAGGATCAACGATCTGGAAATAGAGGAGCGCGTTGATTTCGGTCTGTACATTATCCTTCGTGATCACGTTCTGCTTGGGGAAGTCATACACTTGTTCACGCAGATCGATGGTGGTAGAGTACTGGTAGCGCCCGTGGTTGAGCACAACGATAGACTTGGCCCGATCGATGAACGGGATGATGATGTTAATACCGGGTTTGAGCGTAGCGTAGTAACGACCAAGGCGTTCTACAATCTTCGTCTCAGACTGAGGGATAATCACAAGTGCCATCTTGGCGAACAGAATCACCAAAACAACGATAGCAATAAATACGTAACTCATAATGTCCATAATAATTAATGTTTATTGGTTATTGTTTAATGTTTCTACAGTAATGATAGTACTCTCACGTCCCACGACACGGACGTTTGCATCCACAGGAATATCCTGGGCTTCGTTCGTAACGGCCTTCCAAATGTCGCCATCTATCTGAACACGTCCGAAGCCGTCGGCCTTGACACTCTCCACTACCCTGCCCTGACGACCCATCAAGGCATCGGCATTACTCACACGGTTGTCTTCGCCCTTGTGTAGATAACGCTGGGCAAAGGGACGTACCCAGAAGAGGCTGATCAACGTGAACACGGCAAAAACGACCAGTTGCACATAGAAGCCTAATCCGCAGGCTGCTGCTATGGCACCAAAGAAGGCGCCGATGGAAAAACAGATGATAAAGAAATCACCTGCTGTGAGTTCCAGAATCAGACAGACGACGGCTATCACCGCCCACATCTGCCATAAGTGCTGTGCTAAATAATCAATCATAATCCAAATATTTATTACCAATTATACATTATCAATTATACATGCTCAAAGCGTGAGCACAAAATCATCCCAGTCCTTCGACGAGCCTTTTTGGCCGAACACCTTCTGATAGAGGCGACTACGGGTAGAGGCTACGCTCTCCTTCGAATGAGCCGTCAACAGGGCAATATCCTTCGGCTGTACCCTCACCTTGATGAGCAGACTGACGTGATAGTCCTGTTCCGTCATCCGATAGAGGCTGTAGAGTTTCTCAGTAAAGCCTGTATAGACACTATTCACAATCTCCGACAACTCCGACCAGTCCTCATGTCCAAGACTGCGCCCGCTATTCAGGTATTTCTGAATCCGATGGTAGATATTTGAAGTGAAGATAACGGTCTCTGCCTGCTGGCGCTTCTCGTTCTCGATAATCGCCACCTTATTATTATAATCAAGGGTGGCTTTCTTCTCTTCCAGTTCCAAACGTAGCAGGGAGTTCTCATCACCAAGTTTTTGAAGCAACATCTCCAACTCACGGATCTTGGCTTCGTTCTGGTCGATGTTCTGACGGCTTTGGGCCTGTTGCAGTTCTTGAAGGGCGCGTACCTTATCAAGACGTTCCTGTAAGGCCAGCACCTTCCGCCGACTGCTTTGCACTGTCACGATGAACAGCACCGCATAAACCAGTATTCCTATCAGCATTTCGTAAATCATAGCGCAAAGGTACGAATAAAAAATGAAACTTCCAAACTTTTCCGTTCGCAATAGTTTGCAATCGTCTTTTCGGTTCGCAAAAGTTCGCAAAATGCAATAAACAACCGATTATCACGTTATATAGTCTGATGAAACATCACGTTACAAGACAACTTTTGCTTTTAGCGATGCTCCTGTTGAGCAGCGCCATAAGTGCCGACGACTTTACCCTGAAAGGCAAAGTGGTTGACAACGAGGAAAATGCATTGGAACTTGTAACGGTGTCTTGCCCAAAGCAGGGAAAAGTGGCAATGTCGAATCTGAAAGGTGAGTTTGAGATCACCCTCCAATCAGCAGATTCCGTCGAGGTGCGTTTCACAATGGTGGGCTACGCCTCACGCAAACGCGTGTTCAGAAATCCCAAGGGGAAAATGACTGTTCAGATTGTGATGCAGCCCATGGAGGCATTGCAGGAAGTGACCATCACAGAACAGAGAAGACAGACCACCAGCACGGAACAGTTAAACGTAGAGAACGTAAAACTCGGGCCTTCGACAACGGGCAATGCCGTAGAGGAACTGATTCAGCAACAGGCCGGCGTTTCCACACATAACGAGATGTCGAGCCAGTATAATGTGCGAGGCGGCAGTTTCGACGAGAACTCCGTATATATAAATAATGTGGAAATCTATCGTCCCCTGCTCATCAGCAGCGGACAACAGGAAGGACTCTCTGTCATCAACGCCAATATGGTAGATAAGATCGGGTTCTCGACTGGTGGATTTGAGGCAAAATATGGCGACAAAATGTCATCTGCCTTAGATATCACCTATCGCCGTCCGCAGCACTTCGAGGCCTCTGTCACAGCCTCACTCTTAGGTGCAAGCGCATACGTTGGACTGGGCAACAAGAAATTTTCAATGAGCCACGGACTCAGATACAAGACCAACAGATACTTGCTCGGATCCTTGGAAACGACTGGAGAGTATCGGCCAAATTTTCTTGATTATCAGACTTATATCAGTTATACACCAAACCAAAGATGGACGGTGGACTTTATAGGAAATATCTCTGAAAACCACTACAACTTCAAGCCCAAGGACAGGGAGACGTCATTCGGCACTATGGAGGATGTCAAGTCATTCAAGGTCTACTTCGACGGACAGGAGAAGGATGTGTTCCGTACGTTATTCGGCACAGCCTCCATCACCCGTTCGTTCAGCGATTCCACCAAGATAAAATTCCTGACATCCGCCTTCCATACCAAAGAAAAGGAAGCCTATGACATTCAGGGCCAATACTGGCTCGACGACACACAGTCGTCTGAGAGTCTGGGTGTAGGAACCTATATGGAGCATGCACGCAACTATCTGACTGCCGACGTGGTTAGTTTTAAACTCATCGGTAGTCATAAAAGCCGTCGGCATGACTTTGAGATGGGACTTACTTATAAGACAGAAAGAATCAAGGAACAGTCCAGAGAATATGAAATGCGCGATTCCAGTGGTTATTCCGTACCCCATACCGCCAACCGTCTCGACCTTATTTACACACTTGTAGCACAGAGCGACATCAAAAGTCATCGCATAGAAGCCTATCTACAAGATACATACAAGTTTGCCAAAGGAGAGAATTACTTTACACTCAACTATGGAGTGCGTTTAGCCAACTGGTCGTTTAATAAAGAAACGATTGTTTCGCCCCGTGCTTCCATTGCTCTGGTACCGGCTTTCAATCAAAACTACACGTTCCGCTTTGCCACAGGCCTCTATTACCAGGCACCCTTCTATAAGGAAATGAGGGACACCATAACTCAGAATGGCATGACAACGGCGGTACTCAATGAAAAAATCAAAAGTCAAAGAAGTTTGCAATTTGTTGCTGCAATGGACTATCGGTTCAAGATGCTTGACCGCCCCTTCCGCTTTACGGCCGAAGCCTATTTCAAGGCACTTTCCAATCTGATTCCTTATAATGTCCAAAATGTAAAGGTGACCTATTACGGCGAGAATCTTGCCAGTGGCTATACAGCAGGCATTGATTTAAAACTCTTCGGTGAATTCGTGCCTGGCACAGACTCCTGGCTAACCTTCTCCGTGATGAAAGCACAGATGAAAATGGGAGGCGTCTCTTTTCCACAGCCCAACGACCAGCGATTTGCCATTAATCTCCATTTCACCGACTATTTCCCAGGTACAGACCGATGGAAGATGACCCTGCGCCTGGCCTTTGCTGATGGACTTCCCTTTGGAGCCCCCCACAGAGGTATCGAGCATCAGAATTTCCGTGCGCCGGCCTATAAGCGTGCCGATATCGGTATGAGTTGGCTGGCCATCAAACAAGATAAGGGCATCAAACGGGTGTGGATAGGTCTTGACTGCCTGAATCTGTTCGGTATCAGCAATGTCAATAGTTATTACTGGGTTACCGATGTCACAAATCGCCAGTGGGCAGTGCCTAATTACCTGACAGGCAGGCAAATTAACGGAAAAATAACAATCGAGTTATAAATAATGTTAAATTAGCGGTGTTTGTAACGAAATAACGCTTGTTTGTCGATAAAATCCACTATTTTTGCAGCAAAATAGTTTATTTAAAGTCGCATTATTACAATCTTATGAAAAAAGTATTATATTTAACCGTTGGATGTGCATTGGCCTTTGCCAGTTGCACAGAATTCGATTTTGATGCCAATCGTGATGCCCTCATCAAAGAGAATGCAGAAAACATTTTTGGCATGATAGATCCAAATCAGGATTGGAGCAACGTTACCTCCGGGACTATCACAGTCACAGCCAATGCAAGTCTTAAGAATATTGCAAAAGTTCAGATTCTTACGGAGTCACCTTTCTTGAACGACCAAGCCAGAATCCTGGCAGAAGTTGATGCCACTAAAGGAGAAACGGTAACGCTGAATTACGATGCCCCAAAATCCAATACTCGACTAATTGCTGCCTGCGTAGACAACAATGGAAACTATTATATCAAGGGGTTCAATGTCGGAGATAGAACAATTAGTTTCAAGAATGCTAGCGCCACTCGAGCAGTAGGCTCCACAAGAGCATCATCAGAACTACCTGACTTATCAACGATAGAACTTAAATATAGCAATTCCTTCTTGTCGTACAATGCCAACCGCGCTTTATCTGACGACGCAAAATATAGCAACTGGAAAGGCAAAAATTGGGAGAAAGACCGATTGTGGTGGCCTACTGGTCCAGATAATTCCAATGGCTGGACGATATCCAATTCGACTATTTTCAGAGAAGCAACTGCTTTTACCGATGATGACAAGGCAACCCTTCAGGATATTTTCAATGCTTCACTATATCGCGATGACCCCAAAGGTATTAATAAAAAAAGAAACAATTTGGCACTTATTCGCGAGGGTAATGCCGTAAAGTTCTTCAGCAACCATCTGGTAAGCAATGGCAAGGCGCCTCTCACCCTGAGTCCAGTCCAGTTGGCTTCTACAGAAGCCTATTGGTGCGACATATATTACTATTATTACAAGATAGACGAAGTACCTGAAGGAACTTCAGAGGCAGACTATATCAAATCATTGCCTAAATTCAAGGCCATTGACCTGAAAGATGAGAGACTGGCATTCAAGGCTATTACAGGTATTTCCGAAACCGCAAGAGACGAGAGTTTCCTCAGACTGCATGAATATCTCCTTCCCTTCTATGGGGATGCCAGCGAATTTGTACCCATCGCTCCTTCGTTGAGCCATTATGGTTACACCACCGACGGCAAGTTCTATCGTATCCGCAACTTCTCCGACAACGCTGATCATTTCATCACCAACGGAGACAAAGAGGACGATTTGAAGGGTGCCTATACTGAGAATGTGGAAGAACAACTTTGGCAGGTCTTTACGAATAGTGATGAGGGAAAAGTGATGTTCTATAATGTAGGTGGCAAGAAGTTCCTGTGGTGTAACAATGGCCGTCCTGAGATTAAGGATATCAACGAGAAGAGTCTGGAAAAATATACTTTCTATATAACCGACAGTAACATAAATCCAACAGAAAGCAAAACCAAAGTATATATTTACTCGTATAATCAGAATAAATGCTTGAAATCTGACGCAGGTAAAATGCTTGGAATAGGTAATAAGAATTCTAAGAACGAATATAGAGAATGGACTTTTGAGGAATATACAGCATCTTCTGCTGCTGCCATTACCGACTTCGAGTTGCCTGCTAAGTACTATCCTGAGATCCTTGATCCAACCCATGCAACAGCCTCTGCAATCATCCCTGATGGTTACCGTATCGGCTTCATGATTAGAAAGGATAACGGTAATAAAACTGAAAATATGGGTAATGATAAGCGTGGCTGTTTGTACGGCTGTGGTGAGTTGAATACTGAAATAAACACCTTCGGTCAGTTCAAGTCTTCTGTCGAACTCTATGGTATGGAACTGAACGATCCTCGTATGGCCACATTTACTGCCAATGGCAAGACCTACCTCTGCTTTGAGGAAGGCGCTGACACACAGTATAGTGACGTAATCATTGAGATTGGCGGTGTATCAACTACCCAAGTGAGAAAAGCAATTGCAGAAGAACCAGACGATTCTAATAAGGAAACCATTATTGATGACGATAATAATGAAGGTGAGAGTGGTGTTTATATGTTTGACGATATTGAAGAAATAAGCGGCATGCCATATACTATGTGCTTCGAGGATCGTCCACAAGAGGCAGACTATGACATGAATGACGTTGTATTACGTTGTATCCGCTATCAGGGTAAAGAACATCCCAACCGTGTATATTTGAGTCTGGTTGCAACGGGTGCCTTTGATCGGGTCTTCATAGAAGGCATCGAAGGAACACTTGTAGGTGGTACTGATTTGAAAGACAAAGAGGTTCATGAATTATTCGGAGTAGCCGATGAGACAGGAAATGCCAGATATGTAAACACATTAGCAGATCAGGCCGCTCCCATCGGTTATCCTATGGCTATATATGACATTGATCCCTCTTTGAGTATTCCACAATTCTTGAGTAAAATCTATATTAAGAATCAGTCTACGGGATGGAAAATCTCTGTTCCCAAGAAGGGAGAAGCCCCATACGTGCTTATCATCCCAGGAGACTTCAATTATCCTCGCGAAAACCAAAGTATTGTCAATACCTATACATACTTCAGTACATGGGCAAAGAAAGCATCACAATATGGCGATTGGCTCTATTGGTTTGATGAAAGTAAGATTTTCACGAACCCCAACAATATGAAATAGTAGGTTTTAGAACTATTACAACTAAAATGGCTTCATTGTTTCTTTTGAAACCTTGAAGCCATTTTTGTATAAGAAATACTAAAAAACAGAGGCGTTTCTTCGTTATGTCGGATGAAATGACTACCTTTGCACATTATTTATACTCGTTGGTTGAATTAAAATAATGCATACTTAACTTGCCCTATGGGCCTATGATTGAGAAGATTAAAATACTGCAACATGGTAAAGGCAGCCACTTTGGCTCCCATCCTAGCGAAGAAGCCTTCTGGCTGCTTTGCATAA
>JAFZNI010000069.1 GCA_017551005.1 Prevotella sp.
CACCATTCTGTGTACCATACACATGCACCGTCACATTACCCTTTGGCGAACCACTGATATTGTTACAACCGAATATCTCATTGACGACACAGCCTCTGGTCGCCCTATTCTTAGGCGTTCCTGTATTATTTTCTCTCGATGATGTGGTTCCGTTCAGGTCCACCAGCACATCGCCATATACGTATGCAGGCTTGCCAATATCTCCCAGTCCACCGCCATAGGCATCACGTAGTTGACCGCCCTTCAGGTTGACGGTGGTTGTGTAAATTGCATAATATTTGGCGTCTTCTGCTGCTTTAGCACCCTCGGTTGTTATTATATGATACTCCTCGTCATAATATCCTGTTACCGGTGACGACCCAGGTACCAGGTTGGTGACCTCTGCATAAGGTAACAACTCACTATTTGTGTCATCCCACATGGCAGTGTTAGTATGGGCCAACTCACCACCGCCATAGACATCCTTGTCAATGATACCGTTATTGATGTTAACTGTCACGCTACCTTTAACGACACCATAAGCACCGCCGCCAAAGACAGAGCCATGCGTAGTGCCATTATTGATATCGACTGTGGTGTTTCCACCCACTCGTCCGGCAACGTCATTTCCCTCAATGCCAAGTCCACCACCGTAGACCTTACCTTCTACGCTTGACGTACCAATCGTACAGTTTTCATTGATCGCTACATTGGTGTGATACTGTACAAATCAACTCTCGCTGCCGCCATAGACTGAGCCCAAGACTTTGGTAGCAGTTCCTTCGGTAGTTCCACCGATGCTTACATGGGTCTCAGTGGTTAGGGCCAAAGTCTGAACATAGATATGGAAAGCATTACTACTGGGATCATAAGATTCCATAGTACCATCAGGCTTCCGACGTCCAGGATTAGTTATTTCTGTAGGATCAACGCCCTTTCCGGCACCAAAAACGTCACCTGTAATCTCTGCTTTGTCTTTGACGGTAACGGTACATACTCCTACGTTTGTATTGGCCAATGTAAACGGCATTCCTACTTCTAATTCAGGATGTTGATCCTTGTTGCCATCAGTGACAAGGCTATGTTTGCCTACCGATGCTATCTCGCCGCCGCCATAGACGCTGCCTCCCACCTTGGCAGAGCCCTGAACGGTGACAACAGGATTACCACGCACCAATGCCGAGTAGCCATGTGTGTCTAAGCCTTTACCGGCACCGAATACGCTGCCTTTAATGTCGGGCTTACTTGTATCTGCTATTTCACTCTCTGTTCCAATCTCCACCTTCGTGTCGTTTTCCACGCGGCCTATCTCGCCACCGCCATAGACGTTGCCCCACACCGTACCGTTGCTGACAGCGACATTCGCTTTGTACACCATGGCTTTCATACACTTGAACGAGTTAGCAACACCTTTGCCTGCGCCGAACACATTGCCCCTATTCGGATTAGTATTATTTTCAGGCCCTATCGTACCACCAGTGACAGTGACATTGCAAACGCCACTACCCTCAGGATATATATTAGCGTCAGTAACATTATCAGTAGTATAGGTGCCCACATCGCCGGTTTCACCGCCACCATAGACGTTGCCCAGGATTGCGCCCCCACTGATGGTGACGCCCGTAGTTTTAACCAAAGCAACGTCGGTTTGTGTGGTAGTCGCATCACCTCGGGCTGCACCGAAAACATTTCCGTTGCCAATGCCGTCAACACCGATAGTACCACCACTAATTGCAATGGTAGTAGTACCACCGCTGGTGATAGCACCGGTATTATCCGTTGTACCCACCGAGCCCATGGCTCCGGCACCATACACATTATGAACTACAAGACCACCATCAATATTCACCGTTGCATTGCCTTGCACGATACCCGCCAATGGGTTATAAAGTTGACCATTACCATCGTGCGTCTCATTGGCAGGATTTTCATAATACTTGTCAGTACCACAGCCACCACCATAAACATTACCACGATAAGGATATTCAGGGCCAGAATATGTAATATCATCTGAATCGTCATCTGGCGTCCCATTATTATCTGTTATTGAAGAACCTTCTGCTATACCAATCGTGCCGCTATGGACATTTACCTTGGCGTTATACCATGTATGACCATTCTCGCCACCGCCATAGATAGAGCCCCTGATGTCAGGTCCCGTCGAAGCACTCAGAGTGCCGATATTAACCTCAGTTTCATAGACCCAAGCCAGTTTGTCGTGTATGGAACGTGGAGCATCCACATCACCACGGGACGAGCCGAAGATCATACCATTCTCTTTACCATTCTTGCCTATCCTACCACCCAAGATGTTCACTATAGCCTTACCGCCAATGGTATTAGCCGTACGACCTGTAGGCATTCCGTTTTCATCGTAATCGAATTGTCCCACAGAACCGTATGCGCCACCACCATATATATTATGGTAGATAATAGGAGTTGTCGAAGAACTCGAAGTGCCGATATTGACAGTGGTATTACCCTTCACCAGTCCAGCCTTGACATCCTCATCAGTTCCCTTACCGCCACCATACACGTTGCCAACTAAAGCGCCATAACTCGTTGCATTCTCCGTACCGATAGTACCACCAGTCACAGTAACCTCCGTATTACCATCCACACCAGACTCTTCACCACCGCCATAAACGCTGCCGTCAACAGTGGTTGTTCCTTCGATGTTCAGGGTTACTTTACCCGTTACAACTCCAAGGTTATCAAGGTCCTCTTCAGTGAGGATAAAGTGACCACCATTTTCGTCAAATTCATTTCCTGCAGTTACTGATTCTGCATGTTTCCATGTGTAAGTTACAGAGGATGGGTAACCCGCCTCTGTGAATACACCAGCGTTGGCATCGTAACCAGGATCAGGGTCCGTTACTCCTGTATTCATCACTTTTACTGTAGGAATGGTGGCTGAGAAACCTGCGCCAAAAACATTGCCATTGATGGTGCAATTCGTCAATGTGCTGTTGACATTGCCGGCTACTTTGCCCAAGTTACCGCCACCGTAGAAATTCCCCGTCACGGTGCTACCATTCATGGTGGTCGTTACGTTCTTAGTCTCAGCCAGCGACATAGAAGCATAATAGACATACATCTGACCCACCTGAGTATCATCGCTACCGCCACTAAACTGGAAGAAGTTGAATTCGTAGCGCGATGCAATGCCGTAAGAGGAGTTGTATTTACGGTCGTAGGTGCCGGCCCAAGTATCCCATTGGCTTGCGTCGTTAAAAGTATTGTTCTGCTGAGTGGATTGTTTGGAGAGTGCGGTCCCCCCAAATCCAGCACCAAAGAAGGTGCCGAACTGACCGCCGTTAATTGTGGACGTAACCGTCTTATTGTTACTCATGTTGCCGAACTTTGGGCCGCCACAATAGGTACCCACGTGACAGTCACGCATAGTCGTACTGATGTTGCCTGTGACAGGCTTGTTAGCGTTGATGCCGCCGCCGTAGAAGTTCTCAATGTCTGCGTTATAAATAATCCACGTCACGTTGCCGTCAATCTTTCTCATTCCACCACTGGCCACCTCGCCAAACTTGCCGCCGTCGATGTAGCCCTCGGCATTGTCGGCTTTCTCCGTGGGGTTACCACTTGTGGGCAGCGATGTGCCTGAAAGGTAGAAACTGTCGTATTCACCACCAGTCACTGAGATAGGCACATGTGTAGTGAACTGCGTGTTATTGATATGGCTGCCGTTGGAGAACTCGGTGAAGTAGACATTGCCCCCTAAGTGGATGTAGTTGGTTTGGTTCTTGCTGGTAGACTCTCCACCCTGCCACGACACGAAGGTCTGGTCGAAAATACCACCTTGCAATATCAGGGGCGACACGACCCGCTTTGTGGTGGCATACTCCATCTGCTGGACACGCAGTAAACTGGTGTTTGTCGTTTCGAACCATCCATATGGCCAAAAAGCACCTATACTGGGCATACGGGTCAGACCGTCGGCTTTCTGCGCCATACCTATATCGGGTACGCAAAGAAAGTCGTAACGGAGAGGACATAGGCCAATACGGGTCTTACCATGCTGTAGGAAAAACACATTGTCGGGCTCGTTGTCACCGTCAAGGTCGGCACTCATAAGGGTGACGGGCAGATCTGGATTCGTATTATTATTGTTGTAATTGTTGCCAACGTAGGAACTTTTTCCTGAATAGAGGTGGTAATTGCCCACGAAGACCACGGCATAATCATAGACAGAGTGGCTTGCATTGCGACCCAGATTGGAAAGGGCATTGCTCATAGATGTATATACCTTTTGACTGCTGTGATTGATGTCGACAGCCACATCGTTGGAATATCGGGTACCCATAGCAGTGACGTTGGTGGCTGTGCTACCATTATTATAGGTCACATCGTAATTGGCATCAGAGAGGTAGGTGCACTTGGCCCAGTAGGGCTGGATGGTGATAGATGTCACGTTGTCGGGCACGTCATAGTAGGCACCCTGCGCAAAGACGCGTCCGCTGGTTCCATAAAGATCCTTACCCGTGTCGGTACGGTCAGCGAAATTGTAGCAGTCATCGATGCTGAGGATGTCCTTGCCCGTAGCCCCTTCAGGGTAGGTAGTGTTATTAGTAAAAGTGTTGGTGGAATTACCCGATACACTTATAATCTTCCAGCCAGTCACCACGCGGTTGTCGGTATAGTTACCTTCGCCTACATCATTATAGTAGGGCAGTTGCACCTTGCGGTAGTTGAAGTTGTAGCGGTCTTCGTCCTTATCGGTGATATTAAGCGTGAGACTACCGGTGTGGATACGGGCTCCACTCGGGGCACTAAATACTGCACCACTACCAACACCGCTAATGTTCACAGTCAGCGTACCCAGTTTTCCACCCTTGTTGCGATCTGCTCCAGTTGTTGCATGCTCTGCATCGATATTCACTATGCTGGGGTAATATGACTGTGCTTTTAATATGGGGTATGGGTTGGGATTGGAATTGTTTCTATCCGCTGTTTCTAATACCCACTTCGCCATCTCTTGCCGTGCATTGTCGGTTGAACCTGTGGCATACCAACAGGCCAGTTCACGGTTGGAGTTAAGAATGTTGCGGTA
>JAFZNI010000070.1 GCA_017551005.1 Prevotella sp.
AATACGTATTTTTTGAATTTGGCTGCAAAGTTAGTGCAAATCGAGCGAAATGCAAAATAAATCCGTATTTATTTTCATTTCCGAGATGCAGCCTAACTTCGAGCGAAGCTCAAAGGTACAAAAAAAGCCACAGACTACAAATAATCTGTGGCTTTTCTTTGTTTTATTGCTAATCGTTGTAAAAAGATTCGTCCTTTTTATGTAGTGACCGTATCCTTATTCTTTGTTCAGAATCAGGTTCACAATCTGAATGATATCTGTAATGTTGATGACACCATCCAGATTTACGTCCGCATTCTCAATGCTAAAGTTTTCAGGACTCTTACCCACCAGATAATCTGTGATAGTAACAATATCTTCAGCATCCACCTTTTTGTCGCCATTAGCATCACCAGGAATAACTTCAATTATCGTTACTTTGAATGAGATATCATCCCATTTCGACACTTCACCATCAATATCAGTGAATACTTGCGACTTTATTGCAATACTCTTCGTACCGACACTGATATTCTCACTTGCTTCTAAGGTGAAATAGAGTAAAACTCCATCAGTTCCAACGAAACCAGCATCCGACATGGAATATGACAGGAAACGATATTTGCCAGTCCCATAGTCAGTTATTCCCAACGAATGATCAACAATACGTTCCTTATTCAGATTCGAAATAAAGTTACCTTGAGCATCCTTGGCTATCGTGATTCCTTCAGGTAAGACCATATCGAACTGGAATGCCTCATATTTCTTTGATGAGTTCTGTAATACAATTGCCACCTCTTTCGTCTGTCCTGCACATAATGACACATTCTCAACCCTTAGGTTGTCGGCCTGTGTCCTGCCCACTATCGTGAGCAAGACTGCTATCATCAATACCCTGCAATATCTCATTTTACAATATGCTTTTTACCGTTGATAATATAAATACCCTTTTCCAAACCGTTAGTACTTAAAGCCTGACTACGAACTAAGCGGCCATCAATGCCATAGATGTCGGCTGCTTGCACTTTTTCAACAGTTTGGATTCCAGTCGTTCCGCCATACAATGGAGAGAATCTCTTTTCTTGTTCATTACTCTGAATGAATAGGATATTATCAATCTCAACATTACCATTACCAGAAATCTTGAAGTTTAACAACTCTCCACCATTACCTTTGAAGTAACTATTTGTTGTAGAATACACAATGACCCTATACATGTTTTCACCAATCTCTGTATATGTTAACACATGCCCTCTACTACGCAAAGAATTCAGATTAATACTTTCGAGTGTCTGTCCTGAAGATAACTTGATGTCAAACTGGAAACCTGTATAAAGAGCATCATTATTAAGGCAAAGTGACAGCATCTGATAGCCGTTCTCTTTCAATGAGAGCCAATCATTAACACTGTTTCCCCAAAAAGCCTTAGTTCTCGCTGAATTCACATCAGCAGACATAATGACATTTACAACCATCACAACATCCGTCACATTGATCTCATTATCATTATTCATATCTGCCGCTTCCTTAATAAATATCGCTGTTGGCTTATTAAGGGCAGCCTTTACAATTTCTACCACATCACCAACATTAATCTCTCCGTCACCATTAGCATCACCCATAACAATATTTTCAACCACGATATTAAACTTTGTATCGATCAACTTCACCTGTGTGCCGTCAGCCTTTGTAAAGATGGTATTTGAGATGGTTCCTTCATAAGTGCCAGCAGTCACATTATCTGCTACCTCCATTACAGCATTCAGGATCGCACCACTTATTCCATCAATCACACCATTGGACATTGAGAAACTAATGAATCTGTATGAGCCGTCTTCCTGCAATGACACTGTCAGTTGCTGGCTATCATCCTTGTAACGATTCGTCTTCGTCACTTGGTACTTATCCTTGCTGTCTTTGGCCAGTGTAAAGCCAGTTGGCAACTTAAGGTCAAACTGATAGGCTGTTAAGTCTGTAGTATTATTCTTTAGATTGATTCCAATGGATGCAGTATTATCAATATATGCAGTCACATTATCCACAGATAACTGATTGTCACTGTATATATCAATAATCTTTTCATAATATATTTCTTGCGACGTACCAGACTCACTATAAAACACGGGGCCCCTTAATGAAAACTTTATTACTCCTTCATTTTTAGGAGTATATCTTAAATTTTGTATATTTCTTTGTCCAAAGTCAGCAGTCAAATAATCACCACTATGCACGCATTCTTCGTTTTCGTATATCCAAACGCAATTACAATTTTCATAACTCTTATTTGTAAAGTCAATTTGGATTGTACGGGGTTCACCTTTTACTAAAGTATCGTTAAATTGAATATCATTAATAACAATTTGAGATTTAGGCCATTCTGGAGGTATTTGGTAAATACTCAATACTTCATCGCTTATATCAAGATAGTAATAGTCAGGACTTGCAATTCTCCACTCATTATCGTTTTTTTTCTTGCAAATAGGCAATAACACATATGAACCACTTGGAATGTCAGCATCGAAATCCATTTCATAGTTCTTTTCGATTACATCAAATGAATTGATAGTAATAGACTCGGTCCAAAGTATTCTGTCAATATTTGAAATTTCACATCCGTCTTTAAATAGCCCTACTCCCAAATCTCCATCAAACAGAAAGTCACTAAAATTGATGAAGAACATATTGAAATTGACATTTTCAAAAAAAAGGCTGGTCGTATTTCTATTATAATTCTTAACACGTGGATATCCTCGGCCTCTTAATATATCTAATATTGTATAGTTATAAGTATCATCTTCTTTAGAAGGTCTTATGCCTATATAAGCAAATTGATTGTGAGTTGAGATTTGATTTCCGTCATTTGATAGATCTGGTTCATATAAATCTATGGTAGTTAAAAGATAATATCCATCATTAATGCCATCCCATCCCCAATTAAGATGAAAATAACCATTCCCGTCATATCCGTCACAGACGAAATCATGCGCTCCAGATGTAATGCCTGCAGTAATTAATACAGGCCTACCTTCGTAAACCTCATTATATATTACATCTTCCCAATAAGATCTGGTAGTATAACTTCTTCTAATACCTACCATATTGGGGTTATAATCAAAATCCATGAAAAGGGGCAATACTTTATTGTCTTTACATTTTATAGTTGTAATCCCCCCTGTTAACCAGTCCCACCATAGTGCAGTACCATTCAATCCATAATCTACCAGCAATTTTTGTCCTACATAACGCATTAACTCTGCGACTGCCATTGCTTCCGATTCAGTAAAATTACCATTTTTATAGTCGTATCTTATTTCTTCCCAATTAAACGTTGTAGCAGGAAATTCGGAAACAAATCCATAGCCATCAAGAGGAGGATTTTCTATTTTTGGCCATTTATAATGATATAAGACTTGGGCAATAGCCGTAGGTCCACATCCTGTAACTGCGTGTTGCCCTGATATTTCTGGACACATCAAATTATATGGATATCTTTGTCCCCATTGAGTTTTGATAATTGGAGCAACAGCATCTCTTGTAGGTCTTACAACATTATTAGTATTTGATTTGTTTTCTAAAGATTTTATTTCTTTACGGTAAATATCAAACAAGGCTTTCATGTTGTCTGGAATATTGTCCAAATCAATATTTCCATGGTCAGAATAGCCAAGGATTTCTTCTGTTCGATCATCACCCGAAACGATAACAAATCCTTGATTATCTTCGGTGTTAAATAAATAAAATGGTTCATTCTTTTGAAATGCATTCTTTCCTCGAGCACGATTTGTCTTATAATCATCCTTTATCTTTTTGGATTTCATAAATCGTTGTGCCTTTTCGAATGCCTGTTGTTGTGTAACAGGTCCTGCATATAATATAGAAAAGCACAAAGAAAAAAGGAATGCTAAAAATGACCTCTTATTACAAGGAATATACTTAGTTTTAGACTTAAATTCATAAAACTGAGTAAATGTCAGAAGCGAGCATGGGAGCAATACTCCTAATGTTAATAGTCGTTTCATATGTTATTCTTTTTATTTGTTAACTTGATTATTGTTGGATTCTGAATATTTGGTAAAACTTCAGCAACTAATTTCATGAAAAGAGAAAAAAGTTTAGCCTCCTTTAATTTCCCATATAATATGCGTCGATTCTCTCCTTTCTCCAAAGATTCTGTATATAGTTGTGCGGCTAAAGATGCATATCTCTTTTTATCTTTGGTGTATTTGCTACTCAAATGTCTTATAAGAATATTAACTTTCTTAATAAATTGTTTGGACACGGCCATGGATTTTTTGTCTTTATTCCATTTTAGAGAAAAAATAATCATGTTTTATTAGCATTTTATTGTATGCCTTACTAACACCCCAGAGTTGGCAGTTAATAATTATTCTTAGGTTTGCTTATGATACAAAAAAGGCGTAGGTGTCTGTTTCTTTGCCCATCCTGGAATCTTAGGCCTTCGCATTGCCCCCTCTACACAGGATAGACAACGCAGTTAGCCCACGCCAGAACGAACTATATATAAAGAAATTATATAGAAACGCTCCACGCAGACGTATCGTTGTCATCTGTCTGTTGTAGAGGTTGAGTTTGCGAAGTTCAAGATTCACAACGACAGACGTTCGAAAACGTCTTTCTCATATATAAGACCGCCCGCTTTCACCCCTAAGGGCTAACAAGCGATGGTGCAAAAATAGAAAAATAATCTGAAAGTTCCAAATCTTTCGAAAGAAAAAGCGCAAAGAAAGCAAAAATATCTCCAATAATTTGGAAGTTATCGAAATTATTCATATCTTTGCAGCAGAAATAACAGGATTTCAGAATACCGCGTCGGATTGCAGTTCCGGAGGGAAGGGTTCAGAGGTCCTGTTTATTGTTTATAAAGGATAGGTCATCTGATATACTATGAACAAAGCAATCACCCCAAATGGTTTCGTTGACGATAATCCAACTAGGTTCAGAATCTACCTCTGTCTTAAAAATGTGGCTTGCTAATAAATAATTGCGTCCTTTCGGATCAGGAACAGCCCCTAAGTATTCTGAATTTGCGATTAACTCGGGCAGTCTCAACAAAGCCTCGTTCTTTTCCTTATAATGCCGATGAGGTTGATTCAACCATTCCTTAATGCCAGAAACATTGATATAGATGTCGTGTGGAAAATACGGATGATACATGACGTTTCCTATAAGGTCTTTCTTCGCCTTGTTCCTAATCTCTTTTCTCCGTTGCCTTATTTCAGGTGTTATGAGGGTAATTTTATCCATTGAGTTTCATAATTATAGAATTAAAGTTAATTCAATTCCGTTTGCAAAGGTACTCATATCATGCGAAAGCACCAAACTTTCGACGAATAAAATACGGAAAAAAAAGCAAAATAATCTAACTGCCATCTGTCGGAACTGCCATCCGTAAGAACAAGAGAAAAGTAAAATGATTCCCCAGAATCTGACGGATGGCAGATGGCGGTTAGGATTATGAGCCTGAACTTCGAAAAATGTCGTTCTCCGGTGGGGTAAAATATGCCTGGGATTTCTGGCAAGCCATACCCCAGTGGGAATTTTATGCCCAGAAATTGGTTTGGACTTTTGCATGGGGTGCAAAACCTTGCCCAGAATTCTGGCAGACTTTTGCACGGGTGGCAAAACCTTGCCCGAGATTCGGTTTGGACTTTTCCCAGGTGGGATTTTTATGCCCGTGATTTGGTTTGGACTTTTGCATGGGGTGCAAAACCTTCCCCAGAATTCTGGCAGACTTTTGCACGGGTGGCAAAACCTTCCCCAAGATTCAGGGCATAAAAATGCAGGGTATGCAATGAGGCAAACCTGAAAGGGATAGCCAAAATCAAATATAATTGAGGATCTCGCTGAAATGGGAGATTTTGATGAGCCGTTCGTGGTCGATGTCGTCGAAGTGCTCCAGTTGCCAGGTGACGTGGAAGGGGATATGGATGGCCCAGGCTCCGATGGCGAGGGCAGGGGCGATGTCGCTCTTCAGCGAGTTGCCGATCATCAGCAGTTCCGAGGGATGTATCTGTTGGTGCTCGCAGAGGGCCAAGAACTCACGCTGCGACTTGTCGGAGGTGATCTCCACATCATCGAAATACTTCAACAGGCCAGAACGCTTCAGTTTGTTCTCCTGATCCTGTAGTTCGCCCTTGGTGAAGACGACCATTCGCGTCGGGGATTGCAAATCCCCGACAACAGGATAGTTGCCGTTGTCTTCCAAACGAGTGCGAAGGGTTTCCAATGTTTCGACAACTCCAGGCAATGGAGTGGCAGGGAGGTGGAGCAGCGACTTGCTATGGGCGAGGAGTTCCTTCAGTTGGGTGGCAGAGATATCATTGCCAGCGATGTGCAGGGCTGTCTCGATGATGCTGATGGTAAAAGCCTTACAACCGTAGCCGAGGTCAGCCATGTTGCCACTCTCCGTAAGGTAGAGTTCGTGTTTGGGGTCTTCGCAGTAGGGCGCAATCAGACTATAGAGATGATTCTCCACCTCCTCGAAGTGCGACTGGCAGTCCCACAGGGTGTCATCCGCGTCGAATGCGATTACTTTGATTGGCAGTCTGGGCATATTCCTTTAATCATCAGGTTGGAGGACTTTTGTGCGAAGCCCTTGGGCAGTTTAACCTCAGGCACCTCAGTATAGTCGAGGCAATAGGTCTTCTGACATTCTTCGCAGTAGAAATGGGGATGGATGTCCTCGTCGTGGTCATGGTCGTGGCTATGACAGAGTTCATAGCGCACACCCTCGCTGCCCCCCTCGATGACATGCACCAGATGATGCTCACGGAAGAGAGTCAGGGCACGGAAGATATTCGACTTGTCGATGCTCAGTATCTTACATTCCAATTCCGACAAGGTGATGGGATGCAGGGCCTTCACCAGTTCTTTCAGCACGACAATACGGTTTGCCGTCGGTTTGATGCCGTGCTCCTCCAACAGTTGTGTACATTGACCTTCGTTCATGGCTGCAAAGGTACGAAATAAAAGTGAAGAGTGAAAAGTGAAAAGTGAAGAATTTGCTACCACTAATATATTTTTAACTATTCATCCTCCCCGTTCTGCCCAGTCACCACGATCGAGACTGCGGTAACCGATAGCCTCAGCGATATGCTGGCTCTGTACCTTATTGCTACCCTCCAGGTCAGCAATCGTTCTGGCAACCTTCAGGATTCTGCTATACGCTCTGGCAGATAGGCTCAGTTTCTCCATTGCCAACCGTAGCATCTCCAGGCTGGCATCATCGGGTTCGGCATATTTGTGCAACATCCGTTCCGTCATTTGAGCGTTGCAATGAACGTTCTTATAGTCCTTGAAACGCTCTTCTTGGATGAGCCTGGCCTTGATGACTCGTTCGCGGTGTGATGTGGACGGCTCTCCAGGTTGCATCTTAGATAACTGGGCAAACGGAACTGCCTGAATTTCACAGTGTATGTCAATCCTATCGAGAAGCGGACCACTGATTTTTGAGAGATAACGGCTGATTTGTCCAGGTGTGCAGGTACACTTGTGTAAGGGGTCTCCATAGTAACCGCAAGGGCAAGGATTCATCGAGGCCACAAGCATAAACGAGCACGGATATTCCACCGTATAATTTGCCCTGGTTATGGTGATTTTACGGTCTTCCAATGGCTGTCTGAGGATTTCCAAAGTAGCCCTGCTGAACTCTGTTAATTCATCTAGGAAGAGTACCCCATTATGTGCTAATGACACCTCCCCTGGCATAGCCTTAGATGTTCCACCTGCTAGTCCTACTTGTGACACCGTATGGTGCGGACTGCGGAAGGGGCGCTGCGAGATCAGCGATGTGCCAGTAGGCAGTTTACCTGCTACAGAGTGAATCTGTGTGGTCTCGAGACTCTCGGCCAGTGACAAGGGCGGTAGGATGCTGGGCAGTCGCCTAGCCATCATCGACTTACCTGACCCCGGCGGGCCTATCATAATCAGGTTGTGTCCACCAGCGGCAGCCACTTCCAAGGCACGTTTCACACTCTCCTGACCTTTCACATCGGCAAAGTCGAGGTCGAAGGTGTATTGCTGTTCGTAGAACTCCTTGCGGGTATCGACGACGGTAGGCTCATAGATGTCTGCGCCATTGAAGAAACTGACCACGTCGGCCAGACTATCCATCCCATATATATCGAGGTTGTTTACGACAGCGGCCTCACGGGCATTTGCCTTCGGTACGATGAGTCCCTTGAACTTCTCCTTGCGGGCAAGGATGGCTACTGGCAAGGCTCCGCTGACAGGTTTCAGGCTCCCGTCGAGTCCAAGTTCACCAATCATCATATATTCAGACAGGCAGGTGTCGCTCACTTTCCCGTGGGCGGCTAAGATGCCGATGGCAAGGGGCAGGTCATAGCCGCTGCCTTCCTTGCGGATGTCGGCTGGACTGAGGTTGATGGTGATATCGGCGGTAGGCGGTTTGAATCCGATGTTTCCCATTGCTGCACGGATACGGTCGTAACTCTCCTTGACGGCGGTATCGGCCAGACCAGACAGATGAAACTGCACCCCTCGGGTCAGGTTCACTTCAATAGTGATAGTGGTGGCTTCCAGCCCCACAACGGCTGCACAAAATGTCTTGACAAGCATAGTATTTAGATTTTGAGTGAATAATATGGTTATGTTCTCATTTCAGTAATTCATCGATTTTTTTGTTGAGTTCTGCCACAGGCAGGGAATGGGCGAGGATACGCCCCTGGCTGTTGGTGATGATATTGTCGGGTATCTTCGACAGGCCGAGATGGGTGAGGACGGGATTGTCCCACATCCGTTCGTCGCAGATGTTACACCAGGTGATAGAGTCACGATCCATCATCTTCCGACACTCCTTGGGATTGGCATCCAGACAGATGCTGACAATCTTCAACTGGTTCGCGCCCTTCTCCTTCTCCAACCGTTTCAGTTGACGCTGGATGTTCTGACTCTCGTAGTTCCATGTGGACCAGGTGGTGATGACGTTGACCTTCGCATAGAGGTCTCCGTTAGAGATGGGCTTACCCTTGATGTCGGTGGCGGTGAACTTAGGCAGCGTGCCGCCGGTGCTGATGGCATTCAGTCCTTCCAGTTGCTTGACGAGGGTGGCGATGCGCCTGTTGCCGGGAAGGGCCTCGCGGATGGTCTGTGCCAGGGAGAGGGCCTGCTTGTAGTCGGGGGTTTGCAACTGGATGAAGTATTTGTTGAGCAGGAAGATGCTGGCCAGCGAGGTGGGGTGCTTCATGATGAAGTCGGTGGCTTCCTTGACGGTTTCCGGCGGTGTCATCTCACTGACCTTCATGCGGAAGCCCGTCATCAGTTCGTTTTCCTTGGTGCCACGCACCTCGATCTCCTTCAGGTGGGAGGCGTCGCCCTTGATGTCTACCTTGGCGCCGGAGGCTCCCATTACGGGTATTTCGGAGTAGTTGGGGAAGACGAGCACGAAGGTGGCGACGGAGTCGAGGGGTATCTGGTAGGAGAAACGTCCGCCCTTCACACCGATGGTGTCAATCTTGCGGATTCCTCCGTCGGTGCTGTAGACATAGAACTCACCTTGGTTGAAGCCCTTGAACTCGCCCTCTATACGGAAGGTGCCGCGGTCGGGGCCGCAGGAAGTAGTGAAAAGTGAGAAGTGAAAAGTGAAAAGTATAGGCAGCATCCATAAATGCCATACCCTTTTCACTTTCTTTTCCATGGGCTTCATTTCACTTTTCACTATATACTTTTTACTTTATCAGGTGTTTGATAGCCTTGAGTTCCAAGTCGTTGACGGCATACTTTTCCAATGACCGGTCTTTGATAATGGCATTTTTCAGGGTTTCGATAGCATCACTGTTGTTACCCATACGGGCTGAGAGGATGGACTTCAAGTATTCCGTGGTAGCATCGGGATTCTTCACGTATTTCAGCGTGACGGCTGCCGAGGCGTAGTTCTTGTTGAGGATCTGGGCGAGGGCAGCGCTGTTGCTGTAAATCTCGGCAAAGTCCTGCTCGGCCTGGGCGTAGTTGCCCTGTGCCAGGTGCAGGTTGCCTAACACCTCTTCCAGACCGTTGGCGCCCGTGGCACTGGCGATGAGTTGCTCAGCGGCTTTCAGGTCGCCTGTCTTCAGGGCCAGCATACCGAGGTTGGCCTGTGCCTCTGGCAGCGTACCGGCCAGAGACTGCGCCTTTTGGATATACTGACGGGCTGCGTCGTAGTTGCCGCGTGCATACTGGATAGTAGCGAGGTTGTTGAAGGCGCGTGCATCTTTGGGATAGATCTCCGTGGCCAGTTTGTAGATGTCTTCCTGAGCGTTGAGGTCATCCTTCAAGGCAGCACCATAGAGCAGTTCCTCGATGCTCAGTTTGGAGGCATCATCCTTGATCTGCTGCAGGATCTGGTCGTCGGAGCGTCCCACCGTCTCGTAGTTGATGGTGAGGCGTGAACGGCGCAACTGAGGCAGGATGCCATCAGCCAGTTCGCGGAAGGCAGAAGAGATATTTTTTATCTGCTGCTCACGCTCCTCAGGATCCTTATACATGGAGAGTACGCGCAGGATGACATCCTTGTCCTGAATGTCGCTGGCCTTCACCAGTTCCTGGAATCCCTCCCAGTCCTGGGCGGTGTATTTCGCATCGACATTAGCGTCCATCTTGATCTTTTTCAACTCCTCGTTCACATACTGTTCCGATACCTTCTGGCGTTCGTTGGCCAGACGGTCGTTGATGCTGAAACCACCATCGGGTGAGGCATAGGCTGACACCTCGATGTTATCAAGGTTCAGAGCCTCACGGTCGGTATTGATCTTTTCCAGCATCTTCACAAATTCCTGTATGGAGTTGTTCTTCAACTCGCTCTTGCGCAGGGTGGCCTGCTGAATAAGGAACTTGATGTTGGCCTCCTGCTTCTGCTTGCTGATGCGTTGGTAGGCATCGGTGGCAATGGCGGCCTGGGCGGTGTTTAGTGTCTGCTTGTAGAGTTCGGAAGTGGCGAGGATGCCCTCTGCCACCTTCACCTCAGGCACTTTTACTATTTTCTTGCCGATGCGGGCATTGAAGGTGAGGTACATATCGGCCTTGTTGTCATCAGCGTATGCGAAGTTGGTCTTCATGGTGTAGTTGCCACCAAGACGGTAGGAGATGGTCTGGTCGTTGCCCAGCACACTCTCCCCCTGGAAGGTGGCAGTATTGCCCTGAACGGTCTGCCCGTTGGAATAGCGCAGTTCAGGAACGACGGTCACGACGGCCTTCTTGTTCATGTACTTCTCAGGGAAGTGGCCGTTGATGGTGGCTGGCACAGTACCAGCCTGTGTCTCTAAGGGGTTGGGGGTCACGGTGAAGTTATCAGCCGAAAGTACGCCCAGTTTACTGGAACAGGATGAAAGGAACATCACGGTAGCGGCTGATAGGAGAATGAAATGTTTTTTCTGCATAAAAGTTTGGATTTAATAGTGCCGCGAGCGGGACTCGAACCCGCACGACCTTTCCGGGTCAAGGGATTTTAAGTCCCTCGTGTCTACCAATTCCACCATTGCGGCGATGGATTCTGCTATGATTGTGCAAACTGACTGCAAAGGTACGGCTATTTCGCGAAACAGCCAAACTTTTCCAAGAAAAACACCCTTGTTATGCTTTTTTAACGCTTTTCCATACAGTATTTTTGCCATTCTGGGGTTTATATAGATAGAAATGTTTAAATTTGCAGGCGATATGAAGAAGATGAATTGGGCTGCTGTCGCCCTGATGATGGCAATGACAATGACTGTTGGATGTTCCAGCAGCAGTGAGGATGACTCCAAACCTGTGATTGATCCAGTGGAGCCACCAACGACGATGGAACTGACCCGAGCCGAGCAGGAGATGGTCAGCAGTAGTAACGATTTTGCCTTCAACCTCTTCCGTGAGGCTCGCGACGGGGTGAAGAGTCAGATTCTCTCGCCCATCAGTATTACGTATGCCTTGGGCATGCTCAATAACGGGGCTGACGGTGAGACCCAACGACAGATAAATAAGGTGTTGGGGTTCAGCGAGACGGGCGCTGACGGCATCAATAGTTTCTGCAACAAGATGCTGCAAAGGGCAGCAAAACTCGACGAGCAGACGAAGGTGCTGATTGCCAACAACATCTATATGAATAAGGGCTACGAGTTGCTGCCGGAGTTCAAGTCGAAGGCCAAGACCTTCTATGATGCTGATGCAGAAACCCGTGACTTCTGTGATGGCAAAACCCGCGATGTCATCAACAAGTGGGGCAGTGACCATACGATGGGTATGATCAAAGAGGTGCTGAAAGAGGGAGAGTTTAATCCCGATTGTGTGAGTTATCTCCTGAATGCCATCTATTTCAAGGGTACGTGGCTGTATCAGTTTGACAAGAAAGAGACGAAAGAAGAGAACTTCGAACATCCCGGCTCTACGAAGGAGATGATAGTCAGGCCCATGATGCACCAGACTGCTGAATTGGACTATTTGCAAACCAACAACTTCCAAGCCCTCCGTCTGCCATACGGCAACGGTGCCTGGAATATGACTATTCTCCTGCCAATCGTCAAGGATAATGAGGTGCAGACGGGCGAAGATATAAATAAGGTATTGAAGTCGCTGAACATGACATCGTGGCAAAAGATCCAGCAGCAGATGGAAAACTGTAAGGTCGATGTGCACCTGCCCCGCTTGGAGTCAGATACTGACATGGATCTCATTCCCATCATGAAGAAACTCGGAATGACAAGGGCCTTTGATGAAAGGATTGCCGAATTCCCCAAATTCTGTAGTGTGGAAACCTATATCGAATTGATGAAGCAAGTGGCCAAGATCAAACTCGACGAAGAGGGAACTGAAGCCGCTGCTGTCACAGTGATAGGCATGAATGAAAAATCTGCTTCTTCACAACCTGATTATGTGACGTTCTACGCCAACCACCCCTTCCTCTATGTGATCAGCGAGAAAGAAACAGGTGCTATCTTCTTTATAGGACAATATACGGGAAACTAAAAACAGGTGCTTATCATTGGCGGGACTGAGCATCAGTTCCAGGCACGGAGGAGGATGCCGTCGAAGGCTGCCATATATGCAGAGAGTTGTATGCCTGCGTCACCGCTGGTGATTACCCCGTTGTTGACATCATAGGAACGTCCGCACTTGGCGCAGTGGAGTTGTAGACCGTTTTTCTGCCAGGTGAGGGGATAGTTCGTGTCGTTATATTCTTTCAGGCAGTTGGGGCACTGACCGTCGTAGGCTATCAGACGGTTCTCGTAACTGCTGGTACCAATGATGATACAGTTGTTTGCGCCGAGGGCGTATGATATCTGACTTTCCTTCTCCGTACGGAGGAGGATTTCTTCTTTGGCTCCATCGTAGTTGCGGGTGGTCTTCAGGCGGCGCACACCTCCGTACATGTTACTCTCAATCATACAAAAATGTCCAGGGTTGCCGAGGATGGCAGTCAACTGACAAGGCAGGGGATGGAGCGAGGTGTCGAAGATGAAGTAGCAACGGTAACTGCGGGAGACGGCATCTTCCACCTGACAGCCCGTCAGCAGGGCACAGATACAAAAGAAGAGCAGGCGTTTCATTTGAGTAGTTCTTTTTCTGCCGACATCATCCGTTCGAAGTGGAAACCGTCGAGGGTCTGCTGCATGAGGGCCTCAATTTGTGGATTGCAGAGGTTGCCAATGCTGCCCTCGTGGGTGTGGTGGATATCATGACAGGCCTTGAACGTACCAGCCTCAATGTCGAGTCCCACCTTCTTGTAGGCATCACGGAAGGGCATGCCATTGGCGGCCAGGCGGTTCACTTCCTCTACACTGAACATCGGGTCGTACATCGGATTGTCGAGGATATGCTCGTTCACCTCTATCTTATTAATAATGTAGGCAGCCATCTGCAGACAGTCCTTTAGTTCACCGAAGGCAGGGAGGAATACTTCCTTGATGATTTGCAAGTCGCGGAAATAACCCACGGGCAGGTTGTTCATGATAAGCGTCACCTGCTGTGGCAGACTCTGTAACTTATTGCATTTGGCGCGGATGAGTTCGAACACATCGGGATTCTTCTTGTGGGGCATGATCGACGAGCCTGTCGTACACTCCTTCGGCAACTTTACAAAGGAGAAGTTCTGCGAATTGAACAGACAGGCATCAAAGGCCATCTTGGCGATGGTTCCTGCGATAGTGGCAATGGCGAAGCCTACGTTGCGCTCCATCTTGCCACGTCCCATCTGCGCATAGACCACATTATAGTCCATGGAGTCAAAGCCTAAGAGTTCCGTTGTCATTGTGCGATTCAAGGGGAACGACGAGCCATAGCCGGCAGCAGAGCCGAGCGGGTTGCGGTTGGTCATCTTATAGGCGGCCTGGAGGAAGAGCATGTCATCTGTCAGACTCTCTGCATAAGCACCAAACCAAAGTCCGAAACTCGAGGGCATGGCAATCTGCAGATGGGTATAGCCAGGCATCAGCACGTCCTTATACTGGTTGCTCTTGGCAATCAGTTCGTCGAAGAGGATCTTGACCTCATCGGCTATGTCCTTGAGTTCATGGCGGGTAAAGAGTTTGAGATCTACGAGCACCTGATCATTACGAGAACGACCTGAGTGGATCTTCTTACCCATATCACCGAGTTTGCGAGTGAGCAGCATCTCTACTTGAGAATGCACATCCTCCACATCGTCCTCAATCACGAACTCACCACGCTCCGCCAAGTGGTAGATGGTCTTCAACTCAGCCAGCAACTGCGTCAGTTCGTCTTTCTCCAACAGTCCGATGCTCTCGAGCATGGTGATATGAGCCATCGAGCCTAATACATCGTACTTGGCCAGATAGAGGTCCATCTCACGATCTCTGCCCACGGTGAACCGTTCTATCTCCTTGTTGATCTCAAAGTCCTTTTCCCAGAGTTTCATGTTGTATTGGTTTTTAGGAATTCCTAGGATAGCCTAGGAGATCCTAGGTATACTGTATTTGTGCGAGGGCTTCAGCGATCTTCTCAACGCCGTCTTGCAGGGGCTTTTCAAGCATACCCTTGATGAAGGGGTTGAGTTCTGCCTTCACCGTCACCTTCATCTTCGAGTTGTTCTCGTCGACGGGCAACACCTGAATCCATACGTTGAAGGGCACAGGCGACTGTACCGTCTCGAACTTCACGCACTTCGGTTCCTCACGCTCACAGATGCGGAGTTTCAATTCACCCACGGGAGCCACGTTGAGGCTGACGGTATCCTCGTCGTATTTAAAATCATTGACCTTGTCCTCAGGTACGCGGTCTTGTACTTTCTCAAGGTTACGCAGGTCGCTGATGTTCCTGTATACTGCTTCTTGTGGGTAGGGAATCTGCTTCACACTACTCTCGAACTTACTTTCACTTCCGAATAATCCCATATACATGTCCCCTAAGTTAGGGGATTTAGGGGTCTGAACAAGCGATTATCAGTCCCCTCTTTATTTGTTAATACTATGGTCTGCGCCTGTTCAGACCCCCATCCCCCTAACTTAGGGGGCTTGTATTCCAGTTTGCAGGATCCTTGCGCCATTCGGCGAGTACGGCCTTTTCCTCTTCCTTGATATAACCTGTCTTGGCGGCTTCCTCTACCACATGCTCATAGTCAGTGAGGGTGATGAGTTTTACGCCAGCCTCAGCAAATGCCTGTTCAGCCACAGGGAAACCGTAGGTGAACGAGGCTACCATACCAACCACCTCCACACCGTATTCACGCAGGGCAGCCACAGCCTTCAACGACGAACCGCCAGTAGAGATCAGATCCTCTACCACCACGACCTTCGCGCCTTTTTTGATCTCACCCTCTATTTGGTTGCCCATACCGTGATCCTTCGGTTTCGGACGGACATACGAGAAGGGCAAACCCAACTGATCTGCCACCAGCGCGCCCTGGGCGATGGCTCCTGTAGCCACACCTGCCACTGCCTCAGCCTCAGGGAAATTCTCCTGAATGGCGTGACAGAGTTCCAACTTCACGAACGAGCGCAGTTGGGGGAACGACAGCGTCTTGCGGTTGTCAGTATAGATAGGTGACTTCCAACCTGAGGCCCATGTAAACGGGTCGTTTGGCTGCAACTTGATGGCCTTGATGTCCATCAGTTTTCTGGCTAATTGATTCTTGATATTCATACCTTATAATATATTTGGGTGCAAAGATAGTGCAAATCGAACGAAAAACCAAATTTATTTGAGTTTTTCTGAGATGTAGCCTATCTTCGAGGCATTGCCTCAAAGATACAACTTTTTTTCGTAACACCAAGCCATCTGCCATCAAAAGTTTACAATAAAAGAAGCCGTCAAGTGCCTGCAACTGCCCTCGCACCACTTGGCGGCTCCATTTGTTAGATTCAAACTTATCGGATTAACACTATTGATTGATAAGTACGTCGCTGCAAAGATACAATAGATTTTTTCATGCTGCAATAGGGACAAGAAGGTTGACACACTAGGAATACGGAATGGGCTGAGTGTCAGACGGTTGTTTTTATCTCAATACGATTATTGACACAAAGAGTATTTGGCAGTTTCAGAAATTCTGTGTACCTTTGCAAC
>JAFZNI010000071.1 GCA_017551005.1 Prevotella sp.
AACTGCACCGAGGGGTTCTTCAGTCCCACGTACCAGTCGGTGGGCTCTATCCGGTCGATCACTTGTTTCTTTGCTGCACTCATTGTTAAGACATTAGCCATCAGCATGGCAGTTACAAATAATATTGTTCTCATATCGCTATTCATTATTCGGTTACATAGTTAGTCATGCAGGATGAGCGCTGACTGCGCATCAACCACAGCCCTGTCGCCTTGAAGGGTGCCGAGGCCGTTTTCGTTGATCTCTCCATCGCAGCAGACAATGGTATAGTTACCCTTTGGGATGGTCATCTCTATATCTGTCTTATCGGCATTGAGAATGACGATGATGTTACGCCAGTCGTCGCGCCCTGCATAGTTCTTCAGACGGAAAGCGACGATCTTTTCCGGAGACTCCAAGAACTCCAGATGCTTGCGCACCAGGTCGGCACTGCCGAGACGGAAGGCAGGATGGTGCCGGCGCAAAGCAATCAGGTTTTTATAGTAATCAAAGACCTGCGGATACTTCTGTTTGTTCGACCAGTCGAGATGGTTGATGCTGTCGGGCGACTCAAAGGAGTTGTGTACGCCCTGTTTCGTACGGAGCAGTTCCTCGCCACTGAGCATGAAAGGCACACCCTGCGAGGTAAAGACAGCCGTCTGTGCCAACAGGTCGAGGCGAACCAATTCCCGGATTTGACTATTTGACAATTTACCATCTGACGATTGCAGGGTCGGTATTGAGGCCTTGAGACGGTCCACGAGGCACATGTCATCATGGCAGGATACGTAGGACATCATCTGGGTAGGTTCGAGAGCCCACGGCTGTTTGGAGTAGTTGACCTTTGTCATATCCACCTGCGGATGTTCTATCGCACCGGCAATGCCGAACTTCAGGCTCTCCTTGAAACCCGTCATGTCTGATGACTTGAAGATCCGTATACCCGTACCCAGCCAACCGCACTTCGAATCATCGTCAAAGGGGCCACGCAGGGCATCTCGGATCTCATCCGAGAATGCGGCAATACGCGGCATCTGTGGGATATTTGCCTTCATGCCGAGTTGTTCATTGGGCAGGGCACACGCTCCAGCACTCCAACCCTCGCCATAGATGAAGATAGAGGGGTCTATCTCATCCACCGCCTGACGGATGGCGTTCATCGTCCCGATATCGTGACAGCCCATCAGGTCGAAGCGTAAGCCGTCGATATGATACTCGTTGATCCAGTACTTCACGGATTCAATCATAAACTGGCGCATCATCGGCTTATCCGAGGCCGTCTCATTGCCACAGCCAGAACCGTTGGAATATTGAACATTGACCATCGACGATTGACCTTTATTTTTGATGGTACGATAGTAATAGTCCGGATAGGTGCGCTGGAAATTGGAGTGCTCGATGTCGTAGGTGTGGTTATACACCACATCGAGGATGACGCGGATACCTGCCTTGTGGAGTGCCTGTACCATCTGCTTGAACTCACGAATACGTACAGCAGGCTCGTATGGGTTCGTGGAGTAGCCTCCCTCAGGTACATTGTAGTTCACAGGGTCGTAACCCCAGTTATATTTGTTGTCGCTGAGGCGTGTCTCATCCACAGAGCCATAGTCATAACTGGGCAGGATATGGATGGCATTCACGCCTAAGGTCTTCAGGTGATTGATGGCCCATGGCTCCGTCAGTGCAAGGAACTTACCCTTATACTGTGCGTCCTCACGGGCAATGGAGAAGTCGCGGTGGTGCATCTCATAGACCACGAGGTCGACGGGTGACTTCATCACGGGGCGTTGGTCCTTCTCCCATCCCATCGGATTCGTCTCAGTCATATCGATGATCGCACCTCGCTTACCATTCACACCGACAGCCTTGGCGAAGACACCCGGACATTCGCCCTTACCTATGTCGAAGGTATAGAACTGTCCTATGAGGTCGCCCTTCACCGTGGCCTGCCACTGGCTATCACCGACGCGCGACATCTTGACGGTCTTGTAGGCCTTACCACCCTGTCCGTCACGATAAAGACGCACCGTCACCCGTTTGGCATCATCAGGGGCAAAAAGTTTGAAGGTGGAGGCTTCTGGGGTATAGGTCACTTCGTCGAAACGGAATTCTTGCGATTGAATGGCTATGGTAGTCATTGACATCAGCATGATAAAAAGGAGTTTTCTCATCGTCGAAAAAATCTTAAAATTGTTTCCTTCGTTTTAATTGGTAGAGTGTGTATATCAGGGCCATGATAAGCAGGGCTATCACGATAGAAGCGATGATAAGGAGTCTGTTTGCCCAGGTCTGATTCATCTGATCGTTCTTCTCAATCACATTGATGATAGAGTTAACCTGATAGGCCCGCAAACGAGGACAGAAGGTCTGGTTACATGCCTTGGCAAACTCAGCATAACGATTTGCACGGCTGATATCTCCATCATTGGCAAGACGTTCTGCCAAGAAGAGGAGAGAGGCCTGGTTCATCACTGCACATCTGATATCATCGAGGGCCGACTTTCCCATCCAGTAGCAGGTCTGATCGTGGTTTTTGAGTTTGTCATAGACCATGGAACGGTAGAAAGCAGCGTATGCACTCTCGTGCGTACCGTCAGTCACCTTCTGAAGCCATTTACCGCTCAGTTCAAGAGCATCCTGATAGAGTCGTCGGGCACAGAGGATATCCACCTTCAGATGGAGCCATTCCTCGCTACCCTCATCGGCCACCATCAGTACGGAATCGCGATATGCATCCTGTATGCCATAGTACTTTAGTCGCACGGCATTGCGCTGGGTATTGGAACCTAACTCACCATAGACATGCATCCATGCATGGTAATAGTCGACCAGTCCCATACTATCGAGAGCAGCCTTGTTGACGGAATGAAGTTCTTCTATTGACTCTGTGAACATATCGGCATCAGACAACTGATAAGCCAGCATCGAACGGAACCGTCCGACAAGATCAGGACGGCGAAGCGAATCGGCAAGGCTGATGCATACCTCAGCATAATAAAGGGCAGAGTCATTTCTATAAGGCTGGTAAAGCCGGAAGAGTTCCTCCGCAATCTGTACACTCTTCTCCACGTTTTTCTCCTTATTCAGACGATTCTTCCAGTCAGTAATCTGGTTCTCACGCTCGGCAACATATATCGGCGACCGACTGATGGCATCGTCAATTTGCTGGTAAAGTGCATTGAGGTCAGTCTCTTCGTCAGCCTGAGTTGGAACTGCATGGGCCATCCCTGCTGCAAAGAACAGCAGGACAATAACAATAATAGATTGCTTCATATTCATCATGACTTTTTGTTTAAAATATTATCTGGCCATCAGTGAAATCGCGAAGCCACCGCCAGGGGCCTCATTGATCTTCAGGGTCTGTCCGGCCTTCACCGTCTTCTTGGTGATGGTGTAAGCCTGTGGATTAGTCTCGTAGTGGGCATCCTTCGCATCGGCGTAGATGGTACAGTCGTACTTCTTGTCCTTATCGAGGAAGTCGAGTTTGATGACACTCTGGTGTCCGTTCTCATCACACTTGCCGCCAATGAACCAGTTGTCGGTACCCTTGGCCTTGCGGGCCACGGTGATGTAGTCGCCAGGCTCGGCCTCAAGATAGCGCGAGTCGTCCCAGTCGCAGGCCACGTCCCGGATGAACTGGAAGGCATCATCGAACTTCTCATAGTTCTCAGGCAGGTCGGCAGCCATCTGGAGGGGCGAGTACATCGTCAGGTAAAGTGCCAAAGAGCCTGCAATGGTAATACGGGCCCAAGAGGTGTTGTCGCTCCATTCGCTTAGTTTTGTCACAAAGATACCCGGCGTGTAGTCCATCGGACCACCTTGCAGACGGGTGAATGGCAGGATACAAGTGTGGTCGGGATTCGAGCCACCGAAAGCCTCGTACTCCGTACCACGGGCCGACTCATTGCCAACGAGGTTCGGATAGGTACGACAGAGACCTGTCGGACGGGTGGCCTCGTGGGCGTTCACCATAATATGATGTTTGGCAGCCTCCTTCACCACGTAGAGATAGTGGTTGTTCATCGACTGTGAGTAGTGATGGTCTCCCCTGGGGATGATATCACCCACATAGCCCGTCTTCACGGCGTCATAGCCATATTTGTTCATCAGTTGGAAGGCCTGCTCCATGTGACGCTCGTAGTTCTGGGTAGAGGAAGAGGTCTCATGGTGCATCAGGAGTTTTACGCCTTTGGAGTGTGCGTAGTCGTTGAGCATCTTGATGTCGAAATCGGGATAGGGCGTCACAAAATCGAAGACGTCGCGCTTCCACATATTGGCCCAGTCCTCCCAGCCCACGTTCCAGCCCTCCACGAGCACTTCGTCGAGACCATTCTTGGCGGCGAAGTCGATGTAACGTTTCACGTTCGCATTGTTGGCTTTATGGGTAGTATTGGGTTTAACCTTCGTCCAGTCGATCTGATCCAGATGGATGGAGGGATAGTCATTCGTGTAGTGCCAGGAGCCACGTCCCACGATCATCTCCCACCACACACCACAGTACTTAGTAGGATGAATCCAACTCACATCATCCAATGCGCAGGGCTCGTTGAGGTTAAGGATGAGATTGCTCGACAGCATATCACGGGCATCGTCGCTGACCATCACCGTACGCCAAGGAGTCTGACAAGGTGTCTGCATAGCGCCTTTCAAGCCCGTTGCATCAGGGGTGAGATGACTCACGAAAGTAAAAGGTGCAGGTATTGGCCATGGCGAAGGCTTAGGATTCGGTGTATAGGCATTGCTACCACCGCCCAGTTCAGTAGTAAGTGCCTTGGTCTGTGCATCCACCAGTTCGAGATGCATCGTCGCATAGTCGGCACAGGCCGCCTCATGGATGTTGATGTAGAGGCCGTCGTCGCTTTTCATCTGTAGGGAGGTCTGCACACCTGTCGGCGAGAAGACTGCCACAGAGGAGTTGCCCCAGTTGACGGCTTCCTGCATCCGACTGCGGATCTCGGAGAGTTTCGTCTCCTGAGTCACCTGCTCCTGGGTATCATAGTCACCAGGAAGCCAGAAAGCCTTGTGATCGCCCGCCATGGCAAATTCACTACGTTCCTCCTTGATGAGGAAGTAATTGAGGTTTTTCTGTTGTGGAAACTCATAGCGGAACCCGATACCATCGTCATAGACACGGAAACGGATGAGGATGGTGCGCTGCTCCTTTTGTTGCTGTAGCACAGCAACGTACTCGACGAAGTGGTTGCGGATGGTGGCTGTCTCACCCCAGACGGGCTTCCATGTCTCGTCGAAGACGGATGTCTCTTCTTTGGCGATGGTAAAGCCATCCATCAGGTCGGTCTCATCCAAACCCTTTGAAGCATGCTTGTCCTTGGCCAGTTCGAGGCCGAGGAAAGAGGGCTTGACAACGGTCCGTCCCTTATAACTCATCTCATAGACAGGCCGTCCTGTGGCGTTGACGGAGAACTTCAGTTCAATATTGCCATTCGGCGACTTCACTTCGGCTGCGCCAATGCACAATGCATAATGTATCATGCATAATAATAAGAGTAGTTTTCTCATTTTCGTCCACTTTGTATAATTAATGTGTTGATCTCGTTGTTCAGTTCATCGGCAGCAAGGAGTTGTTCGATGGTAAGATGCATCCGATAGCGCCAGTAGTGACGGGGGTTGGCGGGGATGTTGATACGCTCCGCATTCTGGTCGGGCAGGCGCAGCCGTTCGTCGATACTCAGCCAGTCCTGGAAAGAGAGCAGACAAAGCATCGAGGGTGATGTCAGGTGACGGCTTACGATATCCTTGGCCAGCCAACCTGGCAGCGGATGAGGTGCAGCCCCACTGCGGCGCAGCGACGTGTTATAGTACTCCTGCGTCTGTGCTTCATCCTCATCCCACCACTGACGGAGTGTCGACATATCGTGAGTACTGATGGTGTCCACACTGCGATAAGGATTGTGGGAGAGTTTTCCGAAACGGACCGTATTGTCTTTCGGCATCGACTGAATCTCTAAAGAGAGGATACGCAGTTCGTTCATCACCCAAGGAACGCAGTCGGGCACCATGCCAAGGTCTTCAGCACAGACAAGCATCCGTGTGGCCTGTACCAGACGCGGCAGTTTCTTCATCGCCTCGGTATACCAGAACTGGTTGTTGCGGCGATAGAAGTAGTCATTATAGAGACGGTTGAAGTTCGCCTTCTGCTCCTCACTGAGTTGGGTGTAAGCCTCCTGGTACTGCACGGCAATACGTGGATGCCAGCGGTCGTCGCGCTTATGATCCACAAGGAACAATCCTTCCTTGAACTCCACACCGTAGGCTTCTATCTCCTCACGACTCAGACCGAGAGCCGGTGAGAACTGTCCCATCAGACCCGACTTATGCGGTACAGGAATCTCCCAAATACGGAAGAAGCCAAGTACGTGGTCGATACGGTAGGCATCGAAGAACTGTGCCATCTTACGGAAGCGGCGCACCCACCACGTACATCCGTCTTTCAGCATCTCATCCCAGTTGTAGGTGGGGAAGCCCCAGTTCTGGCCATCGGCAGAGAACGGATCGGGTGGCGCACCAGCCTGCCCATTCAGGTTGAAGTACTTCGGCTCCACCCAAGCCTCCACGCCCTCACGGCTGATGCCGATGGGGATATCACCTTTCAGTATCACACGATGCGCACGTGCATATTCGTGCGCCGAACGCATCTGTGTATCAAGGTTATACTGCACAAAATACCAGAACTGCAGTTGTTTCTTGTCCTTAAAGGTAGACTTCTGCGTATTCGCCACCGTTGCTCCTTTTGGCCATTCAGTATAGTTTGCCGTGCCATAGAGGTCGCGGTAATAGCAGAAGGCGGCATACGGCACCAGCCACTCCTTGTTCTGTTCGAAGAATTTCTTATAAGTATCACGCCGTTGCACAGTTGTCCACTCCTGTGCAAAGATTTCATGGAGATAATCCATCTTGGCAGCAATCATCCGTTCATAGTCGATCTGCGGCAGGGCATTCAGTTCTTTGCGCAAGGCTTCGAACGACTGACGCTTGGCCTCATCCTTGAGAGCCGGCAACTGACGGAAGTCGGTATACTGCGGATGCAGGGCGTAAATGCTGATACTGTTATAGGGATAACTGTCCTGCCACGTCTTCGTGTTGATTGTATCATTGATGGGCAAAACCTGCAACACGCGCTGCTTGGTCTTGTAGCACCAGTCGACCATCATCTTCAAGTCGCCGAAGTCACCCACGCCGAAACTACCCTCACTGCGGAGTGAGAAGATCGGAATCACCGTACCGGCAGCCTTCCAGGGATAAACAGGGAAATTAGCCTGTGACAATTCATATACGACCACCTCGCCCAGGTCGATTTCAGGCAGGGAGACCGTACGGTTTGAGCCATTTTCCCAGACGGGTGTCTCCTGTGAGAGCGTGACGAACTTGAACTCAAACGTCTGTGGCAAACGGTCAGCATCCAGACTGACCACCCACTCGTTGCTCTCATGCTCCGTCATCGACAATACACGCTTGAGATCCCAATTGCCCAAGGCCTCACCCCCGCCGATGATACCCAGCCGTTCATGACTGCGCAATTGCGGTGCACGAACCTTCAGACGGACGGTCCTGGCAAATTCTTTCTGATCGCTCATGGTACACTTACGTGCAGACACACATTCTGTAAAAGCAGAAGAATACATAAAACTGTCCTCAGGGATATCCAGCCAGTGGTCATAGACGGTATAGCGGATGCCTCTGATGGCAGAGAACTCCAGTCGGTGAGGTACAACGAGCCATTCGTGGCGAGTCTGTTGGTCGCCTCGATAGACACTATAGTAATAATCGATGTAGGAACTCGCCTTGACTGATCTGCTCAGTTCGCAGAACCAGTGGAGACCATCGAGCGTAGACATCTTGTACTGCTCTGATTTTGAATGTTTTACATCCTCATTAATAACGCTCAATACCAGTTCTTCGCCAAAGGTGGTCTGGTACTCAAGATTAAAATACAACTTCATAGACTGTCATTTTTATTGTTCTTTGCCGCAAAATTACAAAATATATCCCGTCGGTGTTTGCACAACCGACGGGATTATTGATATTTATCAATGCAAACGATTGCACCCTCAATGGGCGAAACCTGTCATTTTTTGTCTTTGATGATGAACACGCAGAGCGATCCGATCAGGAAACTGACACCTGCCACAATCATCATCGTCGACTGGTGATGACCGACGAGAGAGAGGATGGTTCCACCACAGACAGCAGCCACAATCTGCGGGATGCAGATGGTGCCGTTGAACAATCCCAAATAGGCTCCCATGTGTCCGTAACCCTGCAAGGCATTCGTCACAAACGTAAACGGCATGGCCAGCATGGCCGCCCATCCACAGCCAACCAACAGGAAGGGGAGTATCTGGAGATACTTGTCAGGACAGAACGGGATGAGCACAAAACCGATACCGCCCAAAACCAGACTGACCGAATAAGCCAGTTTGGTATTCTTGAAACGCGGCAACATGGTGGCCCATACCACAGAACCCATCGCCTGAATGGCATAGAGGACACCCGTCCAGTTTGCCGCCTCCTGATAGTCGCTGGTAGCAGGGTCTATAGTCCCCCATACCGTTTCCGAGACAGCATCAACCACATATGTCCACATATAAAGCATACCTGCCCAGCAGAAGAACTGAACGAGTCCTACTTTCCAGAATGTGGAAGGCGCATTCTTTAGAAGCGTAAACCAATTGCCGCTATCCTCCTGACTACTGTCTTCTGACTCCTGACTACTCACTCCATTATACTCCGCATAATCCTGCGGATTCCATTCCTTCACCTTTGACGTTGTATAGAGTACGCAGAGAATAAGGATGGCGGCACCGCAATAGAACGACCAGATAACAGAGTCGGGTACAACCCCCTCAGGAGCCACATTACTCAGGCCGATAGCCGTGAAGACAAAGGGAAAGAGGAATCCCACCACCGAACCGGCATTACAAAGGAACGACTGGATGGAATATGCCTTGGCCTTCTGCTTCTCGTTGACCATATCACCGACGAGCATCTTGAACGGCTGCATCGCCATATTGATAGAAGTGTCGAGCAGCATCAGGGCGAAAAGGCCAAAGATGAGGGCCGTACCGACAGCCATCCCGAAGGAACCGGCATTCGGCAACAGGCACATCACAGCGACGGCAGCGGCTGCACCCACAAACAGATAAGGGATGCGACGGCCAAAGCGGGTCCAGGTCTTGTCACTCAATGTTCCGACAATCGGTTGCACCAGGATACCCATCAACGGCGGAAGTATCCAGAAAAAACTCAGGGAATGGGGATCAGCCCCCAGCGTACGGAAGATACGCGAGATGTTGGCAGACTGTAAGGCATACGCAATCTGAACGCCGAAGAATCCGAAACTCAGATTCCATAACTTCCAAAAACTTAAATCAGGCTTCTGTTTCATTTCTTTACTTATTTTACCTTTTTACTTTTTCCATTATTTCGTTGTTCCACGGATAATGAGCCGGGTACGGACGACACGTTTCTCAATTTTCTCAATGGGCAGCAACCCTTCCACCTTATCCATCAGAATCTCAGCAGCCTCCTCACCTACCCGACGGCCACGCTGCTCTACGGTGGTAAGCATCGGGTCACAGGCAATGGCACGCTGTCCGTTGGTAAAGCCACAGATGGAGATGTCGTCAGGCACTTTGAATCCAGCCCGCTTCACGGTATAGAGGATGCCGATGGCCGTATCGTCATTGACGGCAAAGAAGCCATCAGGCCGATGGTCAAGTGCCAGAATTTCAGGGGTGATGGTCTCCGCATCCCCACGGTTGTCACAGACCCGTACAATCTTCTCATCCACCGCCAGTCCGTGTTTCAGGAGTGCATCCTTATAGCCATTGTAGCGGTTCTTGGAAATCTGCAACTGCATAGGACTGCCGAAGAAGGCAATGCGCTGACAGCCGGACTCTATCAGATGTGTCACGGCATTATAGGCTCCCATATAATCATCAACCACGACCCTACTGGCATTCACACCCGCACAGATACGGTCGTAGAACACCAGAGGAATACCGGCATCGATGAGTTTCTGGTAATGCTCATAGTTACGCGTATCCTTCGCCTGAGAGGCAATAACACCACACACCTTGATACGATGGAAATTCTCACAGATACGAACCTCACGCTCATATTTCTCGTCGCTCAACGCCACCATAATATTATACCCGCGCGCGGAAGCCGCCTCTTCGATGCCCGTCAAGATAGAAGAGAAATAATAATGGGTGAACTCAGGCACGATAACACCAATCACCTTCTGCGGCATCACCCTTGTGTGGCGCAGTGCCTCACCGATGGCATTCGGATAGAAATTATGCTCGCGTGCAAACGTTTGGATAGTGTTGCGCATCGACTCGCTGATGCGGGGAGAATCCTTCAGGGCACGGGATACCGTCGCCACGGAAACACCTAATTCCCTGGCGATATCCTTCATGGTCATTGGGACGTCTCTATCCATCTTGTTTTGATTTTCAAGTGCAAAGTTACAACTTTTCAGTATTCAATATTCATCAATTACCCATTATGTTGATTTATGTCAATGCAAACGTTTGCGCAACTCTAATAACGATTTTATACAAAAAAAAGTATAAGATAGGCGAAAGATTTATAATTTTGCACCGTAAAATAATGCCTAATTGCAAACAAAACGAATATAAAGTATAACAATTAACTCTAATTAATGTAATGATGAAGCAGGTAAACATTCAAATCCCGCTTAGGATGCTCGGCCTTTTGATAGGCTTATTCCTATCGGTAGGTGCCTTTGCGCAAATTGACGTCAGAGGCCATGTGAAAGATGCTACAGGCGAAGACATTATCGGCGCAACAGTGCGCGTGGTAGGTACGCAGACCGCCACAGTCACTGACTTCGAAGGTAATTTCGTCGTGAAAGCAAACCAGGGTGCAGACATCACCGTCTCCTACATTGGTTACCAGACCATCACGGTGAAGGCTGCTCCGACTGTTGAAGTAACGTTGGAAGATGACCAGACGGTGCTGAGCGACGTGGTGGTCATCGGTTACGGTGCCGTAAAGAAGAGCGACCTCACCGGCTCTGTGACAGCCTTGAAGCCCGACTCCAAGAACAAAGGTCTCGTAGTGAACCCACAGGACATGTTGGCAGGTAAGGTTGCCGGTGTCAACGTTACCAGTAACGACGGTGCTCCAGGAACAGGTGCCCAGATTCGTGTTCGTGGTGGTTCATCTCTGAACGCCTCTAACGACCCTCTGATCGTTATCGATGGTATTGCGATGGACAATGACGGTGTGAAAGGTCTTTCAAACCCATTGTCAATGGTGAATCCTCAGGACATTGAGTCATTCAACGTACTGAAAGATGCTTCTGCAACTGCCATTTACGGTAGCCGTGGTTCAAATGGTGTTATCATCATCACCACCAAGAAGGGACGTATGAACACAAAGCCGGCGATTTCCTATGCAGGTAACGTTTCCGTAGGTTTCCGTCAGAAGTCTTTGGAGGTTATGAATGGTGACGAATATCGTCAGTTCATCACCAACATGTACGGAACAGGGAGCATCCCTTATTCCGCACTTGGCACAGCCAATACCAACTGGCAGGATGAAATCTATCAGACAGCCATCAGCACCGACCACAGCCTGACCGTTTCTGGTGCGCTCAAAAATCTTCCTTATCGTGTTTCCGTAGGTTATACTGGCCAGGAAGGTATCTTGAAGACCTCCAAATTCGATCGTATCACTGCATCACTGAACCTCAACCCCTCACTGTTGGATGACCACCTGACGCTCAATCTGAACGCCAAGGGTATGTTTGCAAAGACAAAGTATGCAGACACAGGAGCCGTCAGTGCTGCTGTCTATTTCGACCCCACACAAGATCCTTATAACTACACTTCAACTTACCATAAGGACATGCTGGGCGAAGATCTTCATCGCACACTTAACAATTTCGGAGGTTTCTTCCAGTGGCCCGTTGTGGCTGACTACGAGGGTGACAAGGCTTGGCCTTACACATTCAATGGTGTGGCCAACATGCCAAACCCATTGGCATTGCTTTATAACCGTGATGAACACGCTAACAGCCGCTCGTTTGTTGGTAGTGCAGACATCGACTACAAGATTCATGGTTTTGAAGACCTGCGCCTCCACTTAACGGCAGGTGCTGACATCTCAGAAGGCAGACAATACACGAATAATGACCGTTCATATACGGGTTCTATCTATTACGGCAGTAACGGCCGTGATAAGATTCTGAAGCGCAATCTGCAACTCTCTACCTATGCACAGTATTATAAGGACTTTGCCAAAATCCACCACTTCGACATCATGGGTGGTTACGAGTGGCAGCACTTCTGGCGCGATCAGAAGAACGACTACGTCAGCACCTATCCTGTTACCAGTGTCAATGCCGGACAGGAGCGTCCTCATACTCCTTACCACTTCCAGACAGACAGTTATTTGGTTTCATTCTTCGGACGTGCAAACTACACGCTGCTCGACCGTTACATGCTTACTGCCACTGTTCGTCATGACGGATCTTCACGATTCAAGGAGCACTGGGCAACATTCCCTTCATTCGCTTTCGCATGGAAAATCAATGAAGAGCCATTCTTCAAGAGCGCAAAGGCTTTGAGCGATCTGAAACTCCGTCTGGGTTATGGTCAGACAGGTCAGCAGGCTGGTGCCGTTCCCGACTACAGTTGGATTGCTACCTATTCTAAGAATACAGGTACAAACGGTTACTACGATGTCTCTGGTGACGGTTCTCTCTATCGTCCGGACAACTATACTCCCCAACTGAAGTGGGAGACCACCACGACCTATAATATCGGACTTGACTGGGGTTTGTTTAACCAGCGCATCTCAGGTTCTATCGACGTCTACAAGCGTAAGACGACCGACTTGCTGAACTATGCTCCCACCAAGGCCCTGTCGGCATACCGTAACCAAGCCTGGCAGAACATCGGTTCTTTGGAGAACAAGGGTGTTGAGGCCAGCATCAGTTGGAAGGCCGTTCAGAATGAGAACCTCTACTGGGTCATCGACTACAATTTCACCTACAACCACAATGAGATTACCGACCTGAGCGGTGTTTCTGAAGACGGTTCACCTGTACCCAATACGGGTGTTAAGATCGGTACTGACCGTTATCTGGAATACCAGCAGGTTGGTCACCCCATCAATTCGTTCTATGTCTTCCAGCAGGCTTACGATGCTAACGGCAGGCCCATCGAGAATGTTGTTGTCGACCGTAACGGTGACGGTCAGATCACCCAGGCCGACAAGTATTTCTACAAGAGCCCGGCAGCCCCTGTCACGATGGGTCTCTCATCACGTTTAGAGTGGAAGAAGTGGGATCTCGGATTCTCACTGCGCGCCAGCATTGGCAACTATGTCTACAACAACAACGAGCAGGGTATGGCTAATGTCAACCCCACAGAGGTTTGGAAGAGTTCTCTGCTCTATATGAACAACTACACCTATGAGGCTGTCGGTCGCAATTGGCAGACCTACCAGATCACCTCTCAACTCTCTGACTTCTATGTACACAATGCTTCGTTCCTGAAGTGTGACAACATTACGCTCGGTTATTCGTTCAAGACGTATGATGACTATCTCAACGGTCGTGTCTACCTGACTGCCTCTAACGTGTTCACCATCACCAAGTATGATGGTCTTGATCCTGAGGTAGCCAATGGCTTCGACAGCAACATGTATCCACGTCCTATGACATTCATCCTTGGTCTGAACTTGAACTTCTAACATGTTACATTATAATATTAAAAGGAATAAAGTCATGAAAAGAATATTTAAGCATATCATTCCCGCTACAGGTCTTATCCTGTTGTTCGGAACAACCTCATGCACGAAGGACCTGGATGTGACGCCATTGGATCCGAATATGGACACCTCCGTCAGTTATGAAGGTCTTTTCAATAAGTGCTATGCTACCATCGCCATGGCTGGTAATGGCGGAGCCAACGGCGACTGCGACATTGACGGTATCGATGGTGGTACGTCAGGCTACGTCCGCCAAATGTGGAATGCCAACGAACTTCCGACCGATGAGGCTATAAACGGATGGGGCGACGATGGTATCGAGCAGTCTTGCTTTAACACCTACGACGAGTCACACCCCATGCTGAACGGTTATTTCTCCCGTCTGACGACCAGTATTACCTACTGCAACCAGTATCTTACTGAAGCATCTGACTATAACGCCCAGATGACAGCAGAAGTCCGCTTCCTGCGTTGTCTGCACTACTATCTGCTGATGGATGCCTTCGGACGCGTTCCTTTCGCAGAGACATTAGGTGTACCCGTCATCTACAGCCGTCAGGAAATCTTCGATTGGCTGGTTAAAGAACTCACAGAAAACGTTGAGCCAAATCTGGCTGAGCCCAAGCCCAAGAAGTCGAGCGATGCCGGTTATGGCCGTGTTGACAAGGCTGCTGCCTGGATTCTCCTGTCTCGTATCTATCTGAATGCCGAGGTGTATACTGGTACTGCCATGTGGAGCGAGGCTGCCGCATGGGCCAAGAAGGTCATGGATTCTGCCTATCAGTTGAATACGACATCAGTCGGTGGCTGGAGTGCCTATCAGATGCTGTTCATGGGTGACAATGGTGAGACCAATGCCGCCTACGAGGGAATCTTCCCCATTCTGCAGGACGGTATCCGTACCACCTCTTGGGGTACTTCACAGTTCCTCTGTGCAGGTAGTTTTGACAGCGACATGCATGCCAATCCAAACGATCCTGATGCAACCAACGGCCTTTCTGGTCAGGTATGGGGTGGTAATCGCACACGTCCCACGCTCATCCAGAAGTTCTTCCCCAACTTGGATGCTCCTCAGGTTCCTGCCTACGAAATGATTGTTGCAGCAGGCGACGACCGTGCCATCTTTGATGGTGTTGGTCGCGAAATCAACAACCTCGATCGTGCAACCTTCAAGAACGGCTATGCTGTGGCAAAGTTCATCAACTTCAAGACAGACGGCTCTTCCGGCCACGATGCGACCTTCATGGATGCCGATTTCTTCTTGTTCCGCAAGGCAGAGGCTTACCTGACCTATGCCGAGGCTCAGGCCCGTATGAACGGTGGAGCCACCAACGCTGAGGGAGCCAATGCCATCAATGCACTGCGTACGCGTGCCAACGCTTCTACGAAAGCCAACTATTCGCTTGATGAGATCCTTGACGAATGGTCTCGTGAGTTCTACTTCGAAGGTCGCCGCCGCACTGACCTCATCCGCTTCAATAAGTTTGGTGGAAACACAGACTATATCTGGCAGTGGAAGGGTGGTACCTATAACGGCCGCAACTTCGAAGCCTATAAGAACATCTACGCCATTCCGGCCTCTCAACTGTCCACTTATGGCAATGAACAGAATCCAGGTTACTAATCATTAACAGAAAGGATTATAAATTATGAAGAATATATTCAAATCGTCATTACTGCTTCTGTGTAGCGTGGCCTTGTTTACCGCCTGCGCCGATGACAATGACTCCAACCCCGTGCTGGGGCAGCCGACAACGTTCGTGCTGAACACGCCAGCCTATTCTACTGTGCCAGTAGATCTGGCCCAGTCCACAGAGATTCCTTTTACCTGGTCTTCGCCTGACTACGGGTTCCCCGTGGAGGCAGAGTTCCAGTTGGAGGCATCTATAGATGGTAATTTCACCATTTCCGTCGATCAGGCTGATGCCGATGAGAGCGGCGAAACCATCCCCAACTATGTAGCACTGCCCATCATTTTCACTGGTGGTCACGGTTCCATTCCCTGCAGTACCCTGGCTGTGGCCCTCAATAAAATGGGCAACTGGGAAGAAGGCAAGGCACCTGCCACACAGACCATGGTGGTCCGCGCCTCAGCCAAGACCAAGAATCCTGGTGCGACACCCATTTACTCTAACACGGTGAACATCATCGTTGTTCCAAGCAACGAAGAGCCTGCTCCTGAATATCCGTTGTATATCTACGAGATTGGTAACGAGAGCGGCTGGTCAACGGCTCACGAACTCTGCAGTCCTGCTCAGGACGGTATCTACCAAGGCTTCTACTGGCTCGACGGTGGCTTCAAGTTCAAGCCCAACAAGGACAACTGGGAAGGCGACTGGGGTCAGGATCCCGCTGGTACCTACGGTACACTCGTCGTCGACGGCGAGGAGGATTGTAACGATCCTGGCAAGAGTTTCCCCGACAATGCACAGCCTGCCGGCTTCTATCAGGTGAATGTCGACCTCACAACGATGACATGGAACATCGTTCCTATCACGAGCATCAGCATCATCGGCGGCTTCAACGACTGGGCCGGCGACGTGGAGATGACCTACAATGTGGAGGGCGGCTACTGGGAGTGCACCACCAGTGAGGTGGAAGGCGAGTACAAGTTCCGTGCCAACCACGACTGGGCCATCAACTGGGGTGGCTCTGAGGACGACCTGACGCAGGACGGTGCAAACCTGAACAGCAACGGCGGCTCTCACACCTACAAACTCTACATCTCTTATGCAGGCAACCACCATGTAGTAATCGAGTAATTTTTAACGACGTAGAATTATGAAGAAAGTATTATATACAATAGGTCTGGCCCTGCTTGCCATGGGCTGTACCGAAGATTATACCGACTGGGCCAATCCGTTCAAGAACGACCCAGAGGCTGCCAAGACCATGTCTATGACCATCACTCCCGTTGCTACCATCGACCTGGCAACGGTGACTACCGAGACTATCAAGATCTTCTCGCCTTCGATTGCTATCGACGACGAGGCCGAGACATCCTACGTGGCCAAGATCTATGGTCGTGAGGAAGGCGAAGAGGCAGAGTTTGAAGTTGGGAGTGACGGTTCTGTGGTAAAAGAGATTCTTGAACAGGCTGTCTATGCCCTTTATGGCCAGCGCCCTGTCGAACGTGCCATCCCTATGGATGTGTCCGGCTTTGTCAAAGTAGATGGACAGACATTCAAGGCCATTGGCAGCACCACGCTGAGTGTTATCCCCAATGCGCCTGAGATTGAACAGGCCTACTATCTGACGGGTAGCATCAACGGCTGGAACAATAGCGACACCACCTACAAACTGACCAACGACGGCAGCGATCCTTACGAGAATCCTGTCTTCACCTGTCGCATCCCTGCTCCTGAGGATGGCAGCAACGTGGAGTTCAAGATGACGCCAGAGTCAGGCTTAGGCGGTGACTGGAGCAAGTGTCTCGCTGCAGGCGACGAAGGTAAGTTCAAGTATAACAACGACGGTGGCAACCTCGTCATCGTTGCTGACCCTGACGCACTCTTCTATGACCTCACGTTCAACATGCTCGATCAGACATGGAATGCAAAAGCCGTTGGCTTCAACGAGTTCATCTATGAGATTGGTAACGAGAGCGGCTGGAGCGAGCCTCATCCGCTCCACGGCGACGGCAATGGCTACTACAGCGCTGTCATCTACCTGAACGGCGAGTTCAAGTTCAAGCCTAACAAGGACAACTGGGACGGCGACTGGGAGAAGGTCAGCGGCGATGCTACTGGCGGTACGCTTACCACCGAAGGCGGTCCTAACATGGATGGCGTCGATGCTGGTTTCTACTTTATCCAGGTTGATTTGAAGGAAATGACCTATAAGATTACACCTGTCACCTCCATCAGCATCATCGGTTCTGTCCGTGGAGCATGGGACACCGACGTCGACATGACCTACAATGAAATCATGAAGTGCTGGGAGGCTCGCGAGACACTCAGTGCCGGCGAGTTCAAGTTCCGTCTCAACCACGACTGGGCCGTCAACTGGGGTGGTACCTTCGACGACCTCGTTCAGGATGGTGCCAACCTGCAACTTGCCGCTGATGGGGCTTATGTCATCCGCCTCTTCCTCAGCGACGAGACACCTGCCCGTTGCACCGTCAAGGAAGACAACGGCTATCCTGACAATTTCTATGAGATTGGCAATGAAGGCGGCTGGGGCATCAGTCATCTGCTGCTGGGCGATGGTAACGGAAAGTACCAGGGCTACTACTATCTCGACGGTGAGTTCAAGTTCAAGCCCAACGCCGACAACTGGGACAACGACCTGGAGTATGTCAGCGGCGACACCACAAGTGGTTCCCTCACTGACGGCGGCGGCCCGAACTGCCCTGATCCAGGTGCAGGTTTCTACCAGATTAACCTCGATTTTGCCAACATGTACTACAGCCTGCTGAAGATTGAAAGCATCAGTTTGATCGGTGGTTTCAATGGATGGGGCGATGATCTTGAGATGACTTACAACAAGGAAGAAGGCTGCTGGCAAGTGACCACCGATGCCGTATCAGGTGAGTTCAAGTTCCGTGCTAACCATGACTGGGGTATCAACTGGGGTGGTTCCTTCGACGACCTCGTCCAGGATGGTGCCAACCTCACCATTGATGGCGGTACGCACACATTCAAGTTGTATCTCTCATACAATGGTGCACACCATGTGACAATCGAGTAATACTTATTCCAGGACACATGTCCGTTTTATGGAAAAAACAAGCCGAAAGTCTTGGTACTTTCGGCTTTTTTCTTTATCTTTGCATCGGAAACATCAATCACAAGAATTATGAGAACTAAGACATCAAACATCGTAAAGGTACTGACATTACTCTTTACTCTTCACTTTTCACTTCTCACTTCTACCGCCCAAGGCTGGCCGAAGGACTACGGCGGCGTGATGCTACAAGGATTCTTCTGGGACTCTTTCAACGATACCCAGTGGACACGCTTAGAGAAGCAGGCCGACGACCTGGCCACGACCTTCGACCTCATCTGGGTGCCGCAGAGCGGTAACTGCGGTGGTACTTCGATGGGCTACGACGACATGTACTGGTTTCCTGGTCACTACGACAGTTCGTTTGGCTCGGAGGCAGAGTTGCGCTCGATGATCAAGACCTTCAAGGCGAAGGGCATCGGCACCATCGCCGATGTGGTGATCAACCATCGTAAGAACTTGAGCAACTGGGTGGACTTCCCAAAAGAGACATACAAAGGTGTGACCTACGAGATGACATCGACGGACATCTGTGCCAATGATGACGGTGGTGCCACCAAGACATGGGCCACGAAGAACGGCTACAGTCTAAGCAGCAATAACGATACTGGCGAGGGCTGGGACGGTATGCGCGACCTGGACCATAAGAGCCAGAACGTGCAGACCAACGTGAAGGCCTATCTGAAGATGCTGCTTGAAGACCTCGGTTATGCGGGTTTCCGCTATGACATGGTAAAAGGCTATAGTGCTTCCTACACGAAGATGTATAACGAGGACAGCAAGCCGCAGTTCTCTGTGGGTGAGTGCTGGGATAGTTCTAACACCATCAAGAACTGGATTGACGGCACAGGAAAGACCAGCGCCGCCTTCGACTTCCAGTTTAAGTATGTCGTCCGCAATGCTACCGACAAACAGGACTGGTCATATCTCGGTAAACAGAATGAGGGCAACTGGCCCCTCGTTAGCAAGGACTATCAGAGTGGAGCCTATCGCCAGTATGCCGTGACCTTTGTAGAGAATCACGACACGGAGGTTCGTCCTGACGGATCTTCGAATGGTCCACTGAGGAAAGACACGCTGGCAGCCAATGCCTATCTGCTGGCCATGCCTGGCACACCCTGCGTGTTCCTGACCCACTGGAAAGCCTATAAGCAGGAAATTGCCAATATGGTGGCTGTGCGCAAGGCTGTGGGCATCACCAACACCAGTTCACCGATAAACATGGCCTCGACCAAAGACTACTATGTCGTGCTGACGACAGGCGCCAAAGGGAAGTTGCTTGCTGTGGTAGGTTCAAAGGCTGACAGTTATACGCCCCCATCTGATACCTACAAGAAAGTGCTCAGCGGTTATCACTACGCTTACTACGTCAGCGGCATTGAGCCGGAGAGCATCGTCTTCCCGACGTTTAAACCCAGCACCTTCGAGAAATATGACATCACCGTCCATGTGAATGCCGACAAAGTAGGATGGAGCAGTGTGAACTTCTGGACGTGGGGCGGTGACGGCAGTCATGCGCCGAAGAACGGCAACTGGCCCGGCGACAAGTTGACCACTACCACCGAGGTAGGTGGCAAGAAATGGTACACGCAGACCTACACGATCAACGAGGACTACGATGCTGTGAGTTTTGTGTTCAGCACAGGCTCAGGCAGTCCGCAAACGGTGGATGTCACGAATGTCACCACCGATAAGTTCTTCGAGATATCCACATCAAAAGAGGGCGACAAGTATCTGGTGAACGACGTCACTTCACAGTATCAGACTAACAGCGATGCCGATGAGATTGTGGCTATCATAAACTATATGATGGGGAAGGCACCTGCCGATTTCGACACAAAGGCTGCTGACAAGAACGGTGACGGAAAGATCGACATCGCCGACATCATCTTCATTGTGAATCAGTTGATAGCAAAATAAGAATTATTTCTGAATCACTGCGCGGATGACAAACCAGCAGTGCATAAAGAAGGTACTGATGCGCCCATAATGACTCTCCATCACCCTGTAGCGCTCCAAAAGCGACTCGCGGTGATGGAGTGTTGTTTGTCCCTCTTCTGTGTAGTTGACCACCACCATGTGAAGGTTCTGCAAAGGCACGTTCTCCTTGGCAGCAGCCTTCATGATACGGATGCACCAGTCGACATCGGCTGAATAGCGGTATTTCTGATTATAGGGCGTGGCGATGGCGAAATCAGTACGGGCATAGAAAGCCTGATGACAGACAAGCATACCGTGACGGAAGGATTTCCAAGTGAGATGTTCGGGGGGAGCAAGACGACGGTGATGCAGGAAACGGCCCTCGGCATCGACGATATCCGTGTCGCCGTAGAGTACGGCAGGCAATTGACCATTGACCATTGAACATTGACCATTGACCATTTCGACAATACGACTGACAGTGTCGGAGGACGGCAGGAAGTCGCCGGCATTGAGGAAACAGACATAGTCACCATCGAGGGAGCGCAATCCCTTGTTCATCGCATCGTAAATACCGTCATCGGGTTCAGACATAAGCAATACCTTATGTCCATTATTGGCGGCGTTGGAGCGCTCGATATAGTCGTTGACCATATCCAGCGTACCATCCGTCGAGGCACCGTCGATGATCAGATGCGTGATCTCAGGATAGTCCTGCTGCAACACACTGTCGAGGGTACGCTGCAACACCTTCGCTGCCTGATAGGTGATGGTGACGTAGGTGATCTTGATCATAGTCCGTAGTGCTTAAAGGCCATCGCCTGCTGATACACCTCGAGATATTTGAGGGCGACACTTTGTTGGGAATATTTCTGTGCTACCTTCTGGACGGCATGCTGACTAAGGGACTCATAATCGGCCTCAGTGAGTATCCAGCGGATGCCCCGTGCCAGATCCTCCGCACTGCGGTAATCGGCAACATAACCGTTCTGTTGATGGTCGATCTCTTCTGGGATGCCTCCTACCCTGAATCCCACGCAGGGCACGCCACAGGCCATCGCCTCCATGATGGTGTTGGGGAGGTTCTCAGACAACGACGGCAGGACAAAGACATCGACGGCATTATAGGCATCGACGATTCGGTGCTCATCATTGACGTATCCTAAGGGATAGGTTTCGAAAGGTATCTGGTCTGCCACCTCCTCGGCATGTCCGCCCAGGATGACCACTCCCATTGTGCATTGTGCACTGTGCATTGTGCATTGTGCATTGTGCAGTGTGAATTGCAACAGGCGACATGCCTCGATAAGATAGTCCATACCCTTATTACGGTTTGTCACACGCTGCGAAACGAAGAGAATCAGTTTTTTGTCGGCAGGTAACCCAAGGCGTTGGCGCGCTTCCTGTTTGTTACACCTATTATTATATATATGTGTATCTATCGGATTGGGAATGCTTGTGATCTTATGTCCTTTTAACAATGCACTCGACTTGGCTTCCTGTTCCAGCCAGTGGCTACATGCCACAAAGGAGATATTTCCATCTTCCAAGAGCCGTTGCTTTTTGCGCCAGACACTTTGAGCGAGCCTACTGCCTCCTGGTAACAGTCGACACGACTTACACGCCGAAGTAAAACTTCTGCAACTCAGCGTGAGATGGCAGATGGCCGTCGCAGGCCAAATATCGTGCATAGTCCACACCACGGGTTTGCCACTTTGTAGAATCTTCTTGATGCCACTAAGCGAGAGCATGCCCTGATTGATCCAATGCAGATGGATGACGTCGGCCTCCTGGAATTCCGGCAATCGGGTGATGTCGGAACCTGTATTGGCAAGGTCAATCTCAAAAAGATGTTTCCGTGAAAAACGGCTACGAACGAAAACGACTAACCGTTCCCAAAGGAAATGCCAATGAAGCATCGGCGATTTCGGTAATCCGATGACTGTCAATGAATCTGTCTCCTTGTCGCGCACCAGCATCTTGGCCTTGACACCATGGTTGACAAGTGCCTTCATCAGACGATTGGCAGCCACAGCCGCCCCCCCTGTCCGCTCGCTGGTATTGACAATCAGTACCCGCATCAGTTCTTGGCTTCCTTAGCCCTGCGTTTAGCCTCTTTCTCAGCCTCCTTGGCTTTACGCTTGGCTTCCTTGGCTGCCTCCTTCTCGCGTTTCTTTTGTTCTTTCTCCAATTCTTTTTCGCGCTTCTTCTGTTCCTTCTGAAGTCGTTTCAATTCCTTGGCACTTTCCTTGGCGGCCTCTTTCTCACTGGCAGCCTCTTCCTTTGCATTCAGAGCCTCGTTCAACTTATCACGAAGCATCTGCTTGTCGAAGGTAAACACATGACCAAATACACCTACCGAAAGAATCTGGTCTTCCCCTTTCAGACGCACATGTGTGGTATTGAAGAGGTAATAGTTGTCGACTTTGAGTTTGGAGTTCAGTGCTGTCTCTACAGTCTTCACTACAACACTCTTACCAAGTTTGGCAAGAATATTATCACCCAACTTATCTACAGCCTCTTCTTCAACAAACTCATTGACGGCTTCCATCATAGCGTCCTTGTGTTTCTGCTTGTCGGGTACAGTCAATGCCATAAGGATAGCAACAAGCAAGACGATAATTACTGCTAATAATTTCTTCATATTATATACCTTATTAAATTTGCCCGCAAAGATACACCAAGTTTTGCAAAAAACAAAGGAAAATGAGTATTTATTTAGTGTTTACGCACACAATCGCTTGATTTATGTCAAGAATGATGGGCTTTTATACACTTATTTTAGAAAAAGTATTGCAAGTTATCTCAAAAAGATATATCTTTGCATCGTCAAAAGGTTAATAGATTGTTTTAGGTTAGTAGTAATATTTATAGTTTTAGGTTTTTAGTTATTGGTAAGAGAAAGTTTTCAGCTGTGGATAACAGGAGGCAATTGTGAAATTCCCTTTTAAACTTTCAAATTTTTAGC
>JAFZNI010000072.1 GCA_017551005.1 Prevotella sp.
CAAATAAAGCAAATACAATACAAAATTAATGCAAGACCAAGAAAAAAACTCGGATTCATGGCGCCTGTTCAGACTTTTTTCTTACCTTTGCAGACGTAGTTGCATTTTGGAGTTGAATCTTCGATCTCAAAAAAAGACAGCGTAATTTGTATATGTGGGGGAAAATGCTTACCTTTGCACAAATCATTTAGGACTCTATGAAACCTGCTCTGATTTTCCAACAGTACATCTGGCTTATCAACATCTTTCGCTGTCATGGGAGGATGACCCTCGAAGAACTCAATGAGCGGTGGGTGAGGGAAGAAGTGGCTGAGGGCAATCCGCTCTCGCGTACCACCTTTAACCGCCATCGTGATGCTATCCTTGATATGTTTGGCGTCATCATCGACTGCGACGCAAAGAGTGGTTACAAGTATTATATTGCCAACTCCGACGTTCTCCTCGACGATAGTCTAGAACGCTGGATGCTCTCCACGATGACTGTGGGTGGGGTGCTTTCTGACAGTGTCTCGTTGAAGGACCGTATCATATTAGAGATTGTACCTGCGGGCGAAGAGTTCCTGCAGACCATCATCCGCGCCATCAAGTCGGGCAAGAAGATACTGATGACGTATCAGCGTTTCGGGGCTGATCCCTACGAGAAAGTGGTGTCGCCATACGCCCTCAAACTCTTCCATCAGCGTTGGTATCTGCTCGTCTTCACAGGTCGCCATTATGCCATTTATAGTCTCGACCGCATGCGGTCCGTTTCACTGACAGACGAGGACTTCAACATGCCAGCCGACTTCTCGCCCCAACAGTATTTCGCTGAGTATTTCGGTGTGTTGACAGATGAGACACCGATGGCGCATGTCGTCATCCGTACCTATGGCAAGACACCCAATTACTTCCGTACTCTGCCCCTCCACCAGTCGCAGCAGGAGATTGCCACCACAGATGAATACACTGATTTCAGTTTCGACATCCGTCCCACTGCTGATTTCATCGGGCAGTTGCTCTCTCATGGCGATGGCCTTGAGGTGCTTGAGCCTTTGGAACTCCGTCAGCAGTTGCAGCAGCAGGTAGAGGCGATGCTCCAGCGGTATAAGCAATGTTGACTGATGGCAGTTATTTTTTCTCGTTTTTCTTTCGAGTTCCATTTTTTTATATTATTTTTGCAGGCAGATTAATCAAGTGTATTCAACAATGAAAACAAGAAAGGTATTTGCATTAATGCTTTTGCTCTGTCTGCCCCTGATGGCGCAGGCAGGCAAGCCAGACAAGAACTTCCATATCTTCCTCTGCTTCGGGCAGTCGAACATGGAGGCTGGTGCACGTCCTGCAGAACAGGACAAGGACTTCAACGACCCACGGTTCCAGTTCCTCGCAGCGGTCGATATGCCGCGCAAGGAGCGTGAGATGGGGCATTGGTATACGGCTATTCCGCCTATCTGTCGTGAGGGTAACAACATGGGCCCCGTCGATTTCTTTGGACGTAAGATGATAGAGCGTATCGCAGACAAGTACCGCATCGGTGTCATCAATGTGTCGGTGGCTGGTGCCAAGATAGAACTCTGGGACAAAGACGACTATAAGGAGTACATCGACAATGAACGCGACTGGATGAAGGCTATTGTCAAGCAATACGACGGCAATCCCTACCAGCGGCTCGTCGATATGGCGCGTATCGCCATGAAGGATGGTGTCATCAAGGGCATTCTTATCCATCAGGGCGAATCGAACTCCGATGATCCCAAATGGCCGGAGCGTGTGAAGAAGATCTACAACGACCTCTGTACTGACCTGGGTCTCAATCCCAAGGACGTGCCGCTCCTTGCTGGCGAACTAAAGCACGAAGAACAGGGTGGGGTGTGTTGGCGATTCAACGTGGATATCCTGCCCAACCTGCCTAAGACGTTGCCTAACTCTTATATCATCTCCTCAAAAGATTGTGAGAGTACGGGCGACCAGTTCCATTTCAGCACCGAAGGTATGCGTACTCTTGGCTACCGCTATGCCGAGCAGATGCTGAAACTGCATAAGTATAAGAGGAAGAGATAATATTGAATGAACAAAGAAGAGAAATACAGACTGCTGACGGAGCAGATAAGGAGTCTGATAGAGGGCGAGACGGACGTGATGGCAGTGATGGCCAATGTGTGTGCAGCCATCCATCAGGAGATGGGTTTCTTCTGGACGGGTTTCTATCGGGTGAAGGGTGATGAACTGGTACTTGGCCCGTTTCAGGGGCCTGTGGCCTGTATGCATATCCCCTTCGGGAAAGGTGTCTGTGGCTCTGCCTGGGAACGCAAGGAGACCATTGTGGTGCCAGACGTGGAGCAGTTCCCTGGGCATATCGCCTGTAGCAGTCTCTCAAGGTCGGAGATCGTAGTGCCTGTCTTCTCAATGACAAACGAGGTCGTAACAGTGCTCGATATCGACAGCAAGGAACTGGCGTCATTCGACGAGACCGACCGCCGTTATCTTGAAACCATTTGTCGATTGATCAAATGTTGATGAAAGATCTTAGAATGAATAAAAAATGAGATATATGAAGAAATTAGTGTTTTGCTTGACAGCCCTTGCGTGGATGGGCGCAGCGAATGCCCAGACAGGAAAGGAGTGGGACGACCCCAAGGTGACGCACGTGAACAGGGAGGTGGCTCATACGGTGGCACTGCCGATGGCCAGTGAGGCCGATGTGGTGAAGAACGACCGGACGCTCTCGCCTTACTACCAGTCGCTCGACGGCACGTGGAAATTCTATTGGGTGAATATGCCCTCGAAAGCCAAGACAGAGATGTGCGAGACAGACTACGATGATGCCGCCTGGACGGACATCGATGTGCCTTCCAGTTGGCAGGTTTGGGGTCTGCGGCACAATATGAAGTGGGATAAACCCCTTTACTGCAACGTGGCCTACCCGTTCTCGTTCAATGAGTCGACTTACAGCGTGATGGCCGACCGTCCGGCATGGTTCACCTATAACAGCAGCATGCCCAACCCGGTAGGCACCTACCGCCGTCATTTCCAGATCACTGCCGACTGTCTGACAGATCATAATGTGTATGTGCGTTTCAACGGTGTGGGTCACGGTTTCTATCTGTGGGTGAATGGTCAGCGTGTGGGTTACAGCGAGGACTCGTATGTGCCGGCTGAGTTTGACATCACCCAGTATCTGGTGGAGGGTGACAATGTGATGGCTTTGCA
>JAFZNI010000073.1 GCA_017551005.1 Prevotella sp.
CCATAACTGAGGAAACGGAAGTCGTGACTGAGCGCATAGTCATAGATTTTGCGCCAGTCACCTTTGACGAAGGCACTCACTAATAATAATAAGGTGGACTGCGGTTGGTGGAAATTCGTCACCAGCATCTTCACAATCTTATAGTCATAGCCTGGGGCGATGATGATCTGGGTGCTGCCGTGGAGGACTTCCAGATGGTTGGTATCCATCCAAGAGGCGAGGGCTTTGAGGCTGAGAATCACGGGGACAGGCACCTTGATGTTCGCTGCGCTACTATCATTGTGTCTGTCCCCATGATTCTCATACGGTTCCCACTGGGAAACATGGAGTTGGTCTTCTGTGAGGTCTGGATTACGCATAACCTTCAATCCCATATAATAGAGACTCTCCAATGTACGGACGCTGGTGGTACCGACGGCAATGGCCTGTCCCTCGTGACGGATGAGTTTGGCGATGGTCTCACGGCGCACACTGATGTACTCAGTATGCATCTCATGTCCCTCTATCTCCTCGCTCTTCACAGGCTTAAATGTTCCGGCACCGACATGCAGCGTCAGTTCCTCACGGTCTATGCCGTGCGCATCGATGGCCTGAAGTACCTCGGGTGTAAAATGAAGACCGGCCGTAGGAGCAGCCACACTACCCTTGATCTTGGAATAGACCGTCTGATAGGTGGTTTTATCACTCTCCTGCGTCTCACGGTTAAGATAGGGCGGGATGGGCAGTTCACCCATAGCGTCGATAACCTCCGCGAAAGACCAATGACCATTGACCATTGAACATTGAACATTGCTTTTCACTTCCCAATAGAAGTCGATGCGATGAGAGGTGCCATGCATCTCCCCGCGTGTGGCTGTAATGGTCAATGTTGAATGGTCAATAGTCAATGAACGCGTCAGCGGGCCTTCCTTCCATTTTTTCAGATTGCCCACTAAACAATACCATGCACAATGACCTGTGGTCTGGAACATCAGTTCGTAATCCGTCGGCTCGGCCGGTTCCAACAAAAACACCTCTATCAAGGCTCCCGTATCTTTGCGGAAATGCATACGGGCCTGGATAACCTTGGTATTGTTGAATACCATCAGCGCCCCCTCGGGCAGATAGTTCGGCAGATTATAGAAGATGTCCTCTTCTACTTCACCCTTCCTGTAAATAAGTAACTTGGAATGGTCACGACGAGCCATGGGGAATTTGGCGATACGCTCGTCAGGAAGCGGATAGTTATAGTCGCTGATATGGATATGTCGGGGATCTGTCATTTGTTCATATTTATGCAAACGCTGCACGGAGAAGCGCATACAGGAGCGTAAAGACCAACATACTGACAGGTACGTCGATATCACTACGCAGGTAACCTGTCTTCGTGTAATGCGTCGAGGTGAAGTTCATACCGGTAGAAAGATGACGGGCTATACGATGGTAAAGCCAATAGGTGAGAGAGCCTGCACAGGCTCCCCAGCAAAGACCAACCAAAATATCGCCAGGATAATGGACACCCAGATAGAGTCTCGTCCAACAGTTGACAAGCGACCAGATGACCATCGCACAGGTGAGGAGTCGGCTACGCACCAGCCACCAGAAGAAGATGGCGATGCTGAATGTGTTGGAAGCATGGGCGGAAAAGAAACCGTAATTCCCTCCCCTGTATCCGTCGACGATATCCACCAACAATCCTATCTGCGGATCATGGGTAGGACGCCAACGGGCCACCGTCGGTTTGACGATGGTATCATCGATAGTTCCGGCCACGAGGACACAAAGTCCAGCAGAAGCAAGCACTAATAGGATCTTCTGTACACTCTCATTGTTTTTCATCACAACATAAAAGAGAGTCAGATAGAAAGGCACCCACGTTACGGCATGAGTCAATGTACGAACCAGGGAGTCCAGATACAACGACTGACTGCCGTTGAACCACAGCAGCAATTGCTTGTCTAACTCTATCAGTGCCTGCCAATCCATAAGTAATCTGTGTTATCTGCGGCTCTATATCAATTCTATTTGCTGGCTTTCTATCCAACCTTCCTTACCATCGGCCAGACGGATGCCCTTCCAATCCTTCATGGAGGCATCGGTGATGGTCACCTTCGTGCCCTCATGCAGGATGAACAGGTCTGTACCCTGTTTGGCGGGAGTACTCTTCACTGTGACCGCAGGCGCCGTCACAATGGCGCCACGACGATGAACGAGCAGGTCC
>JAFZNI010000074.1 GCA_017551005.1 Prevotella sp.
CCCATACGTCATTGTGACGAATGGGGCTGACAGGTTTACGTTATACAGCAACTTCCTACCTATAGACAGGTGTGGGGAAGGTGATGGTGCCGGGGATGTAGAAGTCGTCGGAGAGAGTGCGGCCGTCTATTTGTTTGGTCAGGCGGTAGTGGCCGGGCGTGAGGTGGAGCAGGCCGATATGGCCATAGACAGTGGCTGAGCCGTGGGCGGCTACGGTGCTCAGGACAGAGGTGAAGCCGAAGTTCTTGGGGACTGGAATTTGCTGCCAGTGGCCTTCAGTCTCGCGCTCGATGGTGTACTCCTGTCCGTAGTTCACATCGTAGTCGTTGGGGTTGATGATCCTCGCCTGCACCACGGAGTCGATTCGCGAGATGCTTTTGTCGATGATGACGAGGCGCAGGGTGTCTGCACTGGTCGCAGCCTCGGTGTTGTCCGTCGGCAGTTCTGCATCTGCCACCGCCTGCCGTGCTGTTGGACGGCAAGAGGCGAATGCGATGGCGGCAATCAGAACGGTGATGATGGCTTGTTTGTTCATTATTCCTTATATTACCGTTTGAAGTCTTACCGCTTCTTCATCCAAGTGACGATGATTTCAAGGGCTTCTGGTGCAAAGGTTTCTTCGATGTCCTTATACTCAGCAGGGGCACCCGTGGCGCAGTGCTGGAACATGTGGTTGAGTCCCTCCATAGCTTTGATTTCTTTCTGCCCTGCAAGCCCATTCTGGAGTGCGTTCAGGTTTTCTTCGCTGTTCACTTGGCGGTCTTTTGTTCCGTTCAGTGCCAGCACGGGGCAGGTTATCTTTCCCAAGCGGTCAGTCAGGTCCAGTCCGAGGAAATAGCGCATATAGGGTGTGCTACTCTGTGCCTTTGCTATCTGGAGGTTCTGCTCCAGTTCTGCGGGCAGACCATGGTTCGTCGGTTCAGGATTTCCGCCTGCTTTCAGTTCGTCGAACAGGCTTTCAAGTGCTGTGCAATAGCGGTCTGTAACGTCCTGCGAATACCCTGCCTGCTGTAGCGTCCATCGGTTTTGGTCCAACAGTGTTTTCTCAAACGAAACGACACCTCCTGCCAGACTTACCACGAAGTCTACTTTGCCCTCGGCTGCCAGCATCAGTCCGATGGTGCCACCTTCGCTATGCCCAAGGATGCCCACTCGCTTAAACTGCTTGCGCAAGAGTTCTACCCCTGCCAGCGCATCGTTTTTGAGGTCTTCGGTGGTGACATTCACCAGGTCGCCCGTTGATCCTCCGAAGCCGCGGTCGTCATAGCGGAGCGTGGCGATGCCCTGTCGTGCCAGTGCGTCGGCAATCACGGCAAACGGCTTGTGCTCAAAGATTTCCTCGTCTCTGTTTTGCAGCCCGCTGCCTGTCACCATCAATAGTACAGGGGTGTTCTGCGTGTGGTTCTCTGGCAGTACCAGCGTCCCTTTCAGCACAGCACTTCCATTGCTGAAACTCACCTCCTGCGTCTGATAGGGATAGGGGCCGACGGGTGTCTGCGGACGATTGCGCTTCACCGTGCCTGGCTTCAGCGTCAGCGGAAACGACTGCCCGTGCTGTTTGAACGTTCCCATGATGGACTCGCCCATATTGACGCCTTCGTAACTGGCATTGATGGAGGCGATCGTCACCTTAATGCCAGTAGCAGTGTGTTCCAATTTGGCAGGAACGCCCTTGATGCCCTGGTCTGGCGAGTCCAGCGTGCAGTTCACGCTGTCAAGATGGAACACCAGCGTCAGTTCGGTTCCGTAAACATTCAGTTTTCCTGTCCAGGCACCTTTTGCGTCGCCACTTTGTGCTTTAGCAACGATAGATGCGAAGCACAGCAATAAGAAAATCAGTTTCTTCATTTTTGTTTCTATTTGTATTTGTTTGCATTTTGTATATTTGACACAGATGATTGTCTATTTACTACATACGAGTGCGTTAAACTTTCCTAATCGCGACTGCAGCGAGCAGTGCGGTGATGATGGTTTGTTTGTTCATTTCAATGATTAATCAATCTTTTTCTGCGAGACGATGCGGATAAGTTCGTACCTGACGTTTCCTGAATCCTGCGGAGGATTGGCGAGCGTGGTTTTCTTCACCAGCAGTTCGTACTCGTTGCCACGCTCGTAGGTGAAGCCCGTGATTTCCATGAAACTGACACATTCCCAATTGGCTGCACCATTCTCCTTAATCAGCATACCTTCAACATAATTGTTGTCTGGAACATTCTGATAAGTTCCAGTTTCTGCTGACACATAGAGCGTTACCTGTTCCACTTTGTCTTCGTTGTCATCGTCGCTGCTGCAAGAGGCGAGGGAGAAAGCAGCAAGCATCATAAATGCGATTCTCCAGAGTTTCATTGTTTTCATTTTGCTAAGAATTTTAATTTTTTGAACTATTTCGTGTGGCAAAGTTACAGAAAGTCCCACGAAAAAGCCCCCGACAAGACCGAAAAAGTGTCTGCCGAGGTGAAAGTCTGAACAAATGTTCAGGGGTTTAGTGAATATTTGGAAGAGAAGGGTTACGAAACGGCGGTTATTGCCACAAAGGTTCGCTCTCCCATCCGCGAGGGAAGCCCATGGCGGTGACGTCGATGGACGGGTAGGCGGCGAGAAGAGCATCGACC
>JAFZNI010000075.1 GCA_017551005.1 Prevotella sp.
ATGTCCGCGAGTGCAAGATTCTGGCCACGATGATCATGCCGCCTAAGGAGGTGCTCCCAGAGGTCATCGATATCTGGATGGAGCAGATTACCACACAGGAGATTGCTGAGCAGGCTGCCTTCAACCTGTTCCAATACTTGCCTTATGCACCAGATAAGGCCTACACGTGGATGGCTTCCGACAAGCCCCTCTACCAACTCTGCGGCTTCCATATCCTTTCCCGTCTGTTCATGAACAAGCAGGAACCCAACGAGCGTGGCATCAATGAGTTTATCGACCAGGCTATCGTTGCGCTACAGGGCGACAGTCTGATGGTACGTAAGGCTGCAATGTCCGCTGTCCAGCGCTTTGCGGAACTCGGCCTCGTCTATGAGCGCATTGCCAAAAGTGCCCTAAAACGCGCCAATTTAGAATTTTTATAAATTATCTTGCGCTTTTCTCCTCGAAAAGTCGTACCTTTGTGCGGTTTTTTTGAAACACAGATGGTATGATAAAGATTGATGTGTGGAAAAACGTGCTCCGCATTCTGGATAATTACCTTGAGATGAATAATCATCGCAAGACTCCTGAGCGCTATACCATCCTCAAAGCCATCTACAATATCCACGGGCACTTTACGCTCGAAGAACTGAGTGACAAGTTGATCCGCGACTATAACTTCCCCGTCAGTCGCGCCACACTCTACAACACACTCAATCTCTTTATGCAACTCCGTCTCGTGATCCGTCACCGCTTTCAGGGGTCTACGGTCTATGAGGCGTGCTACGATAATACGAGTCACTGTCATCAGATATGTACGGTGTGCGGCAAGGTGACGGAGGTGAAGTCCGACCAGATATCCAATGCCATCGAAGCCACTCATCTGAAACGGTTCCGTAAGGACGGCTTTACGCTCTACATCTACGGCATTTGCAGCACTTGTCAGGCTAAACTGACGCGTCTGCGGAACAAGGAATTGAAGAAAAAACAAACAACAGATTAGATATGAACACAGGTAAAGTTGATGTCCTGCTCGGTTTGCAGTGGGGCGATGAAGGAAAAGGTAAGGTGGTCGATGTGCTGACCCCTAAGTATGATGTGATTGCCCGTTTCCAGGGCGGCCCGAATGCCGGTCACACGTTGGAGTTCGAGGGTGAGAAATATGTGCTCCGCTCGATTCCCTCTGGTATCTTCCAGGGTGGTAAGGTGAATATCATCGGCAACGGCGTGGTGCTGGCTCCCGATCTCTTTATGGACGAGGCGAAGGCTCTCGAAGAGAGTGGTCACGACCTGCACTCCCGTCTGCACATCTCGAAGAAGGCTCATCTGATTATGCCGACGCACCGTGTGCTCGATGCTGCCTACGAGGCACAGAAGGGCAAGAACAAGGTAGGCACCACCGGCAAGGGCATCGGCCCGACCTATACCGACAAGGTGAGCCGCAATGGTCTCCGTGTGGGTGATATCCTCGAGAACTTCCCAGAGAAGTACGCTAAGGCCAAGGCCCGCCACGAGGCTATCCTGAAGTCGCTCAACTACGAATACGACATCACCGAGGTGGAGAAGAAATGGCTGGAGGGTGTCGAGTACCTGCGCCAGTTCCCGATTGTGGATTCCGAACATGAGATCAACAATATCCTGAAGAGTGGCAAGAGCGTACTCTGTGAGGGTGCCCAGGGCACGATGCTCGATGTCGACTTCGGCTCATATCCTTTCGTCACTTCCTCGAACACCATCTGCGCCGGTGCCTGCACAGGTCTCGGCATCGGCCCCAACAAGATCGGTGAGGTGTATGGCATCATGAAGGCCTATTGCACCCGCGTCGGTGCAGGCCCGTTCCCCACGGAACTCTTCGACGAGACTGGCAAACTGATCCGTGACCTCGGCCACGAGTACGGTGCGGTGACTGGTCGTGAGCGCCGTTGCGGTTGGATAGACCTGGTGGCCCTGCGCTACTCGATTATGGTGAACGGTGTCACCCAACTTATCATGATGAAGAGCGACGTGCTCGACGGCTTCGACACCATCAAGGCCTGCACGGCCTATAAGGTGAACGGTGTTGAGACGCGCGACTTCCCATACAACATCGAGGAGGGTATTGAACCTGTCTATGAGTCACTCCCGGGTTGGAAGACCGACATGACCAAGTTCACCTCGGAGGATCAGTTCCCGAAGGCATTCAAGGATTATATCGCCTTCCTCGAAAAGGAACTCGAGACACCGATCAAAATCATTTCCATTGGCCCTGACAGAGCCCAAACCATCGTGAGAAAGTAATGGCACAGAAACCAAGTATACCCAAGGGAACACGCGACTTCGGACCATCGGAGATGGCGAAGCGTAACTATATCTTCAGCACCATCAAGGATGTGTACCAACTCTACGGCTTCCAGCAGATAGAGACACCTGCGATGGAAACCCTCGGTACCCTGATGGGCAAATACGGCGAAGAGGGCGACAAACTGCTTTTCAAGGTACTCAATAGTGGTGACTTCCTCAACAAGGTGAGCGATGAGGAGTTGCAGGAGCGCAATGCGTTGCATCTGGCCGCACAACTCTGCGAAAAAGGGCTGCGCTACGACCTCACCGTACCTTTTGCCCGCTACGTGGTGATGCACCGCGAGGAACTGCAATTGCCGTTTAAGCGTTACCAGATGCAGCCCGTGTGGCGTGCTGACCGTCCGCAGAAGGGCCGTTATCGTGAGTTCTGGCAGTTCGATGGCGACATCGTGGGTTCCGACTCGTTGCTCAACGAGGTTGAACTGATGCAGATCGTCGACACCGTCTTTTCCCGTTTTGGCGTACGCGTACTTATTAAAATCAATAACCGTAAGATTCTGACGGGCATTGCCGAAGTGATCGGTGCCGCCGACAAGATTGTGGATATCACCGTGGCTATCGACAAACTCGACAAGATCGGTCTTGAGAATGTGAATGCCGAACTTCGTGAGGATGGTCTCACCGAGGAGCAGATTGCCAAACTCCAACCCATCATCACCCTCGAAGGCACCAACGACGAGAAACTCAACACCATCGCTGAGGTGCTTGGCACCAGCGAGACAGGCATGCGTGGGGTAGAGGAGACCCGCTATATCCTGTCAATGTTCAATGGTCAATGTTCAATGGTCAATGAACTTGAGTTCGATTTGACGCTGGCTCGTGGCTTGAACTATTACACCGGTGCCATCTTTGAGGTCAAAGCCCTCGATGTGCCAATGGGCAGCATCCTCGGCGGCGGACGTTACGACAACCTCACGGGTATCTTCGGTATGCCCGGTATCTCAGGTGTCGGCATCTCGTTCGGTATCGACCGTATCTTCGATGTGCTCAACGCCCTTGATGCCTATCCCAAGGACGCCGTCGTAGGTACCCAACTGCTCTTCATCAATTTCGGTGAGCGCGAGACGGCCTATTGCTTGCCCGTTGTGGCGCAGGCCCGTGCCGCTGGCATCCGTACGGAGATCTTCCCCGATGCCGCCAAGATGAAGAAACAGATGTCGTATGCCAATGCCAAGCAGATACCCTTCGTCGCCCTTGCCGGTGAGAACGAGATAGCCTCCGGCAAACTCACACTGAAGAATATGGAGACTGGCGAGCAGGCCCTCGTCACCCCCGACGAACTCATCGCCGCCGTGAAGTAAGCCTTTATTATATAATAAGGAATTATTCTATCAGAGCCTTGGCCTCTTCGGTGAGGAAGGGACGGATATCGCGGAAGGGGATCTCGAAGGTGATGATGCCAGAGGAATAAGGCGCAATCTCGTATTGCGTATAGAGCATCACGAGGCCCGTCTTCGTGAGGTAGGGTGGATTGCAGGGCAGGGGGATGTTATCCAGTGTGCTGATTTCTTCGGCGAAAAGATATTCCAACAGTTCCTCGTCGGTCAACGGCTTTTCTGCGCCGTCGGAGAAGAATTCTCTGATGCCTTCCTTGATGAGTGCGGCGAGACTGGGCGACTCCGTATCGGCAATCAGGGGAATCTGCCTGCCATCGCTCTTGCGGAAGGTGAAACCCACCTCGGTGGTATAGCCGTGTGCGCCACCACCATACATATAGGTATTGTAATAGTAGGTGATGTAGCGGTCGGTCTCGGCCAGCACGGTGATGTCGTGGGTCTTGGAGAAGGCTCCCATGCGGGCTTCGGGTTCCATCTCGTCGTAGACGTTGTGCCAGTCTTCTGAGAGACTCTCGAACAGCGACTCGCCATAGGCCTCAATGGCCTTGGGACCGTCGATTTCTTTTTCAAGCAGGTAGGAGATATGGTGGCGCAGGCTGTCAACGAGAATCTTGTTGCCATCTACGGGCCATTGAACCATAAGGGACACCTCGGCAGTGGAGTCACTCTTCTCGAATTTGACGGTTTCGACGGTGACCGTATTCTCAGTGGCACTCTTGATGGAATCTTGGTTCTCAGTCGTTGTGCTGTCGTTTGCTTCCGTGCTCCCTGCCTGTGCACCCCGTTGCCCGCAAGCACCGAATCCCGTAGCCAGTCCTATAGCCAATCCCGCCGATAGGATAAGGTTCCTTGTTCGTTTCATAATCGTTGTGGTGGGTTAATCCTGCTTTTGGATCGAGGTGGGCTTGGCGGCCACATTGAAGCCTCGACCCTGCACGTCGTATGAGTAGTGGGATCTAAGATATTGGGGGTTGCCGCTGATGAACTTCGAGAAATCGTCGTAGTTTTTGAAGGCCTGCGGGCTGCGCTTGCCTTCGGCATCAATGGCATAGAGTTTACCTTCGTCGGCATTCTTGGCTAACGCGTCGAAGTAGATGCGCTCAAAATAGGCATCCATCTCCGTATTTCCCGTGCTGTCGGCAACAGCCTCTGTCGTCTGCTTCGTTTGTGATGCTTCGGCTTCGGTGGATGCTTCCGCTGTGGCCTCGGCATCGGCTCTCTCCTGACATTTCCTGATACCTCCGATGGCTACGACCATCATGCATAGGGCAATAATCAATTCCAGATACTTTTTTTTCATAATGTGGGTTTTGTTAAGTTGATAAAATAGTTATTCGCCTGCAAAGTTACTAATAAATTCTAACTTTCGAAAATTATCTGTGAAATATTTGGTAGTTTGGTTGTTAATTCGTATATTTGCATGCAAAAGTTCTTTTTTATTAATAACTAAACGAATACGATTATGAAGAAAAAGTTTATCTGCGCCGTTTGTGGATATATCTACGAAGGCGATGCCGCTCCCGAGAAGTGCCCTATCTGTAAGGCTCCAGCCTCCAAGTTCTCTGAACTGAAGGACGATGCCGACATGACCTATGCTACCGTCCACAAGATTGGTGACGGCAAGCCCGAGGGTGTCAGCGAAGAGATGATTCAAGACCTGCGCAATCACTTCAACGGTGAGTGCGGTGAGGTAGGTATGTATCTGGCTATGGCCCGTCAGGCAGACCGCGAGGGCTATCCTGAGATTGCAGAGGCATTTAAGCGCTATGCCTTCGAGGAGGCTGACCACGCCTCTCGCTTTGCCGAACTGCTTGGCGAGTGCGTCTGGGACACCAAGACAAATCTGGAGAAGCGTGCTGCCGCCGAGGCTGGTGCCTGCGAGGATAAGTTCCGCATTGCCAAGAATGCCAAGGCCGCCGGTTTCGATGCTATCCACGACACAGTACACGAGATGGCCAAGGATGAAGCCCGTCACGGTGCAGGCTTTGCAGGACTGCTGAAACGCTACTTTGGAAAGTAAAAAGGTAAAAAAGTAAAAAGGTAAGAAAATAAATTGGAGAAAAGTCCGTTTTATCGATTAGATGAAACGGATTTTTTATTTCCTCATGATCGTGGTGCTGTTGGCGGCCTGTTCCGACGATGATAACTTCTCGTCATCGGGTGGCCTGCGGCTGACATTTTCGACTGATACGTTGAAGATGGATACCGTCTTTAGCAAAACCCCATCGGCTACCTATACCTTTTGGGTACACAATGACAATGACGATGGCATCCGTCTGTCGCGTGTCAGCCTGGCCAAGAAGAACCAGACGGGCTTTCGTGTGAATGTTGATGGCTCGTATCTCGACAATGCTCTCGGCTCTCAGGTCAGCGATTTGGAGGTGCGTCGTGGTGACAGCATTCTCGTGTTCGTGGAACTGACATCGACAGAGACTGCTCAAGCGGAACCGAAACTGATTGAGGACGATCTGGTCTTTACCTTGGAGAGTGGCGTGGAGCAGAAGGTGAACCTCAGGGCTTGGTCGTGGGACGCCGTGAAGATGTACGATGTGGTGATTGAGAGTGTGCAGACCATCGAGTCGGCTACACCTATTATTATATATGGGGGCATCACCGTGCCTGAGGGTCGCCGCCTGACCTTGCGCAACTCAACGCTCTATTTCCATGATGGGGCAGGCATCGAGTGCTACGGCACTCTGGTTATCGAGAACTGCCTGTTGCGTGGCGACCGTCTGGACCGTATGTTCGACTATCTGCCCTACGACCGTGTGTCGGGTCAGTGGAAAGGTATACACCTCTACGAGTCATCGATGACGGCCCGTCTGAGTAATACGGAGATACGTAATGCGGAGAACGCCCTGGTGCTGGACTCTGCCGCCCTCGATACGGAAAATGTCCGTCTGGGCATGGGCAACTGCATCATCCATAATGCCGAGGGCTACGGGCTAAAGACCGTTAACTCGAACGTCTATATCGCGAACTGCCAGTTTACGAACACACTCGACGATTGCGTGCTGATTGTGGGCGGTATCGCCGACATCAACTACTGTACGATGGCGCAATTCTACCCATTCTCGGCAGAGCGGGGTGCAGCCCTCCGCTTTGTGAACTACGAGGGTGACCACGATATCCCATTGCTCAAACTTCGTTGTAATGGTATTATCCTGACAGGCTATGAGAGTGATGTACTGATGGGTGGTGTGAGGGATACCACAGCAGCCTTCGAGTACCAGTTTGTGAATTCACTGCTCCGTACGCCGAAAGTGGAAACCAAGGATAGCGTGCGCTTTGTCAATGTGCGATGGGAGACACCGAAAGACTCTATCCAAGGCAAGCAGCACTTTAAGGTCATCGACGAGGACAACCTGATCTATGACTTCCACCTCGACTCACTTTCCACCGCAAAGGGCTTAGGCTGCTATCGGTAAAAGGGCTCTTTCCAGGAATCCCTAGGACTCTTAGGATTTCCTAGAACTCTGAGAAAGACAATGGCATCAAGGGCCGGATGCCGTCAATCACATAGACATACTTTCGACCGAAGAGCAAGATGCGGATGGGATTGCCCGCCCGTGTCTCACTCTCGATGATCACCTGACGGCAGGCACCGCAGGGACCAGTAGGCTCGTCGGTCAGTTCGCCGTCGGTACCCCGTGCGGCAATGGCCAGCATGCGTACGGGTATGTCGGGATACTGAGCCCCCGCATAGAATAGGGCCGTGCGTTCGGCGCAGAGACCTGAGGGGTAGGCTGCGTTCTCCTGGTTACTGCCTGTAATCTCGATGCCGTTGTCGAGTCTGACGGCGGCACCGACACAGAATTTTGAATACGGGGCGTAACTACGGCCAGTGGCTTCGATTGCCAACTGGATCAGGTGTTGTTCCTCGGCTGTCAGTTCCTCCGGCTGGCAAACCTGGATGATGGATTTTAGTTCTAGTTCCTGCATAGATGTCTGATTTTTGGTGCAAATATACAAAAAATGCCACAGATTACACAGATTATCACAGATTATTTTGTACTTTTGCACCAAAATCGCATAGAAGATGAAGAAATACCATTTTATAATTTTCACTTTTTACTTCTCACTTCTCACTTCTACCGCCCAGGTGCGGTGGAACCAACAATACCAGCAGTATATTGACCAGTATAAGGATATTGCCATCGAGCAGATGCAGCGTTATAAGATACCTGCCTCGATCACTTTGGCTCAAGGACTCTTTGAGAGTGGGGCAGGGAAGAGTCGTTTGGCAGTAAAGGGCAATAACCATTTCGGCATCAAATGCAACGGGTGGGATGGTCGGAAGATTTATCAAGACGATGATGCCGACAATGAATGTTTCCGGGCCTACTCGTCAGCCTACGAATCGTATGAGGATCATTCGAAATTCCTGTCCAATAGTCGGCGCTATGCCTCGCTCTTCCAATTGAAGACCACTGACTATAAAGGTTGGGCGAATGGTTTGAAGGCTGCCGGCTATGCCACCAACCCGCAGTATGCTCAGAAACTGATTGAGATAATCCAACTGTACAAACTCTATGAGTATGATAAGGCTAAGGACTACGACAAGTTTATGGCGCAGCATGCGAAGGATCACACCTCCAACGGTGCGGCGTTGCATCCTATCAAGATATTCAACAAGAACTATTACCTGATTGCCCGCAAGGGAGACACCTTCAAGTCGATTGGCGATGAGGTGGGGATCAGTTACCGTAAGATTGCCAAGTATAATGAGCGTGACAAGCGCGACCCGTTGACGGAAGGGGAAATCATCTGGTTGAAGAAGAAACAGACGAAGGCACCCAAGGACTACAAGGGTCGTCTGCACTATGTGCGTCAGGGCGAGTCGATGTATTCAATAGCCCAGAAGTACGGTATCCGTTTGAAGAATCTGTATAAGATGAATAAGTTGAGCCCTGACTACAACATCCGAGTGGGCGACGGGCTCAGGTTGAGGTAATGTCCTCTATCTGTTTTTATTCATTTCTGTCTTCTTTTTCTTCTTCTTGGTTGAGAAGAGGTCACGCAGGCCATTGAAGTCTTTCTTCATGATCAGGCCGATGCCCTGTGTGTTCAATGCCGACTTGGTGAAATAGCGGTCGTTGGTCTGGTTGTAGACCTTTAGTGCCAGATTGCCGTTGGGATAGAGCAGGTATTGGATGTCGAAATCTCCGATAAACGATGGTGTGGCCCGTGTGGCATTGTCGCGGTAGCCGAACTGTCCGTTCAGCAGCAATCGGTTGTTGAGCATGCGTCCGCTGATGAGTCCCTCATATTCTGCATTGTGCCAGCCCTCATCGCCAGTGGAGATGTTGGCACCGAAGTTCCAGTTGTCATTTTTAATAACCGTATTCAGCAGACTGTTGATCTGGGTGGAGAGGGTGCCAGAGAGGAAACTCTGCATGGCGAGCGTCGTCTGGTCGGTCTGTCCTGCATCGGCATTGTTCTGTCCCTGGTTGTAGAAACGTCCAATACCGAGCAGATAGAGTACCTGCTGGTTCATCTCCTGTTGTCCGTTGATGATAGAGCGCACCATCTGCTGCTCGTCGGCATTGACGGTAGGCATCTCCAAGTCGAAGTCCACCTGCGGTTCCCTTGGCTGTCCGCCGATGTTCATGAGGCAGTTGACACGGATGGTGTTGGAGGCAAACGAGTTGCCGATATTCAGATCGGATAGGGAGACACCGTTGACGGTATAGACAGCCTGCAGGTTGAGGGCTGCATTGTAGGGATCGCCACCGAAAATGATGGTGCCACCTGGATTAAAGGTGAAATTCTTCTTGATGATGTTCTGGATAGTGACACCGTACGTGCCGTGATCAACGGTGTAGGTGCCGAACATATTGAAAGATCCCTTGTTGTGGAAGGTGGCGCGGATGGTGCCGTTACCGTTCAGGGTGATATAGTCGTTGGTGTTCGCATCCATCAGCAACCTTAGGGTGGACTCTGGTGTGCAGTTGATGAGGAAATTGATAAAGATGTCGGTGGGAATGTCGATTTCGGTGTCAGTGTCGGCGTAGCCAATAGTTCTGGAGATTCCAGAAATCCTGGAGGCTTCAGAGTGAGTGGCAGATCCCCACTGGATGAACTCTTGGTTGGAGATGGCATCTGGTGAGGAGGCGTTGTAGACAAAGACGGAATTCTTCTGTGGAGTCACGTTGCAGTCGATAGTCACCTCTCCGGGACGTCCTTTGATGGCGACATCGCCAGAGGCAAAGACAGTACCGTAGAAGGTTGACTCGCCAAAGTCTTTGAAATCATAGGCCAGGAGGTTGTCTGTTTCTACGAACAGGTCGAAGGTCAGACTGGTCAGGCTCTTATGGTGGATACCGCCCTTGAGGATGGCTTGGTTGCCGTATTGGTCGTAGACAGGCATATTGTGGAGTTCGATCTCGTCGGGGATGAGGATGACGGTGTCATTGCGGAGGGTATAGGTGGTGTTGAGTGCCGTGACGGTGGCGTTACCGTTGGCAACGAGTTGTCCGGTGAGGTTCATGTCGTCAAGGTATCCCGCCAGTCGCAAGGCTCCGTTGGCATGCCCTGTAATTGACGAGAGGAAGGTGTTGGTGAAGTTGTGCATGAAGTCGAGATAGGAACCTTGTGCAGTGATACCAAGATCAATCGTGTTGTGGGTGGGCGACACATAGCCCTTGATGATGGTCTGTGCGTCGGGACCATCGTCGGCAACGGCGTCGATATCGATCTGCTCACGTTCCTTGTTCCAGATGGCTTTGGCGTAGAGCACACCCATGCGGCCATTCTCAAATTTGAAGTTGTCGACAGTGAGGTCGGCATTTGCCATGAAGTTGCCGAAGAGTGCCTTTACGGTGGCTGTACCGGAGGCTTCACCGCTAAACTCCACAGCGTGGAAATTGACAAGGTTGAGTATATACCCTACTTCTACTTCGTTGAGGTCGATGGAGAGTGAATCCGTAGTGTGTGGTGTCGCCTTGCCGTCGACGATGATATGCTGCTGTCCATTGTGTACCGTAAAGTGGTCTATGACCAGATTGTCGGTAAAATAGTAGATATCAGAGGGCTCTACGTTCCAAGTGGAGTCGTTGAGGATGATGTTAGAGGGCTGTATGCGGATATGTGCCTCCGACTGGTCTTGCAGATTACGGTAGAGACTCGTTGTGAGGTTCAGGTTTCCGCTGAACTTCCCCTTATCGTAGCCGTTATTCCAAGTGATGGCTGTATTCAGAAGATTGTTGGCAGCATCTGCTCTGAGTCCGATGTTAAGTGTCTGTCCGTTGTCCATCAGTTTGTTGATGGCAAGATAGCCCCTGATGGTGTCAGTGGGTGCAGCAACCAGCAGTGTCCCGTCTGTATATTTGGCTCCATTATAGGTGATATCGTGTATCTGACTTTCCAGATTCACCATGTGACTGGGGTCGTTGATGCGGGCATTCAGGGTAAAGGGCTTACTGAAATGCAGGTCTATGCCTAAGAGTTGTTGCAGCCAATCAGACTTGGTGACTTCCACACGGAGTGCGAAGTTGTTGTGGGTCTTGTCAGAGACGGGAGATAGTCCAGGCAGGGTAGGCAGTGCAGAACCGATGAAATTGGTAAGACTCTGCGCCAGCGTACTGTATTCAAAGTCGCCTCTAAGTTCTGCCTTAGCGAAATCACTGTCGAGGGTGACGTAATGCAGTTGGTCTCGGAAACCGGAGGTGATGAGCAGGTTGTCGAGATGATAAGCGGTGTTCTCATTGGTCATCGAGAAGTTGCTGATTTGCAG
>JAFZNI010000076.1 GCA_017551005.1 Prevotella sp.
ACTTTCCCGTTGTTGAAATAGGCAAAATAGACACGGCTGTAGTTATCATCGTCACGACGGCTGGCAATCATGATCCAATGTCCGTTGCTCGACCAGGAGGGGTAGCTGTCGGAATAGCCTCTACTATTGACGAGGGAAAGATCTATGGGCGTAGAGTTTTCCGCATTGAGGGGAGTGCCAGTATACTGTTCCATCGGGATACAAACGATGTCGCCGTCATGGTGCCTGCTATGGAAACAGCCATACTGTCCTATGGCAAACAGCAGATAGCGCCCGTCGGGGCTGATGCGTGGCAACGTGATGCTCTTATCATTCGATGCGGCATCGTAGACGAGTTCCTCTTCACCGAAGCCATGCGTTGCCAGATCGAACGAACGGCGAACGAGGTTGTACTGGATTTTCGGGTAGGTCGTTCTGATATCCTTGTCACACATCTCTTCAGGAAGCGGAACAGACTTGCAGTAATAAAGGTATTTGCCATCGGGCGACCAAGTAGGATACACCTCCAACAGCGTGGAATCGTTGCTGACGATACTCACCGAGTCGGTCTCCACGTCGTAGAGGATCATATCGCTTGCTTCATCGTAGACCTCGATCTTGTTGGGGTTCAGCGTATGGAACCCCTGCCGCGTCTGGTTGGTGGAGAACGCCACCAGTTTGGCGGTCGGGTGCCATGCCGGATAGACGCCACCAGAGATGGTGTAGTCGCGCTTTGTGTTGACCCTCGAGACCTTGCCGTCGTTCACGATGACCGTGCCGGAATTGGCAAGGCGCACGTGGAAGAGCATGTTGTCTGTCCTATAGTTCTGGTAACTGTGGCAGTTGATGCACTGGCCCGTTCTCCTTTTATTATTGGTAATCTCGTTGTTGAAGATCTGAGACTCCTCGAACGTGGTGAGATTGCGCTGGGCGATCTCTATGAAGGTCCATGCGACATACGATGGTTCGATAAGGCGATACGACAGATAGTCGTCGATGGGCTCTTCGACTACACGTATTTCAAATGGGTTGAACGATAACCATTCATTCTCTTTCTGGCCCCAGACCTCCACCTTGATGCTCTTACCCTTCGATGCATCAAGCATGGCGTGCCATTCCGACTCGGGAATCTGCACCTTCACGCCACTGCCGTAAGTCTGCTGCCGGCCATCGGGGGTGGTGAAACGTGCTACGCTGGCTTCGTACTCATAAGCAGGAAGCATGAAGTTAAGCGGTGCAATGTTGCAAGGCACGGTAACATTGCAGTAATCGGGGAAGATGGCAGGCAGACACTTAGCCTCCTTGGATAAAGCAGGTACATCGGGGTGACTTGCACACGACGACAGGAGCAGCACGACTGCAGCCAACGACATGATATAGGAGTGAATATGTCTTTTCATTGTTTTCTTATGATTGAACTTCTTGACCGATATAGACGTTTATAATAGGAATTTTTCTTCCGAAGACGTTGTACCACCAGTAGGTATCTCCGAACTCATCGCGCATCTGCTCGCCGACATCCCAAAGATTCATGCCAGGCTTCCCAAGTTTTTGCAGGGTATCCCAGAACTTTTTGTAGCGCTCGAAGACGGACTCTTCGACGGGGAGCATCATGCGCCTCTTCTCAGGTGCCTTGTCCATGTACAGGATATACGCCTCCTGTGCATGCATGGGGAATACTTCGTCCATGTGTGTCTTCACGTAATTGCGCAGCGACGACCAGAAGCGGCGCGAGTCACAGCGCAGCATGGAATAGAACAGTGTCTGTTCCGATGCCACCTTGCTGACGGAGTCGGGCCAGAGGCTGACGCTGTTGACGATATAACTCTCGCTTCTTTGCGCGCCGATAATCTCATCGGGATACGCCCTCTCGAGTTCCATGATCTTTTCCGTGACCGGAGCCGGCTGCCAGTCACCATAGAACGGCTGATGATGTAATATGGTAGTATAGCGTTCCACCAGTTTCTCGTCCCCTACGGCAAGGGCACAGCGGGCGAGCATCTTCAATATGAAGGGCGAAAAACCGTATTGTATGCCATTCTCGAAGTTCAGGCGGATTGCCTCGTTCATCATGCCGTAGTTGTAGTACACCAGCGGCGAGGCGATTTCCAAGAGGGTGACGTGGAGCGAATCAGGGTTGTTGATTTTGGCTGCGTCGTTACCCAACTTGAACGAACGGTCGAGCAGGCCTCCCTCGTTCATCAGGGCAAGGTTCTTGAGGAAGACCATCGTACACGTCGGCTGCTTGTTCTCCTCCGCCAAACTAAGGACCTCCTTCCAGTTGTCGTCCTCGGCACAGCGCACCATGCGCATCTCGTCGATATAGTTCTTATCCTGGAACATGAGCGACCAAGTGAAGGCGGTGCCCGCGACGGCACATAGCACGGGGGTAAATTGTAAATTGAAAAATGAAAATTGAGAATTGCCTTTCCATCTGTGAAGCCAGCCGCACAACGAGATAAACACGGATACGGCAGAGAGCGCCCAGAACGGGACGGACATCTGCTTGCTGCTGTCGACCGGCGTGACGAAGCGGGGCATGCCTGCCAGTACGACATCGTCAAATTTCAGATTCGAATAGAGTAGCGTACGCCAGATGGCGGCGGTAAAGAGGAGCAGGACAACACCCAGAATTTCACGCCAAGTGAGCTTCTCTGTCAACGCCAGGCACAGGATGAATAGCAGAGCGAACCATCCCAGTATCGGATAGACGCAGAAGCCTGCCAGATACCAGGCAATGTGCCATCTGCGCGGGGTGCAGCAGGCTGCCCACAGGAGGAGCAGCATGGCGAGATAGCCCACGGACTGCGAGAAACAGTAGCCCCTGATGGCGGACACATAGATCCAGTAGCCCAGGTCGACCACCGAGGTGAGCAGGCAGGCTATGGGCAGGAGCATCAGCGCGGAGGCTCCTGCCTGTAGCCGGAATGCCCTGGCACCCGTCAGGAAGATGAGCACCCAGATAACTGCCAGCACGGCTGTACCTACGGCGGGACGGCAGAAGAGTTGCGTGAGCCACGCCCCCGCATACTGCGTCAGGCCGAAGGGCTTTGACAGGAGGGTGTGGAGGAAGGGTGCCCCGAAGACGAATTCAGAGCGGTCGTGTGCCGTATAGAATACTTCTTGATTGATGTATA
>JAFZNI010000077.1 GCA_017551005.1 Prevotella sp.
AACCACGGATAATATTAATTTCTTCATAATATTGTCTATTTTTGAATTATTCATGTCTTAATGAATTACTTCACCCCAATCTCAACTTTCAGTTGTCCATTGTCATCGGTCTGCTCTTCAACCTCCATCTTCGAGATCAGAGGATAAGAAAGGGTCAAGTTAAACGGCATTGGACCGCCATAGAGTCCTACCTCTTTTCCATCAGTACCTTTAACGGCTTTGCCTGCATCGGTCAGTGTAAAAGTCCAAGCATCAGACCAGGTGCCTTCCCAGTTGAAATCCGTGAATACTTCAGGGAGAGATGCCATAGAAGTGTTGTTAGGACTGTCGGTCAAATTCGTAAATAAGTCAAAGGGAATACTAAGGCAATTATATGCCTTACTGCTGATAGGTAGTCTATAGTTATATGAATTTGTAGTCCATAAGATGCAGTTCTTCCATATACTATTTTGCAACTCACGCAGATCGTATTTTGAAATGATACAATTAGTTGCCATAAAATGAGCACTTTCGTATATACCTGGCTCAGCAATATAACTGTTCACGAGAGATACTGTCGTGTTGCCTCCCTGCCTGAAAAAATCAGTAACTTTACAGTTGACAATCATTACATTCTCGATGGCATCTGTATTAGCGACACCGTTAATTCTATAAAACTGGCACTTCACAAAATAAGGACTGGAAAACTTTCCTCCCAGTTTTACTTCGCTCTTACATCTGATACCCTCCATTGTGAAGCGGTTTGTACCTTCCTCTGACACATTGATACTGAATACGCCGTCGATATAAGTGGGATTGTCGTTGTCAATACCTACACCTCGCAGGGTAATGGCCTTAGTAATATTTGTGGCATTAAAGGTGCCGTTGGAGAGACTGATAATGTCACCACTTACAGCCGCATTCACTGCCTTTTGCAAGGCTCCCACGCCATAGAACATCGTGGTTTCTCCCTCATGGCTCAGCGAAGCCACAACTGTGTTTTGTGCAAAACTCGTGGTTGCAACCATCATGGCAACCAAAGATAATAATACTTTCTTCATAATCCTGTCTATTTTGGTTATTACTTGCTTACTTCAATTGTCACACCCAGTTTGCCGTCGGTAGCAGTCTGCTTATCAACTGTCATCGTGGTAATCAGAGGATATGATGGTGTGGAATCATAAGGCTGCAGACCGCCATAAAGGCCAATCTCTAATCCGTCGGTACCCAAATATGTTGTCTTGGCAGCATCAGTCAGTTCGAAAGTCTCTGTGTCAGAATAAGTGCCTGTGAATGTCTTGAATACTGCTCCAAATTCTAAAGAAGATTTCGGGCAGCCTGTTCTGACGGATAATTCGCTGAAGAAATCATGGTCACCGAAGTTTACTGAAATGCAGTCTGTGGTCTGAGAACTGCTTGGTATCTTTGCGTAGGGCTTTCCATTAGAAGAGATGAAAATACAATTGAAGAACTGACATTGCCTTAAATAATTGTTGTTATAATAATTATCTTCAATGATACAATTCATGACCGTGAGAGTTGCATTATTCGATTGGCCTAAACCGGCTATGAAGCAATTAACTAAATTATATGTGCTTTTACCTCCTGCACTAAAGCCACGAGGTATTTTACAGTCTACAAACATAATGTTTTTTATATCATCACTCTCACTTCTATAGGTGACTTGGTTAAAAGAACATTTCAGGAAGAAAGGATTTGTATAAGAACCTGTAAGAGTCATTTTATTGACACATTTTATGCCTTCCATCATAAAGCGGTTTGTGTCGTCGGTAATGTTGATTGAGAAGTCGCCGTTAATATAAGTAGGTTCTTGGCTATCTATGCCTGCACCACGAATAGTGATGCCTTTGGTAATTTCAATAGCGTTAAACGAACCACCAGAGAGATTAATGACATCGCCACTCTGTGCAGCCTCTGTTGCTTTTTGGAGTGCTGTAACACCATAGTAGTACGTAATGTCCGTACCGTGGCTCAGTGAGGCCACTAACCCGTCTTGGGCAAAACTCATGGCTGCAAACAGCATAGCAACCACGGATAATAGTAATTTTTTCATAATGATTTTTATTTGATGATTGTTGATTATGGTGCAAAGATAAGGAAAAAACAAATATGTGGACTAACAATTTAACAAAATCGACTAACATTTTA
>JAFZNI010000078.1 GCA_017551005.1 Prevotella sp.
CCCTGGTCATTGAAACGGGTTCCGAAGAAGTCGGGCATCGTACGGCTCTCGATATGCTGCGTCATCAGTTTGGTACGACGACCTAAGAGGATCCACGCCAGGAGTGATCCAATGATGGCATTGCCGATACCGATCCATGCAGACGAAAGACCAAACTTCCATCCGAACTGTCCGGCGTAGCCCACGAAGACCACTGCCGAGAAATAACTTGTTCCGAAGGCGAATGCCGTCAACCAAGGACCGACTGCACGGCCACCCAACACGAAACCGTCAACACTTCTGGCCTGCTTACGGGAATACAATCCCACACCTACCATCACGACCAGGAAAATAATCGTCAATAATACTTTTAAAATCATAACTATGGACCCCCTAAGTTAGGGGGTTGGGGGTCTGAACAAGCGAAATCAGACCTTTTTATGTTATTATTGGGATCTGCGCCTGTTCAGACCCCTGTGGCCCCCTAACTTAGGGGGCTCATTCAGAACGCAACTTGTACTTGGGCCTGGAGCCAGTTGTAGTCATCGCCGAGGTTCTCACCGAGGAGACAGCGGGTGTACTGCAACTGCACACGGCACTTCTTGTAGAACCAGTACTGCAGACCGACGGTGAAGTTCGTCTGATCCCATCCGTCCACCTTCGTATTGCGGTCGTAGGTCTCGCCAGAGGCCACCACGTCGAGGGCATCCACCACAGGGATGCACGTCGTGACATAACCGCCACGAGAACCTACCTCGCCATCCTCACCACCGAGCCACTCGGCACGGACACTGGCAGGACGGGCCTCCTTGTATTTACTGCCCGTATAGGGGGCCGTCTTGTACTCCGCACCCACACTGTAGCGGTTGCGCTTATAGTTGTCGCCTACCTGAATGTCGGGATTCCAGGCAGCCGTACCCACGGCACAGCCTGTGCCAAGATAGCCGGAAGCCACGATGCGGAAGCCGTCGAAGGGCTTCACCTCGAGTTTGGCGATAAAGTCTTTCTGATTGTTGAGGTCCCTGCGGTTGATACCCTGTCCGCTCATCAGGGCAAGATTGTATCGGAAGAGTCCATTGGCCAGGTCGCCATAGACCTCGAGACCCATGTCACGTCCGTAGTTCACGCCGTTCAGCGGGTCAGGTCCTTCGCCTGCCAGATAGAGCACGGCCTGCGAATAGACATCGATCAGTTCGAGCATCGTGGGAGAAAGGGGGTTCTCCATCGTGTAGGAGTGCTTGAACTGTCCGAGGCGGACGGTCATTGAATTATCCTTGGTAATACGGTAGTCGGTGTAGAATTCCTGTACGACACTTGAGAAGTCGTGCATAAACATAAACGACCATCGGTCTGTGATGCGTGCCTTTCCCCAGAGAAGGGTGCGTTTAAGGTTGTAACTGTTGGTTGCCTTTCCGTTGGGATCCTGATACGACCAGCCTCCCTGTGCATAACCGTTAAGCGTGATACGACTCGTGAAATCTTTCATCCAATCAATTTCACCATCTTTCTTTTGTTGGCCCATAGCGGCCACACTGCTGAACACTGCCAGTGCCACTGCCAATGTCCGCCACATGAAACTTTGTTTTCTCATTTTTTCATTTGTTTAAAACTGGTTGTTTAGTTCATGCGGGTGCAAAAGTACAACAATTCTTTCAAACTAACGACAAAAAGACAGAAAAAAATATCTTTTCGTTGCAGTATTTCCAAAAATAATGTGTATCTTTGCACACAAAAGAAGAATAACTATAACAAAATCGATGATGATGGAAAATGGATTATTACGTGTTGGAATCATCGGTACGGGATGGATTGCCGAGAAGGCTGCTATCACGCTGAATGGTCTGACAGAATGCGAGGCCTACGCCGTAGGCTCCCGCTCACAGGAAACGGGGGATGCCTTTGCCGCCAAGTGGAACATACGGAAGGCCTACGGTTCCTACACACAACTGATAGCCGACCCCGATGTGGATCTCGTGTATATCGGTACGCCCCACTCGCACCACTACGACGTGACGAAAGAGGCGCTGATGGCAGGCAAGCCCTGTCTGGTGGAGAAAGCCTTCATGGCAAATGCCAGACAGGCGAAGGAGATCATCGACCTGGCCCATGAACGGAAGGTGTTCCTCGCCGAGGCCATCTGGACACGCTACCAACCAGTAGTAAATATGGTACGTGAACTTATTAATAATGGGCGCATCGGAGAGCCTCGTCTGCTCACCGCCACCTTAGGCTACTCGATGGGCGACAAGCCACGCATCATGCGCCCCGACCTCTGCGGCGGAGCCTTGCTCGACCTCGGTGTCTATGCCCTCAACTTCGTCAGGATGTTCTTCCCTGCCGACATCGTCAGCATGGAGAGCCAGTGCGTGAAGTCGAAGACGGGCATGGACTTGACGAATGCCATCAGCATCGTATTGGCTGACGGCATGCTCTGCAACCTCCTGTCGAGCGCTGCCTGCGTGGGCGACAATATCGGTGTGATTGCAGGGACGGAGGGCAATCTCATCATCGACAACATCAACAACCCACAGACCATCACCGTCAACGGGCCTGACCGTACCTACATCGAGACCATCCGCGTGCCTCAGCAGATCACAGGCTACGAGTATCAGTTCCTGGCCTGTCGGCAGGCTCTCACCGACGGACTGCTGGAGCCCCCCGAGATGCCCCACGAGGAGACGCTCTATATCATGCAACTCATGGACGGCCTGCGCCAGAAGTGGGGTGTCCGCTATCCGATGGATGAAGAATAAGGTTAAAGTTCTTTAATATATAGGAACGAGAATAGACATCTGGGGGGTTATCGGGTTATATTATTAAACATTTTTACTTAAGTGAAAGGAAAATGAGAAATAGACTATTTTTACTCTCGATGCTGCTGACGGCGGCATCTGTTTGTCGTGCCCAAGACTTACAGTTGAATGACCTGGAGTATTTCGAGCGCCAGGGAGTGAATGTGCTGGTGTTCAGTAACAGTTTTAACGGCGGTTTCAACGACGAGAAGAACTCTGGTATTGAAATTATCCATCATGGTGTGCGTACCGTGCAGGGCGGAGCCGTCCGCCTGAACAACACCCCAGAGCAGTGGGACCTCGTGCCGAAGATGACCAACCGGAAGGTGGATCGTGAGAATGGCAGCATCGAGGTGTCGATGCGTTACGAAGCCGCCGCCCTTGGCGGCGCAGTGGCGGGTTTCAACGAGGACTTCGACAGTCGCGTTGTGGTAACAGCCAAGGGCAAGGCAGTGGAGATTGCCGTCTATCTGGACAAGCCTGTGCCTGAGAAATTAGCAGGTGAGGCAGGATTGAATATTGAGTTCCTACCCTCCCAGTATTGGCTGAAGACATTTGTCATGGATGGCCGCTTAGGGCGTCTGCCCCGCTATGCCACCAGTCAGACCATCACCCGTCCGAACAGTGAGAAACCCCGTCAGTTCAAAGGTTTCAAGACCTACGACGACAGAGGTACAGACCGTTTCATTGACCCGTTGCCTATCGAGACAGGCCATAGCATCATCATGGCTTCCGATAGTCCG
>JAFZNI010000001.1 GCA_017551005.1 Prevotella sp.
CAAGGATCTGTTTAAGGCGCCCAACTGTCAGGTGACCGAACTCTGGTACGACCATTTCTCGAAGTACCGTCTGGCCTATAGCGGTGAGACCGGCAATCTGAGCGTGAGTACGACTATGATGGCGAATGGTGCAGGTGTGATTGTGAAAGTGGTGAACCCCACTGACGAGCCTGCCACTTTACGTGTCAAGGGCGACTGGAAGGGTGTGAAAGAAACGGCCTACGAGTATTATGCCCCTGGTTCGCTGACGGTGGCCAACAGTATGGAGAATAAGCATGCCGTCGCCCTTCAGAAAGCAACTCCAAAGACCGACGGCAATGATGTCATACTCTTGGTTCCCGCCCTTTCTGCGGGTGTGCTGACAATCGCTAAGTGACATCTATCGAAAGAACCATCCCAATGATACATGATGTGCAACCGTTTGCGCAGTGTAACTTGCATATTTATAGCCGTTTGGAGAATCACGAACGGCTTTTTTGCGTAAATTTGCACCAGTATTAACAATCAAGATAACAAAAACGCTTATGCAAAGACTTTACACGACACTCATCGCCCTTATCGCCACCATCAGCATGATGGCTCAGGGATGGCCCGCCAATTACGATGGCGTGATGCTGCAAGGATTCTATTGGGACAGCTATTCCGATAGCAAATGGACGGTTCTCGAAAGTCAGGCTGACGAACTGTCACAGTATTTCGACCTTATCTGGGTTCCCCAGAGCGGCTATTGTAACACCCTGACTATGCAAATGGGATATTTGCCTATATGGTGGTTCGACCATAAAAGTTGCTTCGGCACAGAAGCGGAACTGCGCTCGATGATCAACACCTTTAAGCAGAAGGGCACAGGTATTATCGAGGATGTGGTTATCAATCATCGCAATGGCAACACCAACTGGTGCGACTTCCCCACTGAGACGTGGAACGGTAAGACTATGACATGGTCGCTGGCTGATATCTGCAAGACGGATGAATGTTCCAGAAACGGATACAGTCCCACAGGCGCAGCGGAAAGCAATACCAATGAGACAGATTTTGCTGGCGGACGGGACTTGGATCATACCAGCAAGCACGTGCAGGATAATGTGAAGATCTATCTTGACTTTCTGCTCAACGACCTCGGCTACATAGGTTTCCGTTACGATATGGTGAAGGGTTATGCCCCCAAATATACAGGCATGTATAACGTGTCGGCTAACCCCAAATTCTCTGTCGGCGAATATTGGGATCAGAGTCTCAGTAGAGTGAAATCCTGGGTTGATGGCACAACAGTTGATGGTGTCATTCAATCGGCAGCATTTGACTTCCCCCTGAAATACAAAATCAACAATGCCTTCCAATTTGGCAATTGGAGCAGTTTAGCAGAAAAGACCCTGACCACAACAGATGGGTATGCACGTTATTCCGTAACATTTGCAGACAACCATGATACTGGCAAGAATCCTGCAAATACCAATGATGGTCCCTTGTCAAAAAACATCTGCGCCGCTAACGCTTTTATTCTAACCATGCCCGGCACCCCTTGTTTGTTCTTAAAACACTGGATGTCAAACAAGGGTACGTTGAAACGTCTCATTGCATTACGTAAGGCCGCTGGCATCACGAATCAAAGCGAGATTCTCACTGCAGAGTCTTGCGGGGGTGGATTCATCTTAGTCGTACAGGGTAGTAAAGGCAAGCTTAGACTCCATGTAGGTCCCGTCGGTGAAATAACATTCAATAATCCTGTAGACATGTGGGAAGAGGCTATAAAGGGTAAGAACTTTGAACTTTTTAGCAGTAAGGATGTAGACCTCACAACCCTGAAGGCTATCACCGAAGAGGATTTTAAGCCGGAAGACGACACGCCCTTCACTATTCCTGAATTCTGCACTGTCAGTGAAGGTGAGATTTGTGCTTTCTTTGAGGCGCCGAGCAGTTGGAAAACGCCCATAAAGTGCTGGCGGTGGGATAATCAGTATAATTACACGGGCAATCAATGGCCAGGTGTAACATGCACAAAAATTGGTGACTCCCCAAGAGGCAACTCTGTTTGGAAATGGACTTTCGATGCATCTTACAAAAAGGCACAGAGTAGTCCTAACCAAGGTATTATTTTCAATGATGTCCAACAAATTAACGGAACTGGCAATCAGACTGCAGACCTGCCGTTTGTCAATGGTGGTTATTACTATCAAAACGATGGCTTAATGGGGACTGTCACACCGACAGCCATCCGTTCTGTCAAGACAGATTCTAATCAGTCATCGGCTAAGGTCTATACCCTCGACGGGCGGCTGGTAAGCAGCGACGGCAGTGTGGACAACCTGCCGAAGGGTGTCTACATCACGAAAGGAAAGAAATACATACTTAAATAGATTAGTTACTCTTTTTAAAAACGGCACGGACGACAAACCAGCAGTGCATCAGGAATGTGCTCACGCGTCCGTAATGGCTCTCCATCACCTTGTAGCGCTCCAGAAGCGACTCTCGGTGATGGATTGTCGTTTGTCCCTCCTCGGTATAGTTGGCCACTACCATGTGCAGGTTCAGCAAGGGCACGTTCTCCTTGGCCGCCGCCTTCATGATGCGGATGCACCAGTCGACATCGGCCGAATAACGGTATTTCTGATTGTAAGGCGTGGCAATGGCAAAGTCGGTACGGGCATAGAAGGCCTGATGGCAGACGAGCATGCCCTGACGGAAGGATTTCCAAGTGAGGTTTTCGGGGGGTGCAAGACGACGGTGATGCAGGAAACGTCCCTCACCATCGACGATGTCCGTATCGCCGTATAAAACGGCTGGGAGGTGAGAGGTGAGAGGTGAGAGGTGAG
>JAFZNI010000079.1 GCA_017551005.1 Prevotella sp.
ATAATTCGTCTGACCCAACCTTGGCTAATAATCCGTTTGAGAAAGTTGATCAAGCTCCTTCACTGAATAATTTCCGTCTGAGCGGTAGTTCTAAATGTGTTAATAAGGGCCTTATTCCTGAAGACCAAGTTGAGACATTCCCTGACAAGGATGTCGATTTTGCTGAGCGAATCCAGGACTGTCAGGTGGATATTGGCGCATACGAGTATGATGCGGCCATGGCCATTCATCCAAACTATGAGTTGATTGATTTTACAGATAATGAAGGCATAGTTAAGAAGGAACTATGTGCTGTGTATTATGTATCGGGCAATGGTAACGACCACGGTGATTCTTCGGGAAGTTCGCCTGAGAATGCAGCCTGTGCCAAAAAGTTGCAAGAGGTGCTTGATGCTGCAGGACGATTGAAGTACGACCTGGCTCATTATCTTAAGACTGGAGAGGGAACAGGATATTCTATTTACGAGTTTACGCCTGATCAAGTAGTCACAGCCTTAGAAGAGGAAACCTATAAAGATGGAACTGAATGGAAGGTTAGGCAGAATAGTATAGAGAATAAACCTCTTAAGGATGTGAAGCACGTCATCGTGAAGTTGGCTGATGGTGCGTATATGCCTGACCGATCTACCAACAACAAGATGGCGACGGGACAATCGGAGGATGAGATCTTGACTCACTCACTGATTATCCCTCACGGCGTGGAGTTGTGGGGTGGCTATAAGTTTAACAATAGTCACGGTGATTTCTTTGAATATACACGAGATATATTGACGCATAAATCGATTCTATTGAGTGGTGTAAGAAATGCACGTTCAGGAAGCATCGGTAAGGCCTATCATGTGGTAACATTTACCAATCACTTGTTCGATTTGGATGGAGGAATGTACAACGACAAGGACGAAGAAGCCGAACTTCTGGATATGGAAGACCGCGCTATCCTCGATGGTGTATTCATACAGGACGGAGACGCCAGTGGTGTGGAAGAAAACGATAAACATGGCGGTGCTGCCGTGGTGACTGACTATGCCCACATTCGTAACTGTATCATCTACGACAACACAGCCAAAAAGCAGGGTGGAGGACTCTATCTGATGCCTGGAGCATTAGTGAGTGGATGTATTTTTAAAGACAATACAGCCGACGAGGGTGGTGCTATCTATGTGGCAGAACCAACCAAAGCACAACTTGCCTCATACTCGGATGTTGAGCGTGATAAAGCCTATGCCCGTGTCTATAACTCCACCATTATTAATAATACGGCAAGCGTGAAGGGTGGCGGTATCTTCTTCGAAACAAACATTCGTGCTAAGGGTGTGGTGATGTGGCAGAACTCAGCCAACGATATGAACGATGTGGCAGGAACTTTCGACTCTGAGGCCATACAGGCAGACAATAACTATCCGTTCTCTTACTGTACGGTGCAGAACAGACGACTGCCAGGCGTGAACAATCAGGAGGTGACAGGTCAGTCAAGCGAAGGTGTTCGTTGGAAGACGGATGAAAGCCTTATATACTGGAAGGGAGAGTCGGTGACGACAACCATCAATAAGACGGAAGATAATTACTTCGAATATCAAGACTTCGACGGTTTCTATTATATTGATCGTGTGTCGGCTTTGGTTCGTACGGGAATGCCTTATGTAATGTATAAAAATCTGCGTCATGATTATCCGACTCTGGAAATGACAGATATTGCAGGTGTCAGTCGTATGGACTATAATGATGTTAATGATGCCAAGGGTGCTGATTATAAGACCTACTTTGGAGCCAGCAATGAGTTGGTGACGAAAGCCAATAAATATCTGGAGATAGGAGCCCGTGCACTGAACACTCAAATGGATCTCGAGGTAGATAAGGCCTCGGTATATATGACGCGCCTGTTTGTTGCCAAACCGGAGAATGTGAATTCCGAAAAAGCCAATGCATTGCTGACCAGCGATGATGAACTTTATAAGCAACAAGGCTCTTCGATGGTTAATCCGTTTACGAAATTCTCGGATGCACTAGACTATATAGTTAAACTGCGTAATTATAAGAAAGGTGCTACAGACGATAACGAGACAGCAGAGAGTATCCGTCAGAAATATGCCAATACCCGTTTTGAGATATTCGTGGCTGGCGGTAACTATTATCCTTACCAGAATCCTGAGGGTGAAGAGGGTAAAGCGAGAAGTTCGACATTCGTGCTGCCAGAAGCCGTCACTATTATAGGTGGACTGAATCCCAGTGAGTTGTATTGCCAGGCAGGTTATGACTTTGTGGACAATCAGCCAGCAGGTAATAACGATAAGTCAACTAACGATTTCTTGAATGGTGAGGAAGAATTGCCAAATAAAGAGATTAACGGGGTTGTTCTGGAACGAAAAGTGACGGATGAAGTCCGTGAAGAGAGAGAGCGTTTCGACTTGAATAATAATAATGTGTATGAGCCTTGGGAATTCAAAAAGGAAACGGTATTTTCGGGCAATACACCGAGAGGTAATGAGAATGAGGACAATGTGTTCCATGTATTTACCTGTTTCGCCGATCCAAACCGTGTAGGTACTTTGCCCGATATAGATGGCTCGGATCAATTACGAAAACGTATGATCATCCTTGACGGATTTACCGTGAAGGAGGGTAATGCCCGTGATTATGAATCGGGTACGGGTAGTATTAATAACAAAAAGATGTTCTATCGTGGTGGCGGTATTTTGGTAGATGGCAGTTGGGATGATGCAACAACAAATAGTAACGAGCCCGATCTGAATCCCGATGCAAGGGGAATACGCGATATACCTCTTACCATCTCAGATTGTCTGTTCCAGGACAACAATGCCGTTCAGGGCGGAGCCATCTTCACCAATGGTACGCTGAATGTGTTTAGCAGTTCGTTTGTGAAGAACTATTCGCGAGGGCCGGTGACAAACAAAAATCAGAGCATATCAGACAGCAATGATGCTCTGGCAGCAATAAAGTATGCTGGTGGTGGTGCCATTGCTACCACGGGCGATTTGTTCTGTGTGAATACTATCTTTGCTAACAATGAGGCCATGCTGGGAGATGGCATAAAGACAATACCAGAATCGGCTAACGGATATAGAAAGCAGGGCTTTGGCGGTGTAATCTGGGGTGGCGAAGACTCGACGGTGAAACTGCTGAATTGTAATCTGGTGAATAATCAGGCAGTCAGTTATCCTGGCGTTTATCTGGCCACTCAAAATAATACTGGTGAAAATGGCTTGCGGCATTTCGGTATCAATACGGTGTTCTGGGGCAACAAAGCCACGGGCGTACCGACGAGTCTGAGTGGTTCGTTCTCGCATATTATCGAGATTAATGACGATATCATTACTTTCAGAAGTATGCCGGAAAAAAGAAGAAATGATTCTCCTACTGGTGTGGAGACCCTTTATTTCTGTGCATACGAAGAGGGTACCGGCCCGGAGGCTTTGAAGGCCACTGAGCCGCCTCATGCAATAGCATTCGACGGAACCTGGAGCAACATACGTGAGAGTATGAAGGGTAGTAACGGCACATATTATAATAATAATGTGATTATAAATGCTGATAATGACGATGTAGATGGGCCAAACTTCCAAATGCCCTCATCGACACCGGGTAAGGATGGATATAATGCCTCGGCCAACTGGATGGCCAGTCGCGTCAACAAACTGACGGACAATGGCTGGTCGTATCTGACGGTGCATCCAAATAACAAGGATGAGATGGTGTTTAAGGTGGAAGATACCGAAAATTCGAAGGCATATCAGGTGGATCCGGATGGTCGTGATGATACTGGTGGTATCTTTAACTGGAACTCCTATCAGTTCTATGAAAAATTCGGCTTGAACCTGATGCCATTGGGCAGTGTCGATCTGACCAATACGGTTTGCCCGCGCAACTATTATATGAAGTTTGAAGGGGTGGGTATGACCGACCAGATGGCAGAAGACGGTAAGAGTTATATGCAGCGCATCTCCTCGAATCCGCTCACCAGAGGTGAGTATAATGCCTATATTGATATCGGTGTGTATGAATACCAGCATCGTACGCTGAAGATCAATCAGGGTAGCGAGGTTGATGTCATCTGGATTACAGAGAAGGAGAACCCGCAGACGGGTAACGACGGTTATAGTTGGGAGACGGCAACGAGTAATGTGCAGGTGGCTATCGAGACATTGCTGAAGAGCCGTAATAATCACGGTAAACGACTGAACATCATAGCAGGCAGTTATAAGCCGATGACGGTGGTGTATGGCAACTTGGGTTATACCATCCGTACTTCTGCCTATAACGATGGCGTTTATACGCCGTTTAAGACTGATGGTACTACTCCGGATGACTATGGCGTGAAATATATCAACCTGCGTGGTGGCTATGATAAGCAGATACCTGATGAGGGTGGCTATGACTATCAGAAGAACCAAGTGGTGTTCTCGATGGAACAGCGAACAGGTGTAAAAG
>JAFZNI010000080.1 GCA_017551005.1 Prevotella sp.
CTGGAGCGTCGCTTCAACATCGGTGAGAAGCTCGAGGACGTCATCATCGAGCGTCGTCCCTACCAGTATCTCTATGAGGACCAGTCGGGCCGCATCTTCATGAACCAGGAGACTTTCGAGCAGATTCCCATCGACAATGAACTCGTGATCGGTCATGAGTATATGAAGGAGAGCGATATCGTGGAGGTTGTCTCTGACACTACCGACGGTACCATCCTCTATGCTGAGATGCCCGTGAAGACCGTGCTCCGCGTGACCCATTCTGAGCCTGGTGTGAAGGGCGACACAGCCACCAACACCCTGAAGCCCGCCACTTTGGAGACTGGCGTTGAGGTGCGCGTTCCCCTGTTCATCAACGAGGGCGACCTCATTCAGGTGGACACCCGTGACGGCAGTTATCTGCAGCGCGTGAAAGAGTAATTTCAATTGATAATTGACAATTGAAGTATTCGGTCATCGTCCCCGTCTACAATCGTCCCGATGAAGTGGACGAACTACTCGAAAGCCTGTCTAATCAAACACTAAAGGATTTCGAAGTCATCATTGTGGAGGACGGATCGGTAAAACCTTGCAAGGATGTTTGCGACAAATACGCAGACATCCTTGCTTTGCATTATTATGCCAAGGAGAACAGTGGCCCAGGACAGAGTCGTAACTATGGTGCCGAGCGCGCCAACGGTGAGTATCTGCTGATACTCGACTCAGATGTCGTCCTGCCCGAAGGCTATCTCTCCGCCATCGACTCTTCCATCAGACATCAGGCATCAGACATCGCGGCATTTGGCGGCCCTGACGCTGCCCATCCATCGTTCACCCCTGTGCAGAAGGCCATTTCCTACTCCATGACCTCCTTCTTCACCACTGGCGGCATCCGAGGAGGCAAGGCCAAACTGGATAAGTTCTATCCCCGTTCCTTTAATATGGGCATCCGTCGCGATGTCTATCACCAATTGGGCGGCTTTTCCAAGATGCGCTTCGGCGAGGATATCGACTTCTCCTACCGTATCGTAGAGGCAGGCCACAAGACCAGACTCTTTCCTGAGGCATGGGTGTGGCACAAACGGCGCACGGACTTCCGTAAGTTCTTCCGTCAGGTCTATAACAGTGGTATTGCCCGCATCAACCTGACCAAGCGCCATCCTGGCACCCTCAAACTCGTGCATCTGTTGCCCACCATCTTCACCCTCGGCGTCATCGGCTGTCTGATGCTCTTCGGCTTCGTGTTCTGCGCCTTGGCACTCCTGCCACTATTATTCTATTCACTCATTATTTTCATTGATTCCAGCATCCGCAACCGCAGCCTCTGGGTGGGCTTGCTCAGCATCCCTGCCGCCTTCGTCCAACTGATGGGCTATGGCCTTGGCTTTATCGAAGCGTGGTGGAAGCGCTGCATCCTCAAACAAGACGAATTTCAGGCGTTCGAACGAACATTCTACAAATAATACAAACTCCAAAAACTTAAATCACTATGGAAAAACTTACAATCGCACAATGGTCAGAAGACGACCAACCACGTGAGAAACTGCGCGACAAAGGTCCACAGACACTCAGCAATGCAGAATTGCTGGCTATACTCATCGGCTCTGGCACACCAGGCACGAGTGCCGTTGAACTGATGCAGGAGGTATTGAACAACTGCAACAACAACCTCAACACCCTCGGAAAGATGACCATCCGCAACCTCTGCCAGTACAAAGGCATTGGCGAGGCCAAGGCCATCACCATCCTCGCCGCATGTGAACTCGGCAAGCGTCGTCAACAGGAGTCGCCCGAGGAACGTCCTAAACTGGATACCGCCACCAAGATCTACAACGAGATGCACCCGCAGATGCAAGACCTCGACGTCGAGGAGTTCTGGATACTACTGCTCAACCAGAACCACCGTCTCATCAAGAAAGTACGCATCTCGCATGGGGGTATCACGGAGACTTCCGTCGATATCCGCATCATCATCCGCGAGGCTGTACTGGCTAATGCCACCATCCTCGCCGTCTGTCACAACCATCCCTCTGGCAACCTTTCCCCCAGCAAGGCCGACGAGGATCTCACGCGAAGCATCCGTCACGCCTGTGACGTGATGCGCATCCACTTCATGGACCAC
>JAFZNI010000081.1 GCA_017551005.1 Prevotella sp.
AGCATAAATTCGGAACTAAATCAAACTGTAAACTACAAACATGAAACAGGTTCTTTATTATTCTTTGGCACTCATTCTGCTGATGACTGGCTGTAAAGGTCAGCGTAACAAGTGGGAGAATGATGTGGTGATCGACAGTCTGACAACGGTACTCTACAACATGATGTCCGACCAGCCTGAACGGGCTTTGGCCTTTATCGACAGTCTGCGGGAAGAAGGCTACTACTCGGAGGGCTTGGCCAACTGTCGTCGTGCTCAGGTGTACAGCGAGCAGTTTCAGCCTCGTGTGTCAGAGGTCTATGCCCATCGGGCCGTGAACGATGAGAACCTGAAGAAAGAGAATCGGCGTTATCACTATTTTGCCTATCTGTTGCTGATCAATGCGGCAAGTAATATGGGCAATAACGAGCGTGCCATGACCTATGCCACAGAGGCATTGGCCGAGGCAGAGGCAGACACACTGGCTGCTGCCCAGAAATATAAGCCCGACTACCTCGAGGCCATCGGCTGTTGTCAGTTTAATCTGAAGCACGTCGATGAGGGTAATAAGAGTTACGATCGGGCCTACGGCCTTTATGAAGAGTTGATGGCCCACGCAGAGAGTTTCTCATCTTTCTATCCGATGTTTATGATGGCTGTCGATGCCATCAACTACAATGTAGATAACGGCAGGATTGAAACCGCAAAACTCTGGTTGCCAAGACTGGAGAAGGCTTACGACAGACTGGTGTCAGCCAGCAATATCATCGACTACGTGAGAGACCAGGCTACGGCCGACAAGGAAATCAGTCAGGCCAGACTGTATACCATCGCAGGACAGCCCAAGGAGGCCGAGGCCCACTATCAGGCCTATCTGGCTACCGACTATGCCCACACACAGGTAGGACAGAAGATGTCATCGGGCTATCTGGAGGCATCAGGAAAATGGGATGAGATGGTTACAGCGCTCGAGGCCTCGGATTCGTTCTATATGAACAACGAGTCGCAGTATTCCATGAAGTACCTTACTGGCGTACTGGGTGGACAGTTCAAGGCTCAGCGCCATCTGGGGCGTAACGAAGGGGCCCTGAAGGTGGCCGACAAGTTGATTGCCCTGCTCGATACCGTGAGTGAAAAGACTCGTCAGGAAGATGCAGCCGAATTGGCTGTAGTTTATGAGACGCAGGAGAAAGAGCGTAAGATTGCTGAGCAACAGGCCGACTTGACTCGTCAGCGACTTATCGGCACAGCCATCGCCATGGCTTTGTTGGTATTGTTCTTCATCGTTTACACCCTTCATCGTCGTAGGGCAGCCCGCAGACTGGCAGAGGCAAATGCCGTCAAGGAGCGCATCGAGAGTGAGTTGCGCATTGCCCGAGATATCCAGATGTCGATGGTGCCCAGCGTGTTCCCCGATCGTGAGGGGTTAGACCTCTATGCCTCGATGACCCCAGCAAAGGAAGTGGGTGGCGACCTTTATTGTTATGTGTTGCAGGGCGATATCCTCCATTTCTGTGTGGGTGATGTATCAGGTAAGGGTGTGCCCGCCTCGCTCTTTATGGCACAGGTTACACGATTGTTCCGTACCTTTGCCGCCCAAGGCAAGAAACCAGCAGATATCTGTACTCGCATCAACCAAGCCTTGTCGGAAGACAATGAGCAGGGTATGTTTGTCACGATGTTCGTGGGTATGATCGACCTCACAACAGACCATCTTTGGTTCTGTAATGCAGGTCATAATCCTCCAGTTATTGGCGGAGGAGAGAGTCATGGTGAGTTCCTCCAAATGGAGACCAATGCACCTATCGGACTCTGGCCCGATTTGGAATATGTTGGCGAGGAGATAGAAAACATCAAGGGACGTGCTCTGTTGATCTATACCGACGGACTCAACGAAGCCGAGAACCCACAACAGGAACAGTTGGGCGACGAGCGGCTGCTCGCTATTCTGCAAAACACCCACTTCAGCAATGCCCGCCAAGTGATCGAGACGCTGGCCTCAGAAGTGGAGCATCATCGTAACGGAGCCGAGCCCAACGACGACCTTACCATGATGTGCCTACGGGTGTAGACTGTTGAGAAGGTTAACGATGACAGTGACCTCGGCGGGTGTCATCGCTTGGTGGCAGGGGATGGAGAGTTCTTGGGCGTGGATCTGTTCGGTGATGGGCAGAGAGAGGTGGCTCCATTCCTTATAACAACGCTGCTTGTGAGGCGGAATGGGATAATGGATCTGCGTTTCTACGCCGTTTTTGGCGAGATATTGCTGCAATTGGTCGCGCTGCTCGCAAAAGATGGGGAAGATATGCCACACGCAATCTCTATCAGATTGGGGAATCCGGATCTGCGGATTCTCCACCTTATTAATATATAGGGAGGCTATCTCCTTGCGACGCTGGTTGGCGGCATCGAGATGGGGAAGTTTGGCAAGGAGCATAGCAGCCTGCAGTTCGTCGATGCGCGAGTTGCGACCCTTATAATCATGCACATATTTCTGATGACTACCGTAATTGCCCAAAGCCCTAACCACTGCTGCGAGTTCATCATCGTTGGTGGTGACGGCCCCTGCATCGCCCAGTGCGCCAAGGTTCTTGCCCGGATAGAAACTATGACCTGCGGCATCGCCCAACGAACCCGTCTTTCGCCCCTCGAAGGTACAGCCGTGGGCTTGGGCATTGTCCTCGATGAGTTTCAGATGATGCTTCTGACAGATGTCGCCAATCCGTGAAGTATAGGCGCAACGACCATAGAGGTGGACGATCATGATGGCGCGAGTGCGAGGCGTGATGGCTTGTTCTATCAGCGTATCATCGATCTGGAGGGTGTCGAGCGAAGGTTCTACAAGCACGGGGTTGAATCCGCACTCGGTGATGGCGAGGATCGAGGCTATATAGGTATTGGCGGGTACGATGACCTCGTCGCCCTCCTGCATCACACCCAGTTCGATATAGCCACGAAGAATCAAAGTCAAAGCATCGAGACCATTGCCACAACCGATGCAATGGCGCGTACCGATATACTCGGCATAAGCCTCCTCGAAGCGACGTGTGGCCTCGCCCTTGAGATACCAACCACTATCCAACACACGACTGATGGCCTCACGAATCTCAACATCGTGAAGATCGTTGATCTGGTGTAAGGGCAGGTAGGCTATCATAGGTCGTACTCGTAAATGTCGTAACACAATCCCCTACCCCCGAAGCCTTCCTTCTGGAACACCAGTTGCTCATTGAGGCCACTGCCATCGGGATGCTCCGTAGAACGTCCGAAGTCAAAGTGAGGATAGTTCCCGTAGTCTTTGAAAATACGGCTGTATAGCAAGTCGATGGCACCCAACTTTTTGCCCTCGGGCGTGGCAGAACTATACTGGGCATGGACCACCTGAGGTGTGACATACAGCACTACGCCCCCAACAACCACGCCATCCTTGACGGCCTGATAGAGTTGGATGTTTTCCGGGAATCGGCTATGCAATAGAGTAATCTCCTGCAGGGTATGCACGGGTTTGACGCCATATTTCGTCTGTAGGTTCTGCGAAAGCACCTCCCAGAATGCAGCATAGTCATCGGAGCGCTCAACCATAACCCCAGCCTTCTGGGCTCGGCTGACGCCACGACGGCGCACACGCTCCCATCGCATATCGCCATGCAGGAACACATCGGTGGCAAAATCCCTCGCCACCATTCGGGCCCTGCACTCATGATAGAGCGCATAGAGATCTTCCTCGGCAGGAAGACGATGATAAATCCAGGGGATGCACTTATAACTGACATGACGGAAACCCTCGGCACGCAGATAGTCGTTCAGTTCACGAAACAGATGCATGGTCTGAACCACCGTCAAACGAGGGCTCATCACCAAACCGCCATACGTGAGGCCATTGTGCGAGCAGAGTGTATCGCCAGACTGATGGGCTGGCAAGACGGCCAACAAGCGTTCACCTAGATAAAACAACAGGGAATGGTCTTGAAAGCGATCGGCATGATAGTCCATATATCGGCGATCGAAGAGGAAAGTGCCGTTCTTCGATGCTGCCACAAACTGATTCCATTCGTTGGCAAAAGCCGGTGTATACCGCTTTATCTGGAACATCCGATATACTTCAGGAACTCGTCGTAGTCGTAGATATAGTCGCTTTCATCGTAATGCTCAGAGGCCAACACCAGACAGACGCCTCCTGACGAAAAGTCATCGAGCGTGCGCCAGATGTTGGTCTCTATCAACAATCCCTGCCAGGGATGGTTCAGCAATACGGTCTTACGTTCGTAGCCATTGTCGAGTGTCACATGGAAAGAACCGCTCAGGGCGATGACAAACTGACGGAGTTGCTTATGGGCATGACCGCCACGACTCTCTCCGCCAGGTACATCGTAGACCCAATAGGCCCGCTTGATATCGAAAGGCACCACAGACTGGGCCTCAGCAAACGTCAGATTACCACGCGGATCGGTAATCTTTGGCAGTTCAATGATCTTTATATCCAAGCGGTTCATGGTGTGCGACACGCTTAGTGCTCGAACTTGGTATAGGGATCGGTGCCCAGTACGGTCTTGGCGAGGCGCTTGGCCTTATCACGCAGAGCGTTCACATCGTCGCCCACCTCACCATAGCAAAGTACGACGCCCATACGACGACCCTTGTGGGCCTCGGGCTTACCAAAGATACGGATGCGGGTGCGATCCTCGTTAAGGGCATCCACGAAGTTATAGTCGAGCAGCGAACGGTCAACGGGTGTCTTAGCCTCCTTTGGCGAGAGGATCACAGCCGAAGCACCAGCATGCTCCAGATGGATGCCAGCGATAGGCAGACCCATCACAGCACGGAAATGAAGTTCAAACTCTGAGAGGTTGGTGGTGTGACCCAGTGTCACCA